>NZ_JADBQL010000019.1:0-133661 GCF_014895905.1 Enterobacter cloacae complex sp. P15RS | reverse complement strand
AAGAAGTAATTGTGCACACCCCTCACCCTGACCCTCGCCCCTCTGGGGAGAGGGGCTGGGGGTGAGGGGCAACTCACATAAACTCTACAATATCATCATCATTCGGCTTACCGCCGCTGAGCGCTTCATCAAAGTAGTGCTTCGGTACGGTATAGCGCAGATGATCGAGCGCAAACTGCATGCTGCGATCGTCAATGGCATGACCCAGATCGTCCACGATATCCAGCGTCACATCCCCGCCTTCACGCATCAGCGCGTCCTGGGCTGCAACCGCATGCGAAAGCTCAATTACCCGGTCTTCCCCCCCGTGGATCAGATGGATCGTGGTCTGCGTCGTCGCGCTTTGCGGTAGCGTCGCGAAGCGGCCGTTAAAGGCAATCACGCGGGACGCCAGCCCCGGCTGCGCTTTTACGCTCTCAAGGGACATGATCGACCCCTGCGAAAAGCCAATCAGCGCCGTCGCGTCGGCACCCACGCCGCTCTGCTGCTGCCAGTAGCGTACGGTGTCGATAAACGCAGGCATGGCGGCATCAACGCGCGCCTGACGGCTCTCTTCCGTCACGCCCTCAACGGAGAACCACTGCCGTCCGTTCGGGCCGCACGGCTCCACGCCACCGATGCTGACGATCAGCGCCTGCGGGAAAACGGGTGCAAACCAGCTGCCTATCTGTCCCATGTTGACGGCATTGTCGCCGACGCCATGAAACAGAAGCAGTAACTGTTTAGCCGGTGTGTCCGGGCTTTGCACAACAAAATGGTCATGTTTCATGGCGATCTCCTTAATTGATAAGCAGGATTTTACGCCTCTGCGGGGTAATGACCATGCCACTTTACTGAAGAAGTCATTGAAAAAATTGCCATTGCAAAATGTCGGCTTTCAGCTGCTGGCTGCGGGGATAATCAAGCCTTTCAAGCGCTTGTGCGGTTTCTTCGCGTAATTTTGCCAGCAGCGCTTTCCGTCCTACGTCGTGTGTATGCCCTTCCATTTTTCCGCGCAGCGCTGGAAGCGGCATCTCCACGGCTGACAACAACCGGGTCAGCGCCGCTACCGAGGTCGAAAACGCCCGGTGCGCAAAGGCAAATCCCGCCAGCTCCAGCCAGTCGTCACTATTAAGGGTAGCTTCCCACGCATCCGTCACCGGGATCTTTTCGCCGTTCCAGGCCGACAGGACGCGCATATCACGACATAAACGTTGATGTGCCTGCTCGCAGAGCTGATGCCCCGCCTCGCTTAGCGGCAGCAGCGCCATCGCCGTATAGCACCCGCTGCTCGCCTCCCGATGGCTGCCCATTCGCACCAGCATAAAACCGCACCGCTGCCAGAAGCGCCACAGCTCGTCGGTAAAGCCGAAGCTGACCGAAAGATAATCTTCTCCACTGGCGCTGCGGATCAGCCGCTGGCCGATGCCTTCCCGCTGGCGATGGGGATGAACCGCAATGCGGCTGACGCGTCGGCCCTTAAGCGTCGCCGCGAGGGGCGAGCCGCCGTGCGCCGCCAGCGACTGCGCCACCAGATTTCCACGCGGCCGACGAAAGCCCGCCCATACCGCGCGGCTCAGTTCAGGGGATAATCCCCCCTCCTCCACCAGCCAGAGCGCGCCCGCGATGTCCGCGCCCGCGTGCGCAACGGCAAAGTGCTGGCCGGGGGCGTCCATCATCCGGCGTAAATCGAGGGGTGAGGTGCGGTAGTGCGCGGCGCACAGCAGTTCGTATACGCTTGCCACACGCGCCGGATCGCTCTCCCACGCGCGTGGCTCCAGCGACCTTAAACATACTTCGCCTGCCGGTTTGCGGTCGATAAGCGCATCGTCAAACAGCAGCGCGTTCGCCACAATCCGCTCAAGCGGACATCCGGCTGCCCAGCGAACGGGCGTTGATAAGGTATAACGCCGCAGCCCGCTGAACCGGGCGCAGAATTTAAGCAGAAATCCCCTGCCCGTTCCTTCATAGCCCTGTACCGTTGTGGTCAACAGCACGCGCGGAAATCGCGACACCAGCTTCTCGAGCAGCGGGCCGGGAATAGCGGCCGCCTCATCGACAATCAGCCAGTCGGCCTGCAACGGGGAGGCCAGCAATGCATCCGGGGCCATAAAGTGAAAATGTTCGCCAGCAAAACGCGCGATGACGTCCGTCGCCCCTTTGGCCGGTGCCGTCACCACCGCATTCCCGCGTATGCCGTTGAGCAACATGCCTGCCAGCGCTGACTTTCCGCGCCCGCGCGGTGCCGTAACGGCGGCCACGCCCGCAGGCATCGTCAGAAGGGCGTCGAGGATCTCAGCCTGCTCGCGCTGCGGTTCACCGCTGGCGGGCTGCCAGGCGGGGACATCTGGCGCAACGGGAAGGTGCAGGGAATGGTGCTGCTGCCAGACGATAGCGTCCGAATCGGCGGCAAGCGTCCGGCAAAAATGGTGAACAAAATGCGGGGTGGCGATCGGCTCTGCGCTGTCGCTCCAGCGCAGAGAATCCCTGTCGGGCCTGTCGGCCCAGACGGCGAACGGCGGCACCAGCAGCACCAGAAGGCTCCCGGCGCGCAGCGTCCCGCTGAGGGCGGCGAAGGCCGAGACGTCAATCCCGTCTCGCGCGTCAAAAACGGCGTGCAGGTATTCACGTCCCAGCAGGCCGCTGATGGACTTAGACGGATTCTCCTCCAGCCACAGCCAGTCTCCCGGTAACGTGTTGCGCAGGGTAGTCGCCTGGCTCAACGTCCACGCTTCATCGCCGCTGAGCACCACCAGCCGGCGGTGCCCGGTACGCTGAAGCTGACTAACCAGCGCTTCAAACCCCAGCATCACATTGCTTTGCCGAAGGTATCACACTGTGACGGGTTGCCGCTGTCGAAGCCACGCTTAAACCAGCTGTAGCGCTGTTCGGAGGTGCCGTGGGTAAAGCTGTCCGGCACAACGCGCCCCTGGCTCTGCTGCTGCAAGCGATCGTCCCCAATCGCCTGGGCGGCATTCAGGGCCTCTTCCAGATCGCCTGTTTCCAGCACGCCCTGCTGCTGCATGCTGTGTCCCCAGACGCCAGCGAAACAGTCCGCCTGAAGCTCCATGCGCACGGAAAGGTGATTCACCTCCGCCTGAGACGCATTCTGCTGCATCTGACGCACCTTAGGCTCAATGCCGAGGAGCTTCTGCACATGGTGGCCAACTTCATGCGCGATCACGTAGCCCTGGGCAAAATCGCCGTCGGCGCCCAGCTTGCTTTTCATGTCGTCATAGAAGGAGAGATCGATATAGACGGTGCTGTCCGCCGGGCAGTAGAACGGCCCCATCACGGACTGTCCGGTGCCGCAGCCTGTGCGGGTTGCGCCCCGGTACATTACCAGTTTTGGCGGCTGATAGGTCCGCCCCATTTTCTCGAACTGCTGACCCCAGGTATCTTCGGTCGTCGCGAGAATAACGGAAGTAAATTTCGCCGCTTCATCTTCATTCGGGCTGATGGAGCGCTGCGAATACTGCTGCTGTTGCCCGGTTTCACCGGTCATTAAACCGGTCAGATCGACGCCGTAGTAGCCCGCCACCAGCACCACGACCAGTAGAATAATACCGCCCTTGCCGCTGGGTAACCGGAAACCTGGCCCGCCCATAGACGGACCACCGCCACCACTGCTGCGTCTGTCTTCTACGTTGTCACTTTCACGACGCCCTTGCCAGCGCATAAACACCTCGAACTATTCCATTTATAATAGCTATGATCGTAGGCGGTTAATGAAAGGATTACCATAGTAAACAAGGATAAGACGCCAAAGGATGCAAACATCCTTTGGCAAATGCGCGTATTAGTCGAGCTTAACGCCTAAACGGTGAGCAACCGCTTCGTACGCTTCGACCACCCCACCCAGGCTCTGGCGGAAACGGTCTTTATCCATTTTATCCAGCGTCTCTTTGTCCCACAGACGGCTGCCGTCCGGAGAGAATTCGTCGCCCAGCACCACTTCGCCTTTGTACAGACCGAACTCCAGCTTGAAATCGACCAGGATCAGGCCCGCGTCATCAAACAGCTTTTTCAGCACGTCGTTGGCTTTGTAGGTCAGTTCCTGCATGCGCGCCAGGTTCTCTTTGCTTACCCAGCCGAAGGTTTCGCAGTAGGATTCGTTGACCATCGGGTCGTGCATGGCATCGTTTTTCAGGAACAGATCGAACAGTGGTGGATTCAGTTCGATACCCTCTTCAATGCCCAGACGCTTCACCAGGGAGCCTGCGGCACGGTTACGGATAACGCACTCTACCGGCACCATATCCAGTTTTTTTACCAGACATTCCGTATCGGACAGCAACGCTTCCATCTGAGTCGGGATACCGGCTTCGGCCAGCTTGGTCATAATGAAGTGGTTGAACTTGTTGTTCACCATGCCTTTACGATCGAACTGCTCAATGCGCGCGCCGTCTCCTGCTGACGTATCATTGCGGAACTCGAGCACCAACAGATCCGGGTTTTCCGTGCTGTATACGGTTTTCGCTTTGCCACGATACAACTCAGCTTGCTTCTGCATCTTCATTACTCCTGGTGTGATGATTTGTATTCAAAACTGGGCATATTATGCCACGCACACGTTTGCGTAGCACGAAAATAAAAAGGGCTGGATTATCCAGCCCTCGCTATTATTTGCTGAATGCGGCCTGGAAGGCAGCGACCAGCGCATCGTTTTGCGACTGGGTCAGCGTGTGTCCTTTCGGATCGATAAATTGCAGGCTGCTGCGGTTATCGAGGTCGCCGACCTGGATTTTGTAGTCACCGGAAGGCAGCTGCGGATCGCTTGCCCCCAGTTCCTGCCAGGCACTATCGGACAGCGGCTTATAGGTCGCTGTGATGCTGCCCGTTGAACGGGTGCTGTCGGTCACCTTCATGCCCACTTTTTCAAGCGTAGCCGGCAAACGCTGCCAGGTCTGGTTAAACGGCGCACGCACCACCAGCATTGGCAGACCGGTATCATCGGCACCGCTCTGCACGTCAAACGTTGAACCGTTACGGTTCTGCGCGGCGTTAGCGGCATCGGTGGCGTTTTTATCCAGACCCGCTGCAATCACGTTCAGCATTTCGGTGCTGTAGCGCTGCAAGGCAGCCGGATCGGCAATCGGTTTGCCCGCCTGCTCAAGATTTAACAGCTTAACGGTAACCGCCTGCTGATAACCCTGCGGCTTAACGGAGACTTGATAACGACCGCGATACTGCTGATCTTCATCGAGACGGTTCCACTCAATCCAGTCGGTGGTTAAGGTCTGACTGGCGTCGTCGCGTTTATCAATCGTGTAATTTTTCGACTGAATTACGCTCACCACCTGCGGCCACAGCGTGGTGCCGCGTGCGCTTTCCACCAGCAGAGAGGCCGTATCACCGGTAAACTGAGTACGCGCGCCACTCACCAGCGCCAGAGGCTGAGCCGGCGGACGAATATCAAGCGCTTTACCCACCAGACCGCTACCGTTCGTGACCGGAATATTATAATCACCGTTCTGGATCGGCAGGATCATGCCGGCAGGCGCGTGAAGTTCAGCAAGCGGCGGCGAATCCAGATAGGATTCATCACCGCTCACCTGGCGCTTGTAGCGCGAGTCTGAACTACAGGCAGCGAGGAGCATAACAAGCGAAACACCCGCAACCTTCGCCAGGCGCGACTTCTGTACTGAATAAGCCATCAAATCTCCCTAAACTTTACAGCAGACCGGCATGCTTCAGCGCGCCAGCGACAATTTCACGACCATGGTCGGTAATAGGTGTCATTGGCAGACGCAGCGTGTCGGATGCTACAAGCCCCAACTCCTTACATGCCCATTTCACTGGGATCGGATTGGGTTCGACAAATAATTTATTGTGCAACGGCATCAGACGCTGATTAATCACGCGAGCTTCATCAAAGTGACCGGCTGCGGCCAGCTTGCACATGTCAGCCATATCGCGCGCCGCAACGTTCGCCGTCACGGAAATCACGCCATTTCCACCGAGCTGCATAAAGTCCAGCGCGGTCGCATCGTCACCGCTCAACAGGATAAAGTCGTCTGAAACCAGCTCTTTGATCTGATGAACGCGGCTTAAGTTCCCTGTCGCCTCTTTAATCCCGATAATATTTTTTACTTTCGAGAGACGGCCAACGGTTTCCGGCAGCATATCGCAACCGGTACGAGACGGCACATTATACAGAATTTGTGGCAAGTCAGTATGTTCGGCGATGGCTTTGAAATGCTGGAACAAACCTTCCTGAGTAGGACGGTTGTAGTAAGGCGTGACCGTCAGACAGCCAACAACGCCGCTGTCGTTAAAACGCTGGGTCAGGCTAATGGCCTCAGCCGTTGCGTTTGCGCCCGTACCCGCGATGACCGGAATACGCCCGTCAGCCAGCTCAAGGGTCAGCATCACAACGTCGCCGTGCTCGTCGTGGCTCAGCGTTGCGGATTCACCGGTAGTCCCTACCGAAACGATCGCCGAGGTTCCATTGGCGACATGGTAATCAATGAGCTTCTTCATGCTTGACCGGCAGACATTACCTTTTTCATCCATCGGTGTAACAAGCGCGACAATACTTCCCGTGAACATGAGCCATCCTCTGTGCGAACAAGAGCCTCAATGTTACGTTTGGAACTGTAATAAAAGCAAGCGACCTGAGGCTCTCAGGCGGTTGTATGCATGTTTTTTTTATGCTTTCCTTAGGAAGACTTAACCACGCAAAGGAAGAACAGGTTTGACAACCTCATCACAACATTACCTGGTTATCACTGCGCTGGGTGCTGACAGGCCGGGTATCGTGAATACCATCACTCGCCACGTGAGCAGCTGCGGCTGCAATATCGAAGACAGCCGGCTGGCTATGCTGGGTGAAGAGTTCACGTTCATTATGCTGCTTTCCGGAACATGGAATGCCATTACCCTCATTGAATCTACCCTGCCGCTGAAGGGCGCAGAGCTGGATTTACTGATTGTGATGAAGCGCACCACCGCGCGCCCGCGTCCGGCTCTGCCTGCCACGGTCTGGGTACAGGTTGAAGTGCCTGATTCACCTCATCTGATTGAACGTTTTACGGCGCTGTTTGACAGTCATCAGATGAACATTGCCGAACTGGTTTCCCGCACGCAGCCGGGTGATGAGAACGCCATCCCGACGCTGTTTATTCAAATTACCGCCCACAGCCCTGCCTCGCAGGATGCGTCAAATATCGAGCAAGCATTCAAAGCCCTCTGTACAGAATTACACGCGCAAGGCAGTATAAGCGTCGTCGATTATTCGCAGCACGAACAGGATGGAGTTGAGTAATGAACCCACTGAAAGCCGGTGATATCGCACCGAAATTTAGCTTACCGGATCAAGACGGCGAGCAAGTAAATTTGACCGACTTCCAGGGACAGCGTGTTCTGGTCTATTTCTACCCGAAAGCCATGACGCCGGGCTGTACCGTACAGGCCTGCGGTTTACGCGATAACATGGATGAGTTGAAGAAAGTCGGTGTGGAAGTGCTGGGCATCAGCACCGATAAGCCAGAAAAGCTGTCACGCTTTGCGGAAAAAGAGCTGCTGAACTTCACGCTGCTTTCCGATGAAGACCACCAGGTTTGCGAGCAGTTTGGCGTCTGGGGTGAGAAGTCCTTTATGGGCAAAACCTACGACGGGATCCACCGCATCAGCTTCCTGATTGGCGCTGACGGTAAAGTTGAGCACGTGTTTGACGACTTTAAAACCAGTAATCACCACGACGTGGTGTTGAACTGGCTGAAAGAAAGTGCCTGAAAGTGAGTGTCGGGTGGCGGCTTCGCCTTACCCGACCTACAAGAATAAGTAGGCCGGGTAAGCGCAGCGCCACCCGGCAAAACTACTTCTCTTCCACCGCCGGCACATCCGGCCATGCGTGGACCACGGCTTTAATCAGCGTCGCCAGCGGTATGGCAAAGAACACGCCCCAGAAACCCCACAGACCGCCGAAAATCACCACTGACAGAATAATCACCAGCGGATGCAGGTTAACAGCTTCTGAGAACAGCACCGGCACCAGCAGGTTACCGTCCAGCCCCTGAATGATCAGGTATACCGCGAAGCAGCTCCAGAACTCCGTGCCCAGACCAAACTGGAACAGCGCGACGCCGACGACCGGAATGGTCACCACAAACGCGCCGATATACGGGATCAGAACCGAGAATCCAACCAGCACCGCCAGCAGCAGCGAATAATTCAGCCCAAAGATCACAAAGCCAACCCAGGTCGCCACGCCCACCACGATCATCTCCAGCACCTTGCCGCGAATGTAGTTGGTGATCTGCTGGTTCATCTCCTGCCAGACCTGCCCGGCCAGGCCGCGATTGCGCGGCAGCACGCGGCGTACCGCGTTCAGCATCTGCTCTTTATCTTTGACCAGGAAGAACACCATCAGCGGCACGAGGACCAGATAGACGGCCAGGGTCAGCAGCCCTACCAGCGAGGCCAGCGAGTACTTCACCACCGAATCGCCCATGGTCATGATGCGGGCGCGCATGTTTTCGGCCATCGCATCGATGATCCCGGCGTCCATCAGCGCGGGATAGCGGCGCGGCAGCGTGGCGGCAAAATCAGACAGTTTATTCAGCATGCCGGGCATATCGCGGATCAGGTAGATCCCCTGCTGCCAGGCGATGGGCATGACCACGAAGGACATCAACAGCAGTATACCGACAAACAGCACCAGCACGATGCTGGTCGCCCAGCGGCGGGAACAGCCGATATGTTCCAGACGCGCGGTGGGCCACTCCAGCAGATACGCCAGCACGATCGCCACCAGCAGAGGAGCCAGCAGGCCGCTAAAGAAGAACAGGATACCGAATCCGGCAACCAGAATAACCAGTAAAGCAATGGCTTCCGGATCGCTAAACCGACGCCGATACCACTGCATTAACATTTCGAGCATACAACCCTTCCCTGAATCGAATGGCGGGAGTGAGACGGTGAATTGTATCTAACTGTCACAAAAAAGACTTTCCTTTTTGTTCCAATGTCAGGTTTCGCAAAACCCTGATGAATGGGATTTTCTTCATCTCTTAACACGGCTACACTCGCAGGGCAGCGGAGATGAACGTTATGCGGGTTCATCGGTCAAATTAGCACATCCAACATACAGGACAGTGGTTATGTTCAGGCAGTTGAAAAAAACACTGGTTGCGACACTGATTGCCGCCGTGACGGTCGGCCAGGTGTTGCCCGCTTTCGCTGACTCGTCCGATTCATTGCCGGACATGGGCACCACGGCAGGAAGCACGCTCTCCATCGGGCAGGAGATGCAGATGGGGGATTATTACGTACGCCAGCTGCGCGGCAGTGCTCCGCTGATCAACGACCCTTTGCTGGTCCAGTACATCAACGGTCTGGGGATGCGGCTGGTGGCGCATGCGGACTCGGTAAAAACGCCCTTCCACTTCTTCTTAATCAATAACGACGAAATCAACGCCTTCGCCTTCTTTGGCGGGAACGTGGTGCTGCATTCGGCGTTATTCCGTTATTCCGATAACGAAAGCCAGCTGGCGTCGGTCATGGCGCACGAAATTTCGCACGTTACCCAGCGCCATCTGGCGCGTGCGATGGAAGACCAGAAGCGTAACGCCCCGCTGACCTGGGTGGGCGCGCTGGGCTCTATTCTGCTGGCAATGGCCAGCCCGCAGGCCGGGATGGCGGCCCTCACCGGGACGCTGGCGGGAACGCGTCAGGGGATGATCAGCTTTACCCAGCAGAACGAGCAGGAGGCAGACCGCATCGGCATTCAGGTTTTACAGCGTGCAGGCTTTGACCCGCAGGCCATGCCGAGCTTCCTGGAAAAACTGCTCGACCAGGCACGCTACTCGTCGCGTCCCCCTGAAATTCTGTTGACCCACCCGCTGCCGGAAAGCCGCCTCTCGGATGCGCGTAACCGTGCCAACCAGATGCGTCCGGTGGTCGTGCAGTCCTCGCAGGATTTCTACATGGCAAAAGTGAGAACGCTTGGCATGTACAACTCCGGGCGTAATCAGCTCACCAGCGATCTGCTGGACGCGCTGGCGAAAGGCAACGTGCGCGAGAAAAACGCGGCGCAGTATGGTCAGGCGCTCCAGGCTATGGAGGCCAGCAAATATGATGAAGCGCGTAAAGCGCTACAGCCGCTTCTGGCGGCGGCCCCTAATAACCCGTGGTATCTCGACCTCGCCACCGATATCGATCTGGGACAGAAAAAAGCGACCGATGCGATTAATCGCCTGAAGGGGGCGAAAGATCTTCGTAACAATCCGGTATTGCAGCTTAACCTGGCGAACGCTTACTTACAGGGTGGACAGCCCGGCGAGGCGGTGACCATTCTGAACCGCTACACCTTTAACAATAAAGATGACCAGAACGGCTGGGAGCTGCTCGCCCAGGCGCAGGGGCAACTGGGTAACCGCGATCAGGAGCTGGCCGCGCGTGCGGAAGGTCTGGCGCTGGCGGGCCGCCTCGATCAGGCCATTTCCCTGTTGAGCAGCGCCAGTTCACAGGTGAAGCTCGGCAGCCTGCAACAGGCCCGTTACGATGCACGAATCGACCAGCTGCGCGGCCTGCAACAACGCTTTAAGCCGTACGAGAAGATGTAATAAAGGAGAAGTCATGACAGACGCGGTAAAAATTTACCATAACCCTCGCTGCTCCAAGAGCCGCGATACCCTCAGCCTGCTGAAGTCTAACGGGATCGAACCGGAAGTGGTGCTGTATCTGGAGACGCCGCCGGACGCGCAGACGATCCGTCAGCTGCTTAAGATGCTCGATATGGGCAGCGCGCGCGAGCTGATGCGTCAGAAAGAAGATCTGTATAAATCGCTCAATCTGAACGATACGCATCTCACTGAAGAGCGGCTGATCCAGGCAATGGTCGAGAATCCAAAGCTGATTGAGCGTCCGATTGTGGTGGCGAACGGCAAGGCGCGTATCGGTCGTCCGCCGGAAAACGTGCTCGAAATCGTCTAATCGTTACGCCGCAGCGCTTCCAGAAACACCTGCGGCGTACGCTCTCCCAGCTTTTTCTGCGCTTTCCCCCGGTTGTAATACTCACACAGCTGAATCAACAGCTCTCCCATCGGTTCTTTGTTCACCCGCGGAATGATGTCGCGTAACGGCAGCGCCGCCAGTACGGCGCGGATTTGCTGCGTATGCGCTTTCACGCTAACGCTGTGCCCCGGCAGCGTCACCGCCAGTCCAAAAGTCTCAACAGATTGAATATCTGCCGGACACGCTTCCAGCACCTCATTCGCCCAGTGGGTTAACAACTGCGGGGAAACGCCGGCATAAAGCCGGGCGTAGCACCAGCCGCTGACGGGTTCACGCGCCCAGAGCAGGTGTTGCTCGCCACCGTCGTCCATATGCAGCGACAGCGGCTGATGATGCAGGAGTAGTTTCTGCGGCATGATGCCGGCCTTAAGCGCCTTTTTACCCTGCAACAATGCCCCCTTTTGTTTTACCGAAGCCGGCTTGAGGTAGCGGTTCAGGGTCGCGCGGGAAACGGCGATCCCGAGCCCGTCATTCACCAACAGCAGCAGCTCATCAAGCGGCGCGCCGGTGATATCCCGCAGGGCATTTATCAGTGACGCCTGTTCCTGTCTCAACGCTTTGTGTATCACTCTGGGCGTAGTGTGGTTATCCGATACCTGGTCACGGTTGCGCCAGCGCCTGACGGTGGTGACCGAGATCCCCAGCTCAGTGGCCAGCTCTCTGTCGCTTTTATCGGACTGCTGAAGGTAGCGACGGATACGCGGCGTGGTCGTGGCGTTGGCATGCAGTTTGATTTCCATCGCGTCTCTCTCCGCAACTAATCTCATGAGATTTATTATGCAGCAGCGAATGCTTTGTGACCGATTTCACCTTTCGTTCGCCGCGCTTCACTGATAATCCACAGACATAACATAAACCACACCCCTCAATCTTGTACGGAGTTCACAATGAACAATGTTCTGGGATTTCTTGAAGCAAAACTGATGCCGCTGGCGGCGAAAACAGCCCAGCAGCGCCATCTTGGGGCCATTCGTGGGGCCTACGTTTCATTCATGCCGTTTATCATCGTCGGCTCCATCCTGCTGGTGATCTCCTCTTTCCCTAACCAGGCCTATCAGCAGTTTATGTCTCAGGCCTTTGGTGACAGCTGGAGCGCGATTATTGAGATCCCCTTCAACGCGGTGTTCTCGACCATGTCGCTGTTTATCAGCTTCCTGGTGGCCTACCGCCTGGCGGAACACTACGGCGAGGACCGCATCTCCTGCGGCATCCTGGCGCTGGTCGCGTTTCTGATCCTCACGCCTTTTATCAAAGTGGCGGAAAACGGCGGTATTACCGTGATGCCGGTGGAGTGGATCGGCAGCAAAGGGCTGTTCGTGGCGATGATCGGTTCCCTGCTGTGGACGGAACTGTTCTGCTGGCTGAAGCGCAAAAAGCTGGTCATCAAAATGCCGGACGGCGTGCCCCCGGCGGTACAGGAATCGTTCGCGGCGCTGATCCCGGCCCTGCTGGTGATGATTCTGGTGCTTATCATCCGCATCATCTTCGAAAACACCCATTACAGCACCATCCACCAGTTTATTTATGAAGTGGTTGCTACCCCGGTGCGCCACTACGGCACCTCCTATTTCGGTGCGCTGATGACGGTATTCAGCATCACCATTCTGTGGTCAGTGGGCATTAACTCCGGTTCGATGATCAACGGCATTATTCGCCCGCTGTGGATGGAGAACCAGACCGACAACATCGCCGCGATCCAGGCGGGGACGACGCCGCCGCACATTATCACGGAACAGTTTTTTGACATGATCTGGATGGGCGGCGCGGGCGCAACGCTGTCGCTGGTGATTGCGATGCTGATTTTCGCCCGCAGTAAAAACATGCGCGAAGTGGCGCGCCTCGGCGCAGGGGCATCGGTATTTAACATCAATGAGCCGATCCTGTTTGGCCTGCCGGTGATCATGAACCCCATCATGCTTATTCCATTCAACCTGGTGCCGCTGGTGCTGGTCACCGTGCAGTATGTGGCGATGAAAATTGGCGCGGTCGCGGTTACCACCGGGGTGTTTATCCCCTGGACGCTGCCGCCGGTTATCAGCGGTTTTATCGTCACCGGCCACCTGAGCGGCAGCGTGATGCAGCTGATCAACCTGCTGATTGGCGCCATGCTGTACCTGCCTTTCATGCGTATCGTGGATAAACAGTACCGCGCCGCGGAACTGACCCCGGTGACGCAAACCGACACCACCCTTGCAAAACAGGAGTAAAGCATGTGGGGAATTATCGCAACCTGGCGAATGGCGCTTGAAGGGGTAACGGAGTCTGCGTCTGCCCTGGCGGCGGGAAAACCGGTCGCTGCGGCGGTGGTTGATGCCGTCGCGGCCGTGGAGGACTTCCCGCTGTATAAATCCGTCGGCTACGGTGGGCTGCCGACCGAAAACGGTGAGGTGGAGCTGGACGCGGCGTATATGGACGGCGACACGCTGGCGTTCGGCGCGGTGGGGAATCTGGTGGATATCGCCAACCCGGTGCGCGTGGCGCACGCGCTCAGCCGTCAGCGCTACAACAGCCTGCTGGTCGGCCAGGGTGCGCGCGAGTGGGCGCTGAGCCAGGGTTTTACCGACAAAAGCATGCTCACGGATCGCGCCATGCAGCACTACCGCAAGCGCTGTCGCGAGACGCTGGATAAGGGGTTAAGCCCCTACGACGGGCACGACACCGTCGGCGTTATCGGGCTCGATAAGCAGGGGTCGATGAGCGTTGCCACCTCCACCAGCGGCCTGTTCATGAAAAAACGCGGTCGCCTCGGGGACTCGCCGATTATCGGCTCCGGCTTTTACTGCGACAGCGAAACCGGGGCGGCCACCGCCACGGGCGTCGGTGAAGATCTGATGAAAGGCTGCACCAGCTACGAAATCGTTCGCCGGATGGCGCAGGGCATGACGCCGCAGCAGGCGGCGGATTCGGTCGTCTTTGAACTGGAAGACAGGCTGATGTCGCGCTTTGGCCGCGCGGGCGATCTCTCCGTGGTGTGCATGAACAACAGAGGCGAGTTTGGCGCCGCAACCAACATCAAAACCTTCTCGTTTGTGGTGGCGACGGCCCGCCAGCCGCTCACGGTTTTTCGTACCGAGCGCCTGCGGGAGAAAACGCATTATCACGCGGTAGACGAGGCGTGGATGCAGGCCTATGCCGCACGGATCCGCGCGCCCATTGAGGAGTCATGATGATTACGTATCAGTTTATCAGCGCGCTTGCGGACGCGAAGCCGAACAGCCATTTGATTGCGCGCTCGGCCAGTTCTCTCTTACCGGAAAGCGCGCTTGCCGATGAAATGCGCGACTCTGACGGCATCGCGGACACCCGCTTTGGCTGCGCGCCGTTTGCCCGCATCACCCTGCTGCCGGATGGGCTCTGGCATGACGCCCTGACCGAAGGGCTGCTCGCCGCCCTGCGGCCGCTGCTTGCCGCCCCCGCCAGCGCCGATATCGTGCTGGACGTGACGGATATCGACGAGGTGGTGCTGGCGCAGGTGCTGCGATTTCTCTTTAATCAGGCGCACAGGCTGAGCGATCTGAAGCTCAAGAAAACGGACGACGCGGTGCGTCTTACGTGCATCACCGCCCTCTGCCTGCCGGAACAGAGGGCGAAGCTGGAGACGATCTTCCGCCAGCAGCAGGCTATTGCCCTCGGAATGGTCGCGGCGCGGCGGCTGGCGGATATCCCTTCCGACCGCTGTACGCCGCAGTTTGTGGTCGAAGAGGCGCAAAAACTGTGTGCCGCCTACCCTGCCCTGCGCTGCGAGGTGCTGAACGAAAAGGATATTGTTGAGCAGGGTCTTGGGCTGCTGCACGCGGTTGGCAAAGGGGCGGCCTGCCCGCCGCGTCTGCTGGCTGTCCACTTTAACGGTGTCTCTGACGGCCCGATACGCTGCTATGTCGGTAAAGGCATAACCTTTGACACCGGCGGCCTGTGGCTGAAGGAAGGCGCGGGCATGTACACCATGAAATATGACATGTGCGGCGCGGCTAACGTGCTCGGGCTGATGCTGACCGTTGCGGAGCTGAAATTGCCCGTACGCATCATGGGCGTGCTGGCGCTGGCGGAAAACGCCATCGGCCCGGAGGCGATGCAGCCCGGCACGGTGGCAACGGCCTGCAACGGCATCACCGTTGAAATTAATAATACCGATGCCGAGGGCCGGCTGGTGCTGGCAGACGCCATCGCCTGGGCCAGCCAGCGGCACCCGCAGGCCCGCTATATCATTGATATGGCAACGTTAACGGGCGCGGTGGTGAAAGCGCTGGGATATGAGCTGAGCGGATTAATGACGCAGGATGAACCGCTGCGCGAAGCATTGACGGGAGCGGGTAAGCGGAGCGGTGACGAGGTATGGTCCCTGCCGCTGGACGCACGGCTGAAAAAGCAGACCGACAGCGCCATCGCCGATCTGTGCAATACGCCGACCAACAATGCGGCGATCAGTGCGTCGGCGGCGTGGCTGCTGCACCACTTCTGCCCGCCGACGATCCCGTGGGCGCATCTGGATATCAGCGGAACGGCGCTATGGCGGGAGAACGGCAGGAGCGTGGCGTCGGGAAGGCCGATTTCACTGCTGGTGGAGCACTTGGTGGGGGATCTTTAGCCGGGTGGCGGCTGCGCCTTACCCGGCCTATGGCTTTGATTTTTTTGCCCGGTGGCGGCTACGCCTTACCGGGCCTACGAAAACCACTCTCCTTGTAGGCCGGGTAAGGCGTCGCCGCCACCCGACATAACTACAGCTTAAGAATATCTTTCACAAACGGAATGGTCAGCTTGCGCTGGGCGGTAATGGACGCGCGATCGAGCTGATCGAGCGTGTCAAAGAGCGTACGCATCTCGCGATCCAGCCGCTTCAGCAGGAAACGGCCCACGTCTTCCGGCAGTTCGAAGCCGCGCAGTCTTGCCCGCAGCTGAAGCGCCTGGAGTTTGTCTTCATCCGACAGCGGTTGCAGCTTGTAGATTTGTCCCCAGTCCAGACGAGACGCCAGATCCGGCAGCCCAAGATTAAGCTGACGCGGTGGACGATCGCCGGTGATCAGCAGCCGGGTTTTGCCCGACTCCAGAATGCGGTTATAGAGGTTAAAGATTGCCATTTCCCACGGCTCATCCCCCGCCACGCATTCAATATTATCGATGCAGACCAGGGAGAGATGTTCCATGCCCTCAAGCACTTCAGGCACAAACCAGGTACGTTTATCCAGCGGCACGTAGCCGACCGCATCGCCGCGCGCCGAAAGCTCGGCACAGGCCGCATGCAGCAGGTGGCTGCGCCCCGCGCCTTCGCGTGACCAGATATAGATGTATCCGCTGTGTTCCTGGCGCAGCACGTTTTGCAGTGCAGCCAGTAAAGAGGGGTTATCACCCGGCCAGAAACTCGCGAAAGTTTCATCGTCAGGGAGATAAAGTGGCAGAGAGAGCTGTGCCGGTCCGTTCAGAAATACCTCAACCAGAGATCTTACATAAAATCGGAATGGAGTTTAACACGGAACCTGCAAGGAGAGAACCGGGCGATCCGTCGCCCGGCATGACGATCAATGAGGCGCTTTTTCGCTTTCGTCCGCGTCCAGGACCACCTCTTCCGGGCGGATCACCGAGATCAGCTTGAAAATCAGGCTGAGGCCGACGCCCACGATGGTCGCCAGCGCCATACCCTTCAGCTCCGCTGCGCCGATGTGCACCTTCGCACCGCTCACCCCGATAATCAGGATAACGGAGGTCAGGATCAGGTTCTGCGCTTTGCTGTAATCCACTTTGGATTCAATCAGCACGCGAATACCGGAGGCACCGATCACCCCGTACAGCAGCAGCGAGACGCCGCCCATCACCGGCACCGGGATAATCTGGATCGCTGCCGCCAGTTTACCGACGCAGGAGAGCAGAATGGCGATGATCGCCGCACCGCCGATAACCCAGGTGCTGTAGACGCGGGTGATCGCCATTACGCCGATGTTCTCGCCGTAGGTGGTGTTTGGCGTGGAGCCGAAGAAGCCGGAGATGATGGTGGAGAAACCGTTGGCAAACATGGAGCGATGCAGGCCCGGGTCGCGGATCAGGTCGCGCTTCACGATGTTCGCCGTCACCACCAGGTGGCCGACGTGCTCGGCAATTACCACCAGCGCGGCAGGCAGAATGGTGAAGATAGCAAACCATTCGAAGCGTGGGGTGTAGAAGGTTGGCAGCGCGAACCAGTGCGCCTCGGCAATCGGCGTAGTATCCACAACGCCCATCACGAAGGAGAGCGCGTAGCCCGCCAGCACGCCGATCAGGATCGGGATAATCGCCATAAAGCCGCGGAACAGCACGGAGCCAAACACCGTCACGCCCAGGGTCACCAGCGAGATAATAATGGTTTTAGAATCCGGTGACTGACCGTCCGCCGGCAGCAGGCCGGCCATGTTCGCCGCCACGCCAGCCAGCTCCAGGCCGATGACGGCAACGATGGCGCCCATCGCCGCAGGCGGGAACATCACGTCCAGCCAGCCGGTGCCCGCTTTCTTCACGATGAAGGAGACCAGGCAGAACAACACGCCACACATGATAAAGCCGCCCAGCGCGACCTCATAACCCAGCGGCAACAGCAGCAGTACCGGAGAGATAAAGGCGAAGCTCGACCCGAGATAGGCCGGAATTTTGCCTTTACAGATAAAGAGGTAAAGCAGAGTACCGACGCCGTTGAACAGCAGCACGGTAGCCGGGTTAATGTGAAACAGGATTGGCACCAGCACGGTTGCGCCAAACATGGCGAACAGGTGCTGCAAACTAAGCGGGATTGTCTGTAAAAGCGGCGGTCTTTCACTCACCCCGATAGCACGGCGCGTCATAGTGTTTTCCTCTGAGTGTTATTGTTGGTTTTTATTCAAAAAAAAGCCGACTATCAAAGTCGGCTTCTTTATCGTTATTCGATTATTTAGTACCAAAAATCTTATCGCCGGCATCGCCAAGCCCCGGGATGATGTACCCGTGCTCGTTCAGTCCCTGGTCGACAGACGCGGTATACAGTTCAACGTCCGGGTGCGCTTTTTCCAGCGCCGCAATACCTTCCGGCGCTGCAACCAGGACCAGCACCTTAATGCTGCTGCATCCGGCTTTTTTCAGCAGGTCGATGGTGGCGATCATCGAACCGCCGGTCGCCAGCATCGGGTCAACCACCAGCGCCATACGCTCGTCGATGTTAGAGACCAGCTTCTGGAAGTACGGGACCGGCTCAAGGGTCTCTTCGTCACGGTAGATACCCACCACGCTGATACGCGCGCTTGGCACGTGCTCCAGTACGCCTTCCATCATGCCCAGACCCGCACGCAGGATTGGCACCACGGTAATTTTTTTACCTTTGATCTGCTCAACCTGTACCGGACCGTTCCAGCCTTCGATGGTCACTTTTTCCGTTTCCAGATCGGAGGTTGCTTCGTAGGTCAGCAGGCTGCCCACTTCAGAAGCCAGTTCGCGAAAACGCTTCGTGCTGATGTCATGCTCACGCATCAGGCCCAACTTGTGTTTAACGAGTGGGTGTTTCACTTCCACAATCTTCATTCTCTTTCTCCTCTGAGGTGGCATCCGCAAAAAAATCGCGGGATTATACCGCTTTTTTCGGATTGCGCCATACCCAACTTGCTTGACGTATATCAATCAAAAACAAAAAAGCCGGAGGCAGGGCTCCGGCTTGGGTGCGGGATCTTGCCCGGTGGCGCTGCGCTTACGCGGGCCTACGTGTATTGTAGGTCGGGTAAGCGTGAGCGCCACCCGACAGTTAGAGGTTATCGCCGTTGCTGGCAATCACCTGCTTATACCAGTCGAACGACTTTTTCTTGCTGCGGTTCAGCGTGCCGTTCCCTTCGTTATCTTTATCGACAAAAATAAAGCCGTAGCGTTTCTTCATTTCACCGGTGCCGGCAGACACCAGGTCGATACAGCCCCACGGGGTGTAGCCCATCAGATCGACGCCATCTTCCACCACCGCTTTTTTCATCTCGCGGATGTGTGCAGACAGATAATCAATACGGTACTGGTCGTTCACCGTGCCGTCGCTCTCCTGCACGTCGATCGCGCCAAAGCCGTTTTCAACAATGAACAGCGGCAGCTGATAGTGATCCCAGAACCAGTTCAGAGAGTAGCGCAGGCCGACAGGGTCAATCTGCCAGCCCCAGTCGGATTTCTGCACGTACGGGTTAGAGACCAGACTCTTGCTCTCGTCGTAATCCAGCGCCGGGTTATCTGCCGTCGCTTTGGTGGCGAAAGACATGTAGTAGCTGAACCCGATGTAATCCACGCAGCCCTGCGTCAGCGCGGCCTTATCTTCTTCGGTGATATCCAGCGCGAAGCCGCGACGTTCAAAGTAGTTGAGCAGATGCTGCGGATACTTGCCGCGCACGTGCACGTCGGTGAACCAGTAGCGGCGATGCATGGCATTCATCGCCATCATCATGTCGTCCGGCGCGCAGGTCAGCGGGTAGATGGGACACATGGCAATCATGCAGCCGATTTGCAGCGACGGATTGATCTCGCGGCCCGCCTTCACCGCCAGGGCGCTGGCCACCAGCTCATAGTGCGCCGCCTGGAACATGACCGGCTCGCGGTCTTCACCCGGCGCATATTTCAGCCCGGAGTTGGTGAACGGCGCAAAGTCTTCGTGGAAGTTGGCCTGGTTGTTGATCTCGTTAAAGGTCATCCAGTACTTCACCTTGTGCTGGTAACGCTCAAAAACGACCTTCGCGAAGCGCACGAAGAAGTCGATCAGCTTACGGTTGCGCCAGCCGCCGTATTCCGTTACCAGGTGGAAAGGCATCTCGAAATGGGAAAGCGTGATAACCGGTTCGATGCCGTACTTCAGGCACTCGTCAAACAGGTCATCGTAGAATTTGAGTCCTGCTTCGTTCGGCTCCAGCTCGTCGCCTTTCGGGAAGATACGCGTCCAGGCGATGGAGGTGCGGAAACATTTGAACCCCATCTCGGCAAAGAGTTTGATGTCTTCTTTATAACGGTGGTAGAAATCGATGGCTTCGTGGTTAGGATAATTTTTCCCCTCCAGCACGCCGTTGGTGATTTCACGCGGCACGCCGTGGGCGCCTGCCGTCATCACATCGGCAACGCTTACGCCCTTGCCGCCCTCTTTCCAGCCGCCTTCAAGCTGGTGCGCCGCAACGGCTCCACCCCACAGAAAACCTGCTTTAAATCCAGACATTCGCTTTCCCTCATTCTGCGTTATTTTCTGCAAAAACAGTTACAGAAACCGGTTTCAGTTCGATGATGTGCAAAGGGGAAAGCCGTTGCAAGCAGATCGCAGAAACCGGTTTCATTTTCGTGAACAGAGTCAAGTTTGTCGCCCTTTACCGGCCACTGAGAAAAAAAGATCTTCGCGCCGAGAATAGGCTCGCAAACGTTTGCCTGGACTGTTAGAATTGCGCCGATTTTTCTTACTAGCTATGCAATCGCGTGGGGACTTGAGCCGTGACCAACAAAACTTCTCTCAGCTACAAAGATGCCGGTGTTGATATTGACGCAGGTAATGCGCTGGTTGACCGAATCAAAGGTGTGGTGAAAAAAACCCGCCGCCCGGAAGTGATGGGTGGCCTGGGTGGATTCGGCGCACTGTGCGCGCTGCCGCAAAAATATCGTGAACCTGTGCTGGTCTCGGGTACGGATGGTGTAGGGACAAAACTGCGCCTGGCGATGGATCTTAAGCGTCACGATACGATCGGTATCGATCTGGTGGCGATGTGCGTCAACGACCTGGTGGTACAGGGCGCTGAGCCGCTGTTCTTCCTGGATTACTACGCGACCGGCAAGCTGGACGTGGACACCGCAGCCAGCGTCATTAACGGCATCGCCGAAGGCTGTCTGCAATCCGGCTGTGCGCTGGTCGGCGGTGAAACCGCTGAAATGCCCGGCATGTATCACGGTGAAGATTATGACGTCGCAGGCTTCTGCGTTGGCGTGGTAGAAAAATCAGAAATTATCGACGGCAGCAAAGTGGCTGACGGCGATGTGCTGGTTGCGCTGGCCTCCAGCGGCCCGCACTCTAACGGCTACTCTCTGGTACGTAAAATCCTCGAAGTGAGCGGTTGCGACCCGCTGACCACCGAGCTGGACGGCAAACCGCTGGCCGATCACCTGCTGGCCCCGACCCGCATCTACGTGAAAAACGTACTGGCGCTGATTGAGAACGTCGACGTTCACGCTATCGCTCACCTGACCGGCGGCGGCTTCTGGGAAAATATTCCGCGCGTGCTGCCGGACAATACCCAGGCGGTAATCGACGCCTCCTCATGGCAGTGGCCGTCCGTCTTCAACTGGCTGCAAACCGCCGGCAACGTGAGCTCGCACGAAATGTACCGCACCTTTAACTGCGGCGTGGGCATGGTTATCGCCCTGCCGGCAAGCGAAGCGGATAAAGCGGTTAAGCTGCTGACAGAAAAAGGTGAAAACGCGTGGAAAATCGGTACGATTAAAGCGTCCGATTCCGAACAGCGTGTGGTCATTGAATGAAAAACATCGTGGTGCTTATTTCCGGCAACGGAAGCAATTTGCAGGCAATCATAGATGCCTGCAAACAGAAGAAAATCAATGGCACCATTCGGGCAGTATTCAGCAACAAGGCCGATGCATTCGGCCTTGAGCGCGCGCGGGAAGCCAATATCCCCGCGCACGCGCTGGAAGCCAGTCAGTTCGCGGGCCGTGAAGCGTTTGACCGCGAACTGGTGCAGGAAATTGACGCCTACGTGCCCGACGTCGTGGTGCTGGCAGGCTACATGCGCATCCTGAGTCCGGCTTTTGTTGAACACTATGCCGGTCGGCTGCTCAATATTCACCCTTCCCTGCTGCCAAAATATCCCGGCCTGCACACCCATCGTCAGGTGCTGGAGAACGGCGATGAGGAGCACGGTACCTCCGTGCATTTCGTCACCGACGAGCTGGACGGCGGTCCGGTGATTTTGCAGGCGAAAGTACCGGTCTTTGACGGCGACAATGAAGACGACGTGACCGAACGCGTACAGACGCAGGAGCACGCCATTTATCCCCTGGTGGTAAGCTGGTTTGTCGATGGACGCCTGGAGATGCGCAACGGCGCAGCCTGGCTGGACGGCGTGAAGTTGCCCCCGCAGGGTTATGCGGCCGAAGAGTAGTCTGTTTGTATTGCCCGGCGGCGCTTCGCTTTCACGGGCCTACGGTCCCGTAGGTCGTGGTAAGCGCAGCGCCACCCGATACCCCTCCCCCAACCCTCTAAAATCCCCAACAAAAAAAATAACTGTCATACTTTTCTGGCACTGTTGGACATATCGTGGAAATGCTCGCCATAATAAGGACGAGACGGATTTACCACGTCCTGTGATTGAACTGGAGTGTGAGCTGTAATGGGTCAGGAAAAGTTATACATTGAGAAAGAGCTAAGCTGGTTAGCATTCAACGAACGTGTACTTCAGGAAGCGGCCGATAAAAGCAACCCGCTGATTGAGCGCATGCGTTTTTTAGGCATCTATTCCAACAATCTGGATGAGTTCTATAAGGTTCGCTTTGCCGAACTGAAGCGCCGAATCATCATCAGTGAAGAACAGGGCTTAAACTCCCACTCGCGGCATCTGCTTGGAAAAATCCAGTCTCGCGTCATGAAAGCCGATCAGGAATTTGATGGCCTCTATAACGAGCTGCTGCTGGAAATGGCACGCAATCAAATCTTCCTGATCAATGAACGTCAGCTCTCCGCGAATCAGCAAAACTGGCTTCGCCACTATTTCAAACATTATCTGCGCCAGCACATCACCCCGATTCTGATCAACCGTGAAACCGATCTGGTGCAGTTCCTGAAAGATGATTACACCTATCTGGCAGTGGAAATCATTCGCGGTGAGACCATCAACTATGCGCTGCTGGAAATTCCGTCCGATAAGGTTCCGCGCTTTGTGAACCTGCCGCCGGAAACGCCGCGTCGACGTAAACCAATGATTCTGCTGGATAACATCCTGCGTTACTGCCTTGACGATATCTTCAAAGGCTTCTTCGATTACGACGCGCTAAACGCCTACTCGATGAAGATGACCCGTGACGCCGAGTACGATCTGGTGCACGAGATGGAGGCCAGCCTGATGGAGCTGATGTCCTCCAGCCTCAAGCAGCGCCTGACCGCAGAGCCGGTGCGTTTTGTTTATCAGCGCGATATGCCGGACGCGATGGTGGAAATGCTGCGCGATAAGCTGACCATCTCCCGCTACGATTCCATTATCCCCGGCGGGCGTTACCACAACTTTAAAGATTTCATCGGCTTCCCGAACGTGGGCAAAGCCAACCTGGTGAACAAGCCGCTGCCGCGCCTGCGCCATATCTGGTTCGATAAGTTCCGTAACGGGTTCGACGCCATCCGCGAGCGCGATGTGCTGCTCTACTATCCGTATCACACCTTTGAACACGTGCTGGAGCTGCTGCGTCAGGCCTCGTTCGATCCGAACGTGCTGGCGATTAAAATCAACATCTATCGCGTGGCGAAAGATTCCCGCATCATCGACGCGATGATCCACGCGGCGCACAACGGCAAGAAAGTGACCGTGGTGGTTGAGCTACAGGCACGCTTCGACGAAGAGGCCAACATCCACTGGGCGCGCCGACTGACGGAAGCGGGCGTGCACGTCATCTTCTCCGCGCCGGGGCTGAAAATTCACGCCAAGCTGTTCCTGATTTCCCGTAAAGAAGGCGACGACGTGGTGCGTTATGCCCATATCGGCACCGGTAACTTCAACGAGAAAACCGCGCGAATTTACACCGACTACTCGCTGCTGACGGCCGATGCGCGCATTACCAACGAAGTGCGTCGGGTGTTCAACTTCATTGAGAATCCTTACCGCCCGGTTAGCTTCGACTACCTGCTGGTGTCCCCGCAGAACTCGCGCCGCCTGCTGTACGATATGATCGACAAAGAGATTGCCAACGCGCAGAACGGGTTGTCGTCCGGCATCACGCTGAAGCTCAACAACCTGGTAGACAAAGGCCTGGTAGACCGCCTGTACGCGGCCTCCAGCTCCGGCGTGCCGGTTAATCTGCTCATTCGCGGCATGTGCTCGCTCATCCCGGAACTGGAAGGCATCAGCGACAACATCCGCGTGATCAGCATTGTGGATCGCTATCTTGAACACGATCGCGTCTATATTTTCGATAATGCCGGTGATAAGCGCGTATATCTCTCTTCCGCCGACTGGATGACGCGTAATATTGATTACCGTATTGAAGTGGCGGCGCCGCTGCTGGATCCCCGCCTTAAGCAGCGTATTCTGGACATTATCGAGATCCTGTTCAGCGATACGGTGAAAGCACGTTATATCGACAAAGAACTCAGTAATCGCTATGTACCGCGCGGCAATCGCCGAAAAGTCCGGTCGCAGCTGGCGATTTACGATTACATCAAATCACTTGAGCAACCCGATTAACCTATGCCAATAAACGATAATACCCCCCGCCCGCAGGAGTTCGCTGCGGTCGATCTTGGCTCAAACAGTTTCCATATGGTCATCGCCCGCGAGGTGGATGGCGCGATGCAGATCATCGGTCGCCTGAAACAGCGCGTGCATCTGGCCGATGGTCTTGATGCGCGTAACATGCTGAGCGAAGAGGCAATGGAGCGCGGGCTAAACTGCCTGTCGCTGTTCGCAGAACGTCTGCAAGGCTTTTCGCCGTCCAGCGTCTGCATCGTCGGGACGCATACGCTACGCCAGGCGCTGAACGCGCCGGAGTTTCTGAAGCGCGCGGAAAAGGTCATCCCCTACCCGATTGAGATCATCTCCGGTAACGAAGAAGCACGCCTGATTTTTATGGGCGTGGAGCATACCCAACCGGAAAAAGGCCGCAAGCTGGTGATTGATATCGGCGGCGGCTCAACTGAACTGGTGATTGGCGAAGACTTCGAGCCGCGCCTGGTGGAAAGCCGCCGTATGGGCTGCGTCAGCTTCGCGCAGATGTATTTCCCGGGCGGCGTAATCACCCGCGAAAACTTCCAGCGCGCGCGCATGGCCGCCGTGCAAAAACTGGAAAACCTGGCCTGGCAGTACCGTATTCAGGGCTGGAACGTGGCGCTCGGGGCATCGGGTTCGATTAAAGCCGCCCACGAAGTGCTGCTGGCGATGGGTGAAAAAGACGGGTTTATTACGCCTGAGCGCCTGGTAAAACTCACCGAAGAGGTGCTTAAGCATAAGAGCTTCGACGCCCTGAGTCTGCCGGGCCTGTCCGACGAACGTAAAGCGGTGTTCGTCCCGGGGCTGGCGATCCTGTGCGGCGTGTTTGACGCGCTGGCGATCAAAGAGCTGCGCCTCTCTGACGGCGCCCTGCGCGAAGGCGTGCTGTATGAGATGGAAGGCCGCTTCCGTCATCAGGATATTCGCAGCCGCACCGCCCAGAGCCTGGCGAACCAGTACAACATCGACCGCGAGCAGGCGAAACGGGTTCTGGAAACCACGGTTCAGATGTACGAGCAGTGGGAGGAGCAGAATCCGAAGCTGGCGCACCCGCAGCTCGCTGCGCTGTTAAAATGGGCCGCGATGCTGCACGAGGTGGGGCTGAACATCAACCACAGCGGGATGCATCGTCATTCAGCCTATATTCTGCAAAACAGCGATCTGCCTGGCTTCAACCAGGAGCAGCAAACCATGATGGCGACGCTGGTGCGCTATCACCGCAAAGCCATTAAGCTCGACGATCTGCCGCGCTTTACGCTGTTCAAGAAAAAGCAGTTCCTGCCGCTGATTCAGCTGTTGCGCCTTGGCGTGCTGCTTAATAACCAGCGTCAGGCAACCACCACGCCGCCGACGCTGAAGCTGAAAACGGACGACCATCACTGGACGCTGAGCTTCCCGCACGACTGGTTCAGCCAGAACGCGCTGGTTCTGCTGGATCTGGAAAAAGAGCAGCAGTACTGGGAAGCGGTCACCGGCTGGCTGTTAAAGATTGAAGAAGAGAGTTCTGAGGCAGCCGCGTAACGGCTCAGGCGCTTTCCTCAGAAGGCTGCGTTTCGAGCAATGTTTCGAGCTCCACCGGCAGCCCAATCAGATAGCCCTGCACATAATCGATACCTAGCGCGTGGACCGCGCTACGTATCTCTTCTGTTTCCACGTATTCCGCCACCACCAGCATTTTCTTCATCCGGGCCAGATGGCAAATGGAGGCCACAATCTGGTAATCCAGACTGTTGCTGACAATATTGCGAATAAAGCCGCCGTCGATTTTGAGGATGTCGGCGTCCACGCTTTTTAACCGCGCGTAGCTGGCGTAGCCAGTGCCAAAATCATCAATGGCGATCCGTATCCCCATTTTTTGTAATTTCCTGAGGTTGGTTTCCGCCCGATCCGCATGACCAAAGGCGCTGCTTTCGGTTACCTCAAAAATCAGCTGCCACGCTTCAACGGCATATTTCGCTAGCAGGCGGCTCACCTCGAGCGGGAACTGAGCCCGGTAGACGGTAGACGGCGCAAGGTTGATCGCAAAGCGCTGGCCCGGCAGACGCTGACGGTGCTGCGCCAGGAAACGCAACGTACGCTCGAGTACCCATAAATCCACACGCGACGATAAGCCAAACTCCTGTGCTATGGGCAGGAACTGCTCGGGAAAGATCAGCGCACCGTTATCGTCGCGCATCCGCAGCAGCACCTCGTGGTAACGATCGCCGCGCAGCCCGCGAACCGGCTGAACCAGCAGGGTAAAGGCATCCTGCTCCAGCGCGGCCTGCAAACGACTCATCATCGCCACCTTATCTTTCAGGCTACGCTGCAAATGAACGGCCCCGCGCTGCTGAAGATTTTCCGGGTGGTTGGTGGACAGGGAGAGGTCGGCCACGATGCCCAGTTCCCCCAGCACCAGATAGAGATGATTGACGGGTGAACGTACATAGCAGTAGCTCACGCCGACCTGAGGCTGTACCGGCATACCATCCCAGATAAAAACGAACTGCTTGATATGCTCGTCCAGCGTCTCAATACGCTGCTGATGCGACTCCGCATCCAGACGCACCGCCATGTCATACCCGGTGAGGTGATAGACGCGCTCATTTGGCTGAAGGGTGCCATTTATCCATTGCGCCAGCTGCTGTTTATACTGGATGCGCAGCAGTACGCCGTAATTACGCCCCAGCACTTCCAGCTCGGGTACGCGCAGTAAGCAGAGCGCCGACCAGGGGTTACTGGCCAGCTCGCGCGACAGCGCCCGAAGATTCGGCATATGCACAACCGGATCGAGAAACGCCTGTCTGCGGGAACGAATATTAATGGCGCGCTGGCGTGTCGCCAGCATCGACATGTAGATGACGATAAATGAAAAGACCAGATAGCTGGAGGAGGTAATCGCCAGCTGAATGTCATAGCCCTGATGCTGCGGAATATAGTGATAATAATAGTGAATCGACACCAGCAGGACCGGCGTCCAGATAATCGACATCAGCTTGTAACCGAAGCGCATTGCGCCCCAGAGCATCACAGGCATCAGCAGAGACAAGGTATAGTTTGTACTGAAAATAGAGCTGTTGATGTTCATGGGCAGCAGCAGCATGCCCAGCAGCCCGCCCAGCGCTAAAAACCACGCCACAAACTCTACGACGGTGACCTTTTTGTCTATTTGCGCGCGAATCTGGGATATCAGCCCTTTGACGTAGCGCGGATGGCGAATCAGACGGATCAGCAAATAGCTGAGCGGCACGCCCGTCAGCCCGCTCACCAGCAGCGCCTGATAGTTAATGAGCGTGCGGATGTTGAAAGGATTTAACCCTGCCAGGCTCTGGCGGCTTTCGTACACGCCGAGATACACCGCAAACTGAAACAGTATCAAAAAGAGCGTTGCAGGGCAGAAAACCTGCCAGAAAATACGCTGCCCCATCAGGCGCACGTCGCCGTACGCGGTCATATTGCGTCGGGGCGCAAACACGCGATAACCGCCCCAACTGAGCACCAGGGGAACGATAAAATGCAGAATGCCGGCCACGGTTTCATACAGCCCAACGGAAGGGTAATAGCGTAAAAACAGCGACACCACGATGCCGGGGAGCGCCTCCATGCCGAAGAACAGCATCAGCGTCAGCAGAAAAGAGAGCGGTAAATAATAGAGTGCAACGATACCCTCGCCCAGCTGCGTTAAGGTATTTGCCACGCTCAGCACCGGGAGTAACACCACGGGTAAAATAAGAGGAAGTGCCCACCAGCGGTCTTTATTTTGCTTCAGGATGTGCTGAATATTCATAGATGCTCGTTTACAACCCTTGCGCTCCAGAGGGTAAGTGAAGACAGGCATCCAACCTGACGTATAAGTTGCCTGGAAAATTCCTGGCAAGCAGTGGAGGAAGGATTTTAAATACCAGAGGCGGGATTCCGTTGACCTAAATCAAATTAAATTATCTGAATAAATCTTTCTTACGTTTTTTTTGAATATTTTTCCTGTAATTATCAAGGCGATAAATAAATGCGTTGTTTTTAATAACATAAATTAATGTAAGCATTGACGGTATTTTACATTCTGACGAATTGACCCTGACTTGCGGCTGTGCCTTAATAGCCTCATCGCCCAAAAGGGTATACTCAGGAAAAATAAAGTGAGTCAGGCTACGCGTATGCGAAAACGACATCGATTCAACACCCGGATGACCCGCATCATACTGCTCATCAGCTTCATGTTTTTCTTTGGCCGCTTTGTATATTCCTCCATCGGCGCCTGGTATCACCATCAGGACAAAATTCAGTCGCAGCAGTCAGGTCTTGTGGTGGATACGCCCGAGCGCTAACGCTTGTTCGTTCCCGGCAGACAAACTGTATCGCACTGTATCCCGAGCGCCAGGCTGACAAACCGGTACAAAATGCCCGCAAAAGCAAACATCCCCGATACATAAAAATGGTCTTCTGTATCCCTCGCCATAATAAACTGATGAGGAGAGACACAGATGATTCGTCGATATTTCCTGCTTCCTGTATTTGCGTTGACGTCATTTGCTGGCGCACTGGCCGCACCGTTGGATGGCCTGAGCGCCGCTGAGGTTAATGGCCCGGCCGCCGTAGCGCCGCTGGAAAAACCCCAGCCGCCCGCAAAACTGATCGTCGATCCGCCGCTGGCGGGACCGCTGAGTAAAGGTGCGGTCTTTATTCAGTACCGGGTCGAAAACCTGCGCATTGAACCTGTATTTGGACCCGATGCGCTGAAAGTCACTCCGCGTATCGGCCATATTCACGTTGTGGTGGATGACGCGCCCTGGCACTGGGCTGATACCAGCGGCGAGCCGGTGATCCTGGTCGGGCTGCCCGCCGGGAAACACAAGGTAACCATCATCGTTGCCGACCCGACCCATAAACCCATCGACCATAAAACCGTTGAATTCACCGTGCCGCCACACGCCGCGGTTCATCACTTTTAAGGAGCCTTGTTATGAAAGCATTGTCTGTATTAACAGCGGTGCTGCTGGTGCACGGGGCAATGTGCGCAATCATATTAATTAGTCACAAATGCCCCCTCCCCCTCGCTTAACCATCAGAATCTATATGCCACCTTGAGGCTTCCCGTAGGGGACGTTTTTCGCTGAACAATTGGGCTATCGCCTGCATCACCCGTCAGCTGCGTAACGCCAGCTGCGGCAAGCAGACTCCAGCGAGAGGTGAGCTTATGAGTCCAGTCCAGGTTCAGCGAATACGCATATATTCCGGAACCGGCTTCATGTCGGGCAAATCGCGATGCGGCCGACTGGTCGGCGCTGACGCCGTAGTACGTTTGCATGTACTTGCTGGAACCCCAACTGCCGGTCAGCGCCAGCGTTACCGTATTTTTGGGAGATGTATAAAGCGGGCTGGCAATGCCGAAATGCACAGCTTCCCCGTTGTCTCTCTCCGAAACCGGAACCTCAGCCTGCATCTGCACGTTAAGCCAGTCGGTCACCTTGTATTCCAGCCCGGGCACAACGATAGCTGAGCCTTTAACGTCACCCATTCCTCGCAGGTAGTCGCTGCCGGAGGCGATCGAATCGCTGCTTACATCGCGATCCTTACGTCCTGCGCGATAGCTCAGCGCAGCGTTGTAGTTCAGGTTGCCAAAGCTATTGCCGTAGCCGATCCCCCGCATGGTGCTGACAAAGAAACCATTCGCCATAGCGTAATCAACCACCTGAGCCGCCGTAACGCGGCTCTTATCCGAACCGGAATAGCGTGGCGCAACGTCGACGCCGCCCCCCAGGGTTAACACATTGCCCTGAGGCTGATCAGCCGCCAGCGCCGGGGCGGCCAGTAACGCCAGGACGGCCCCCGGCAGGATGCTTTTCATGCTGCGACCGATGCGTGAACGGGGGAAATTATGACGCAGTTTGATGTTTCTCATTAAAGAAGCCCTTTGGATTCAGATAATTACGATACAAGCGGTGTTAAACGCCAGAACGAACATTCTGAATACCTACCCTGAGGTTCTAATGAGCCGTAAATGAAGAAATGCTGAAGCACGTGAACGTGCTGTAAACACTGAATAATTCCTGTTACCGTTTTTTCTTCAGTTGTTCTTCATTCTCTGTTGATACAGTGACCAATGTGAAAATTCTCCTCATTGAAGACGACCTGGATCTCGGCAATGGCGTACGTATCGCCCTTGCAGATCAGGGATTTGATGTTATATGGGTACGCCGCAAAGAGGATGCGCTGCATCAGCTTGCGCTCTGCGTGCCGGAACTTATTTTGCTCGACCTGGGGCTGCCCGATGGCGATGGCATGAGCCTGATGACGCGCCTGCGTCAACAGCTTAAGGGCGTCCCCGTCATCATCCTGACGGCGCGGGGCACGCTACAGGACCGCCTGTGCGGGCTGGATGCAGGTGCAGACGACTATCTGGTTAAACCTTTTGTTCTCGCCGAGCTGCTGGCGCGCGTACGGGCCCTTGCGCGGCGTAGCTATGGCTTTGAAAATGAAGCAATAGAAATTCGCGGTTTATCGCTTCATGTGCCGACGCGCCGCGTGACCGTAAGCGCACGTCACGTTGAGCTGACGGCCAGTGAATATGCGCTGCTTGAAACCTTAATGCTGCGTGCCGACCGCGTGCTTACGCGGCGGTATCTGGAAGAAAGAATATTCGGCACAAAAGAAAACCTCAGCAACGCGCTCGACGTGCATATGGGTAACCTCCGGCGAAAGATTGGCGAGGGCTTTGTGCGAACGGTGCGCGGCGTTGGGTACGTCATTGATACCGTACCGGTTCAGAAGGCGGCAGGCTGATGCGTAAAGTTTGGTATCACCTCAGGCTCCCTACGCTGGTCAGGCGTATGATGGTCGCCCAGATGCTGCTGCTTACGCTGCTGTGGTGTCTTTTTTTAACCTTCATTTTGCTGGAGGACCTGCGCAGCCCGCCGATCCTCACGGGCAGTGAGACTTACGAAACCGTTTTTTCTCTTGTCGAGAGCATGGACGATCGCCCGCAGGCGCGTGATGTTGTGCTGGCAGCGTTCAGCAAAGCGCTGCGGGAGGGATATGGCGGCGGCGAAGATCCGGAGCTGTCCATCAACCTCATTGTTCGCAAGCATAATGAGGTTATTTATTCATCGCCTGGCGCGCCAACGGAGGTGAAAAATAGCCGCCTGGGGGAAATGCAGCGTGTCGAGACTGAGGACCACGCCTGGACGAGCCGTACGCTCAAATCCGCGCACTCCGACGTGGAGGTCACCCTCTTCACCCCGGCCGGGAGCTGGAATTTCTTTATCTACCTGAACTCGCGCGGCTACTACGTCATGCCGCTGATGATATGCATCCCTTTTCTTCTGTTTCCCGCGTGGCTGTCAATCCGCATCGCGATGCGCCCCTGGAACAGGGTGGTGAATGAAATTTCATTACGTACGCCGGACGATCTCTCTCCTTTAAAGTCCGTCCCGAGGCACAGGGAGCTTCGCCAGACGGTGGACGCGATTAATGACTTTCTCGCCAGGGTGCGGGAAAGCGCCGAAAGGGAGAGAATTTTTATTGCCGATGCCGCACACGAGCTGCGAACGCCTCTGGCCGCGATGCGGATCAACGTCGAGGCGTTGCAGTCCTGGGTCACCAGCGAAAGCCAGCAGGAGCTGCTTGCAGGCATTGTTCGCAGCAATAGCCGTGCTGCTCGTCTCGTCAATCAGCTTCTGCTGATGCAGCACAGCGAAGCGCACATCGACACGGTTATGGAGCCTGTGCCGCTGACAACGCTTATTCAGGAGCGCATGGCTGCCCTGGAGCCGCTGGCGTCGGCGCGCAGTATTGAGCTTGAGTTTTTCGCCGACGATGAAATCCGGGTCGCAGGCATCCGGGAACGGCTGGTGTCACTGATCGACAATTTGATCGAAAATGCCGTGAAGTACAGCCCCGAGGGGGGACGCATAGAGGTGCAGCTGCAATCGAGAGAGACATCCGCTCAGCTGTGCGTCTCGGATGCGGGGCCCGGCATTCCGGTTGAACTGCGGGAGCGGGTGTTCGACAGGTTTTTCCGCGATCCCAATCAGATCCAGAGCGGGAGTGGCTTAGGGCTTGCCATCGTCAAAGCCGTTACGCAGCAGCACAACGGCAGGGTCAACCTGAGCACGTCAGCAGAAGGTGGCCTGATGGTGACCGTTGACTTCCCGACCCCCGCGTTCGCATGAACGGAAACGCGGCGCGCCCCAACGGCTGCGTAATTTTGCGGATGCCGCAGATTGCTTCAATAAGATTACCGTATTTGTTATATTGTTACTTATTGATTATTCACCTCTGCGGTGCCAAAAAGAACAAGATTCACCGCGACCCAGGACAGAAAAATGCTAGATTACCGCTTCCCGACAGCTTTGCAGATGGTTCTCAGCGTAGCGATGGCGGAGCAATCGGGTGAACGTTCGACGAGTGCAATCCTGGCCTACGGCCTGGAGGCGAATCCGAGCTTTATCCGCAAGTTAATGGTTCCGCTCGCTCGCGACGGCATTATCGTCTCCACGCTTGGCCGCAACGGCTCTATTCACCTTGGCCGCCCGGCGGAAGAGATTACCCTGCGTGATATTTACCTCTCCGTCACGGAAGATAAAAAGCTGTGGGCGTCCCGTCCTGACGTCCCGGCCCGCTGCGTGGTCAGCGCCAACGCCTGCTGGTATTTCAAATCCATTGCTGATGAAGCGGAGCAGGCTTCGCTGGAGGTTTTAGCGCGCCATACCGTCGCCAGCGCGCTGGAAGAGGTAAAAAAAGCCGACACCAGCGGGTGCGATCCGGTGCCGGAAATCTGTACGCAGCATAAAAAAGCGCCATAATCCTTTACGGACGGCGAAAAAAAACCGCCTTCACTGTGAAGGCGGTTTTTTATTGTCTGCTACGTCCTACGCAGGCAACACCTCTCTTTCCGCTTTGCCGCGCGTCACGAACTTACGCAGCGTGACGTAAAAGACCGGCGTCAGGAACAGACCAAACAGCGTCACGCCCAGCATACCGGAGAACACGGTGATCCCGGTGACGCCGCGCACTTCGGCACCCGCGCCGTGGCCGAGGATGAGAGGGATCGTCCCGGCAATAAAGGCGATTGAGGTCATCACAATCGGACGTAAACGCAGGCGGCACGCTTCCAGCGCGGCTTCCATAATGCCTTTGCCCTGCATTTCCAGCTCGCGGGCAAACTCTACGATAAGAATCGCATTCTTACAGGCCAGCCCCATCAGCACCACCAGACCCACCTGCACGAAGACGTTGTTATCGCCACCGGTCAGCCAGACGCCAAACAGCGCGGAGAGCATGGTCATCGGCACGATGAGGATCACCGCCAGCGGAAGCGTCCAGCTCTCATACAGCGCCGCCAGCACCAGGAACGCCAGCAGTACCGCGACCGGGAAGACGATCAGCGCCGTGTTGCCCTGAGTTGCCTGCTGGAAGCTCAGATCCGTCCATTCAATATTCATTCCGTTCGGCAGGATCTGCTTAGACATGGTGTCCAGCTGCGTCATGGCCTGCGCGGACGAGAGCACGCGAGGATCGGCATCGCCAATCAGATCCGCCGCCGGGTAACCATTGTAGCGGATCACCGGGTCCGGCCCGTAAGTAGTGCTGATATTTACCATGCTGCCGATCGGCACCATTTCGCCGAGGTTATTGCGGGTACGTAAATTCGCAATATCTTCCACGCTGTCGCGGAACTGCCCGTCGGCCTGCGCCATCACGCGCCAGGTGCGGCCAAACTGGTTAAAGTCGTTTACGTATGACGAGCCCAGATAGGTTTGCAGCGTACCGAACAGATCGGTGAGCGACACGCCCTGCGCTTTCGCCTTATCCCGGTCGACCTGCACGTCCAGCTGCGGAACGTTAGCCTGATAGGTTGAGATGGGGAAATGCATCCCCGGCGTCTGCATAATTGCGCCGGACATGGTGTTCACCGCATTTTGCAGCGCGCCATAGCCCAGACCTGCGCGATCCTGAATGTACAGGGAATAGCCCGATCCCTGTCCCAGCCCCAGAATCGGCGGAGGCAGAATCGAGAAGCCGAAGCCCTGCTGGATTTGCGCGATTTTCGCGTTGATCTCCGCGTTAATTTCCGCCGCAGAGTGTTTACGCTGGTCGAACGGCTTCAGGCCAAAAAATACCGTCCCGGTGTTCGGCGTATTGGTGAACTGGAGCGCATTCAGGCCAGGAAACGCGACCGCATAATCCACGCCTTCGGTATTCATACCGATTTCGCTCATTTTGCGGATCACCGCATCGGTACGCGCCAGCGACGAGCCTTCCGGCATTTTCACGCCGCCGATCAGGTACAGCTTATCCTGCGTCGGAATAAACCCGCCGGGTACGGCTTTAAACATCACGCCCGCGGCACAAAGCAGCAGCAGATAAACCGCAAACACCGCCCCGCGTCGGCCAAGCGTTTTGCCCACCAGCCCCTGATAGCCGGTCGAGCTGCGGTGGAAAAAGCGGTTAAACGGACGGAAGATCCAGCCAAACAGACGATCGATAAGCCGGGTCGGAGAATCTTTCGGCGCGCCGTGCGGTTTCAACAGCAGCGCGGCCAGCGCTGGCGAGAGCGTCAGCGAGTTGATCGCGGAGATCACCGTTGAAATGGCTATCGTTACCGCAAACTGCTTGTAGAACTGGCCGGTAACGCCAGAGAGGAATGCCATCGGCACAAACACCGCGCACAGCACCAGCGCTATGGCGATAATCGGCCCGGACACTTCCCGCATCGCCTGATGCGCTGCCGCAAGCGGGGCGAGCCCCTCTTCAATATTTCGCTCGACGTTCTCCACCACCACGATGGCATCGTCCACCACGATACCAATCGCCAGCACCAGCCCGAATAAACTCAGGGTATTAAGCGAAAAGCCCAGCAGATAGAGAATACTGAACGTGCCCACGACGGATACCGGCACCGCGATCAGCGGGATGATCGACGCCCGCCAGGTTTGCAGGAACAGGATCACTACCAGTACGACCAGCACCACCGCTTCCAGCAGCGTCTGCACCACCGCGCGGATCGAATCGCGGACGAAAACGGTCGGGTCGTAAGGCGCCGCCCATTTCATATCGTCCGGAAAACGGGTGGAGAGTTCGTCCATTTTCGCACGCACCGCGTTAGACAGATCGATGGCGTTTGCCCCGGGAGACTGGAAGATACCAATCCCGACCGCGTCTTTATTGTTGAGCTGCGAACGCAGCGCATAGCTGCCGGAACCCATCTCGATGCGCGCCACGTCGCGCAGGCGGACGACCGTCCCATCCTGCGTTGTTTTCAGGACAATATTGCCAAACTCTTCTTCGGTATGCAGCCGGCCCTGAGCGTTAATGGAGATCAGGAAATCGCTCTCTTTCGGCAGCGGCTCGGCACCAAGCTGCCCGGCGGACACCTGCACGTTCTGCTCCTGCATCGCCGTCACCACGTCTGAGGCCGTCAGCCCGCGCGCCGCCACCTTGTTTGGGTCCAGCCAGACGCGCATCGCGTATTCGCCCGAGCCGAAAATCTGAATCTGCCCCACGCCGGGCAGGCGCGCCAGCTCGTCCTTCACCTTCAGCGTGGCGTAGTTACGCATGTACAGTGAATCGTACTTACCGCCTGGCGAAAACAAATGCACTACCAGCGTCAGCGTCGGGGACTGTTTCTGAGTGGTGATGCCCAAACGCCGCACATCTTCCGGCAGACGCGCCTCAGCCTGCGCTACCCGGTTTTGCACCTGAACCTGCGCCTGATCCGGGTCGGTACCTGGACGGAAGGTGACGGTGGTCACCAGCACGCCGTCGGAACCCGCAACGGACTTCATGTACATCATGTTTTCAACGCCGTTGATCGCCTCTTCCAGCGGCGTTGCCACGGTCTCGGCAATCACCTTTGGGTTGGCGCCCGGATACTCCGCGCGTACCTGCACGCTTGGCGGGACGACGTCAGGATATTCGCTCACCGGCAGCAGCGGGATAGCGATTAATCCGGTGATAAAAATCAGAATCGACAGTACGGCGGCAAAAATCGGCCTGTCGATGAAAAAACGGGAAAAGTCCATGGGTTGGATTCTCAGGTAAGGGATCAGTTAAGGGCGGTGCTGGCGGTCATGGAAACGGTTTTCGCGTTAACCGGCATACCCGGCATAAACACTTTTTGTAAACCATCGACGATGACTTTATCCCCAGGATTCAGCCCCTGCTGTACGATGCGTAAACCGTCGGCCAGACGCCCGGGCGTGATATCGCGACGCTGCGCTTTTCCGTCTTTATCAACGACATAAACATATTTACGATCCTGATCGGTCAGCACCGCTTTATCGTCAACAAGCGTGGCTTTAAATTCCGCGCTGCCCGGCAGGCGCACGCGGGCAAAAAGACCCGGCGTGAACTGACGCTGCGCGTTATCTAACAGGGCGCGCATGCGGATCGTTCCGGTACTCGGCGTGAGCTGATTATCAAGAAAATCCACTTTGCCCTGGTGGGGATAACCCTCCTCACCGGTCAGGCCGATCTCCACCGGCAGCGCCGTATGATGACTGGACGCCCCCTGCCCGCTGCGGGCAAGGTTTTGATAGTGAAGGTAGGTTGACTCGTCCACGTCGAAGTAGACGTAAACCGTCTTCTGCGAGACCAGGGTGGTGAGCACGCTGGCGCTGTCGCCGGCGGTGACCAGATTACCGCTGGTGATCAGTGCACGGCTGGCGCGGCCATCAATGGGCGCGGTCACTTTGGTGAAGTCCAGGTTAAGCTGCGCGGCATCAACCGCCGCCTGCGCTGCGCGAATGTCGGCCTGCGCCTGGGTGGCGGCCGAACGACGCTGCTCCCACTCTTCACGGGAAACCACGTTAGTGTTGACCAGTTTATCGGTCCGGTTAGCCTCGCTTCGCGCCAGGCTGGCCTGCGTTTTGGCTCTCGCCAGCGCCGCCTGCGCCTGTTCCAGCGCGGCGCGATAGGTTCGGTCGTCAATCGTGAATAGCACCTCGCCCTTTTTCACCTCCTGGCCGTCGGTGTAATTCACTTTATCAATGTAGCCGGAGACGCGCGGGCGCAGCTGGACGCTTTCCACCGCCTCAATGCGACCGTTAAAGCTGTCCCACTGGCTAATGGATTTCACAACCACGTCAGCGGCGCTGACGGCGGGCGCCTGCGGCGCAGCATTTTGCGCGACGCTGTCATCGCACCCGACCAGCAGCGCGGAGAGTAATATCACCCCCATCGCGCTCAGATGAAAGTTACCCCAGGTTTTTTGCAGGCTCATTATTTTTATTCCGGTTATTGTAGCCGCCGGGCAAGACGCAGCGGGAGGCGCCGCGCCACTTCCTTTGTCCGGGCTGGCTGAAGGCCATTTGTGTCGTTCATCGCCACAAAACTGTAACAGTTGCGAATACACTATCGCGGCGATTGTAGGAAGGCGCTTAATTAAGTGCAAGAATAATTGTTGCACTTTATGTGCTATTTGCGGTGAAGGTGAATAACCTGTTTTTAGAAGGGATTTAAATGTAACAATAATACTTGCAATTAATGCAAAAACGGGCCACCTTTAAATGCAACAAACAAAGATGCTTTTTGATGCGTGGCGTAGGGGGAAGCAAGATGAACACGGGTGCATTCATTCACGATTTACTCGACTGGATCGACAACAACCTTGATAGCCGTCTGGACATTGAAACCGTCTCCAGGCGAGCCGGGTATTCGAAATGGCATCTCCAGCGGATCTTCAAAGAACATACCGGCTCCCCTCTCGCCGAATATATTCGCGCGCAAAAGCTGCAAAAATCGGTTGAGCGCCTGGCTCAAAGCGATGAACCGATTCTGAACGTGGCGATCGCGCTCGGCTTTGACTCCCAGCAGTCCTTCAACCGCAGCTTTAAACGTCAGTACGGTCAGGCGCCAGGCGCATGGCGGCGCAGTATCGGCTGCCGTGGATCGCGGCAGATGAGTCAGTAGCTGACGTTACGGTCGGGCAAAAAAAACCCTCTGTTTAAACAGAGGGTTTTAAATGCTTCTGCCTGTTTATGAGAAAACAGGTTGGGTTACTGGCTTATTCCCACTCAATTATCAATAATAAAATAAAACATAAATAAATCAAGAATTTGCAACAAATAACTTTTCAGTTACCGCGAAAAATGTCATGTCTCAACAATAGAGCTGTCTACAGGCTGTTCAGACGAATAATATGGCCGCTCTACTCCTACTAGAGTCCTTAGCTCGGTCACATCACTAATTTCAACACAGATGTGAACAAAATGAGGCATCAACGCACCTATTCAGTTAGTGTATTTGATATCGTATTTGGCGACGAAAAATGGAGTTACAATCTTGAAAGTAAGCGAGTTATCTAGCCAAATTGGCCGACTTTACGGCTTGAACAACATCAACATAATTATGGGCCGAAACGGCGCGGGAAAAAGTCGTTTTCTTCGCGATATTGAACAAACAATCAGCCAGAACAAGCAGCAATTTTATGTCCGGTATGTAAGTCCAGAGCGAGCAGGGTCGTTCAAGCGAGATGGCTCCGTCCTCACAAATATGAGCGACAACCCCGAATGGCTAAGGCACACTCGGGCAGTTAATCAGGCAAGCAACTTCAAAGCTGCATCGGCTATGCTATTTCGCGAGGCTGAGACTCTTTACTTACGTCGACTTGCCAATACCCCGGAAATTCGAACTGATCTAACGCGAAACTTTCAGACAGACCGATTAAGTAAAATTAATCAGCTTCTTACTAACATTTCGCTCGAGATGGGTAATGCCGATTATGAGTTTCGATCACTTGTAGATGGTGAGATTATTGATCCGGCCCAAATCAGTAGCGGTGAATCAGAAGCGGTTGCATTAGCCGCGGAAATCATCTATTTCTTCGATACAATAGATCCGGAGAAATTCAACGTACTCCTCCTCGATGAGCCTGATGTACATCTGCACCCCGACCTCCAAGCTAGACTGGGCAAGCTGATAATCAGTATGCTCGATGAATTCAGAACACACGCGAACAGTATTGCCATATGCTTATCCACCCATAGTTCCCCGCTCGTCTGTTCTCTTGCCGCCTCCCCATATGTATCAATAGGCACGAAAAGTTTTGCAGTAAATGAAATATCACTGAAACCGGCCAGCGACGAACTTCGAAAGATTGCTCCATTTTTTGGGCACCCCCTATCGCTTTCTCTTAGCGAAGACGCTGCATTGATTTTGGAAGGAGAGGACGACGAAAGAGTGTGGCAACAAGCGGCCAGAACCTCACAGGGCCGAATAAAAATCTTTCCCGTACTTGCAGGTAGCGTAGATCAACAGAGCCAACTTGAGGATTTTTGCGTAGACCTCCTTAGTACACTCTATGACAATCCAATCGCCTTTTCCCTTCGTGACGGCGATGGGGTAATCAAAGAGTCACTTGAACATCGCCTACCTCTTAAACGTTATCGATTACGGTGCTACGCTATCGAAAATGTTCTTTTGACTGATTCATGCCTTGCAGTAATGAACGTTACATGGGTGGAATTTGTAGCCGCAGCCAAAAAATGGATTGAATTTAATCAAACACATTCCGACATAGCGTTAATTGCAGAACTAATAGAATCGAACGACCGATTGCGTCACAAGAAGATCAAGAAAATCCGCCAACTCGTATGTGCTATTGTTGAGTGCAAAAAACCTTGGGAGGTAGTAGTTGGACAAGCAATCGGGGCATTGACCAGAGAAGACCTTGAAAACTCGAATATGTTGATCGATTTCCTTGACGGAGAGATGGTCAGCGACGTCATTTTCAGGGTCGCAATAAACCCATGAGAATAGCCTGATACCATGACCACGATTGATCCGTCCTCATGGTATCAGTATTTTTTATAACCCGCCTCTCAATACACCAAGAGAAACGCTATTAATAATGTGGGATATATAATCACCAATAAAAATATTTAGCAATTAAATCAACACATTAAAGATAGATTTCACTCCCACTCAATCGTCGCCGGTGGCTTACCGCTGATGTCATACACCACGCGGGAAATGCCGTTAACTTCGTTGATGATGCGGTTAGACACGCGGCCTAAGAAGTCATACGGCAGATGCGCCCAGTGCGCGGTCATGAAGTCGATGGTTTCCACCGCACGCAGGGAGACAACCCAGTCGTACTTACGGCCATCGCCCATCACGCCGACGGAGCGAACCGGCAGGAATACGGTGAACGCCTGGCTGACCTTGTTGTACAGGTCAGCCTTGTGCAGCTCTTCGATGAAGATCGCGTCCGCACGGCGCAGCAGGTCGCAGTACTCTTTCTTCACTTCACCCAGCACGCGCACGCCGAGGCCCGGGCCCGGGAACGGGTGACGGTAGAGCATGTCGTACGGCAGACCCAGCTCCAGGCCGATCTTACGCACTTCATCTTTGAACAGCTCGCGCAGCGGTTCAACCAGGCCCATCTTCATCTCTTTCGGCAGGCCGCCCACGTTGTGGTGAGATTTGATGACGTGCGCTTTACCGGTTGCGGAGGCCGCAGACTCGATCACGTCAGGGTAGATAGTGCCCTGCGCCAGCCACTTCACGTCTTCCAGCTTCAGCGCTTCTTCGTCGAACACTTCCACGAACACGCGGCCAATGATTTTACGTTTCGCTTCGGGATCGTTCTCGCCGGCCAGCGCGTCGAGGAAGCGCTGCTCGCCTTCCACGTGAACGATGTTCAGACCGAAGTGGTCGCCAAACATGTCCATTACCTGCTGGGCTTCGTTCAGGCGCAGCAGGCCGTTGTCCACGAAGACGCAGGTCAGGTTTTTACCGATCGCGCGGTGCAGCAGCATCGCGGTGACGGAGGAGTCCACGCCGCCGGAGAGGCCGAGGATCACTTTGTCATCGCCAACCTGCTGGCGGATACGCTCCACGGCGTCGTCGATGATTTTTGCCGGGGTCCACAGGGCTTCACACTGGCAGATGTCACGCACGAAGCGCTCCAGCATGCGCATACCCTGACGGGTGTGGGTCACTTCCGGGTGGAACTGCACGCCGTAGAAGCGTTTTTCTTCGTTCGCCATGATGGCGAACGGGCAGCTTTCGGTGCTGGCAACGGTCACGAAGTCGGATGGGATGGCGGTAACCTTGTCGCCGTGGCTCATCCACACGTCCAGCAGCGGCTTGCCGTCTGCGGTCAGGGAGTCTTCGATACCGCGCACCAGCGCGCTGTCGGTGACGACTTCAACCTGCGCGTAGCCGAACTCACGCTCGTTAGAGCCTTCTACGTGGCCGCCCAGCTGCATCGCCATGGTCTGCATGCCGTAGCAGACGCCGAATACCGGTACGCCCGCTTCGAACACGTATTGTGGCGCGCGCGGGCTGTTCTCTTCGGTGGTGCTTTCCGGACCGCCGGAGAGGATGATGCCGCTTGGATTGAACTCGCGAATCTGTGCTTCCGTGACATCCCACGCCCACAGCTCACAGTAAACGCCCAGCTCACGCACGCGGCGCGCCACCAGCTGAGTGTACTGAGAACCGAAGTCCAGGATGAGAATGCGATGTTTATGAATGTTTTCCGTCATTGACGCTAATTCCGAGGCAAGTGAAACAAAACAAAGCGCCCGGCATTGAGCCGGGCGCGGAAATTTATCAGGAGCCCAGACGGTAGTTCGGGGACTCTTTGGTGATCGTCACGTCGTGAACGTGGCTCTCCTGGATACCCGCACCGCTGATGCGTACGAATTCCGCTTTGGTACGCAGCAGGTCGATGGTACCACAGCCGGTCAGACCCATACAGGAGCGCAGGCCGCCCATCTGCTGGTGAATGATCTCTTTCAGGCGGCCTTTATAGGCCACGCGACCTTCGATACCCTCCGGCACCAGTTTGTCTGCGGCGTTATCGGTCTGGAAGTAACGGTCGGAGGAACCTTTGGACATCGCACCGAGGGAGCCCATACCGCGATAGGATTTATAAGAACGGCCCTGGTAGAGTTCGATTTCGCCCGGGGATTCTTCAGTACCGGCCAGCATAGAGCCCACCATCACGGCGGCTGCACCTGCGGCGATTGCTTTGGCGATGTCGCCAGAGAAGCGAATACCGCCGTCAGCGATAACCGGGATACCGGTCCCTTCCAGCGCTTCAACCGCGTCAGAAACCGCTGTGATCTGCGGAACGCCCACGCCGGTAACGATACGGGTGGTACAGATGGAGCCAGGGCCGATACCCACTTTCACCGCGCTGCAACCCGCTTCCGCCAGTGCGCGAGCGCCTGCGCCCGTTGCCACGTTACCGCCGATGATCTGGAGATCCGGGTATTTAGCACGGGTTTCACGGATACGTTGCAGAACGCCTTCGGAGTGGCCGTGGGAGGAGTCAATCAGCAGCACGTCAACGCCCGCAGCAACCAGAGCGTCAACGCGCTCTTCGTTACCTGCACCCGCGCCAACCGCTGCACCGACGCGCAGACGGCCATGCTCGTCTTTACAGGCGTTCGGTTTACGTTCTGCTTTCTGGAAATCTTTAACGGTGATCATGCCGCGCAGATGGAAGCTCGCATCCACAACCAGCGCTTTCTCAACGCGTTTTTCGTGCATTTTCGCCAGCACGACGTCGCGGGTTTCGCCTTCACGCACGGTCACCAGACGCTCTTTAGGCGTCATGTATACGCTGACAGGCTGGTTCAGGTCAGTGACAAAACGCACGTCACGACCGGTGATGATGCCCACCAGCTCGTTATCTTCGGTCACAACCGGGTAGCCCGCGAAGCCGTTACGCTCGGTCAGCGCTTTCACTTCGTGCAGGGTGGTGGTTGGCAGAACGGTCTGAGGGTCGGACACAATACCGGATTCATGTTTCTTCACGCGGCGAACTTCTTCCGCCTGGCGCTCGATAGACATGTTTTTGTGGATAAAGCCAATGCCGCCTTCCTGTGCCAGGGCGATAGCCAGACGCGCTTCCGTCACGGTGTCCATTGCTGCGGAGAGCATAGGAATGTTCAGACGAATGGTTTTCGTCAACTGCGTGCTGAGGTCGGCAGTATTCGGCAGAACGGTGGAATGAGCGGGAACGAGGAGGACGTCGTCAAACGTCAGTGCTTCTTTAGCGATACGTAGCATGGGCAATATCTCTGACCTGGGTGGTTAAATATTGCCGTGGCATTATACAGAGCGTAACCGATTGCATCTACACTTTTTTAAAAAAAATGCTTGCGCTCCCCTCTCAGCAGGTTACTATCGACTGAATAACTTGCTGATTTAGAATTTGATCCCGCTCACATGTTATCCTCTCAATCCCCCTCAATTTATACTGTCAGCCGCCTTAATCAGACGGTGCGTTTGCTGCTTGAGCAGGAAATGGGGCAGGTCTGGATCAGCGGTGAAATCTCTAACTTCACGCAGCCCGCTTCCGGCCACTGGTACTTTACGCTGAAAGACGACACCGCCCAGGTGCGCTGTGCCATGTTCCGCAACAGCAACCGTCGCGTGACGTTCCGTCCTCAGCACGGCCAGCAGGTTCTGGTGCGCGCCAATATTACCCTGTATGAGCCGCGCGGTGATTATCAGATTATCGTCGAGAGCATGCAGCCCGCCGGTGAAGGCTTGCTGCAACAGAAGTACGAGCAGCTTAAAGCCATGCTTTCGGCTGAGGGGTTGTTTGACCAGCAGTTCAAAAAGCCCCTGCCCTCTCCTGCCCACTGCGTAGGGGTTATCACCTCGAAAACCGGTGCGGCCCTGCACGATATTTTGCACGTGCTGAAGCGTCGTGACCCTTCCCTGCCCGTCATTATCTACCCAACTGCCGTTCAGGGTGACGATGCGCCGGGGCAGATCGTACGCGCCATTGAGCTGGCGAATGCGCGTCAGGAGTGTGATGTCCTTATCGTCGGGCGCGGCGGCGGCTCGCTGGAAGACCTGTGGAGCTTTAACGATGAGCGCGTGGCGCGGGCAATCTTTGCCAGTCTTATTCCTGTCGTGAGCGCCGTCGGTCACGAAACGGACGTGACGATTGCGGATTTTGTCGCGGATTTACGCGCCCCCACGCCGTCTGCGGCGGCAGAGGTGGTCAGCCGTAACCAGCAGGAGCTACTGCGTCAGATCCAGAACGGGCAGCAGCGCCTGGAGATGGCGATGGACTATTTCCTCGCTAACCGCACCCGCCGCTTTACCCAGCTTCACCATCGTCTGCAACAGCAGCATCCGCAGTTGCGTCTGGCGCGCCAGCAAACCGTGCTGGAGCGTCTGCGCCAACGCATGAACTTCGCGATAGATACCCAGCTTAAGCGCGCGGTATCCCGTCAGCAGCGCGCCACGCAGCGTCTGAATCAGCAAAACCCGCAGCCGACCATCTACCGTGCGCAAACGCGGATCCAGCAGATCGAGTATCGCCTTGCGGAAAATATTCGTTCACGCCTGAGCACCACCCGCGAGCGTTTTGGCAATGCGGTCACCCATCTGGAAGCCGTCAGCCCGCTCTCCACGCTGGCGCGCGGCTACAGCGTGACCACCGCGACGGACGGCAAAGTGCTGAAACAAACGAAACAGGTTAAAGCCGGGGATGTGCTCACCACCCGTCTTTCAGACGGCTGGGTTGAGAGTGAAGTCAAAGAGATCAAACCGGTGAAAAAAACGCGTCAGCGTAAAAGCGGATAAATCTTCGCCGGTTACAAACTATACTGCTGCTATTGCCTTTTTTAATAAGGAGAGCAGCATGCCCCATCTACATAGCGTCATCCCTCCGTATATTCTTCGTCGTATTATCGAAAGCGGGTCAGAGCCCCAGCAGCGCTGCGCCCGTCAGACATTAACCCACGTGCAAACCCTGATGGCGCATATGCCGGGTAAGCCCGCCGCGCCGCACGTCAATAAAGCCGGTCAGCTTGAGCGTGACATCTACGATGCAAAACAGACCCAGGAGCTGCCGGGTACCCAGGTGCGCTATGAAGGCCAGCCGTCCAACGGCGATGTGGCGGTGGATGAAGCGTACGATTATCTGGGCATCACCCATGATTTCTTCTGGAAGGAATATCAGCGCGATTCGCTAGATAACAAAGGGCTGATCCTCACCGGCACCGTGCACTATGGCCGGGAGTATCAAAACGCCTTCTGGAACGGCCAGCAGATGGTCTTTGGCGATGGCGACGGGGAAATCTTCAACCGCTTCACCATTGCCATCGACGTGGTGGCGCATGAGCTGAGCCACGGCGTGACGGAGACCGAGGCCGGACTGATCTACTTTGAACAGTCAGGCGCCCTGAACGAGTCGTTATCCGACGTGTTTGGTTCGCTGGTGAAGCAATACCGTCTTAAGCAGACTGCCGATCGGGCAGACTGGCTGATTGGCGAAGGACTGCTGGCGGAAGGCATTAACGGGAAAGGGCTGCGCTCTATGTCTGAACCCGGCACCGCCTATAACGATCCCCTGCTCGGCAAAGATCCGCAGCCCGGGCATATGAAAGATTTCATTAAGACGCGCGAGGATAACGGCGGCGTACATCTCAACTCCGGCATCCCCAACCGGGCGTTTTACCTGGCCGCGACGGCGATCGGCGGTTACGCCTGGGAAAAAGCCGGTTATGCCTGGTACGACACGGTGTGCGATCGCAATCTGGCGCAGGATGCCGATTTTGACGCTTTCGCAAAACTGACGATCGCCCACGGCGAGAAGCGCTCCGGTAGTGACGTTGGGGCGGCAATTAAACAAGCCTGGGAACAGGTGGGAGTACTGTAATGCAGGTACCGGAACTGACGGATGACGCCGTGGTTGAGCTGGCCCGGGAAGGCGGCGTCGCCTTTATTCCTAAGCTGAGCGGTCAGCGCACTATCGCCCTCTCCACGCTCAACGAGGCGCAGCGTCAGCGCGTGGTGAATATTCTGGAACAGGCTATCCCGCGCGGGCAGCCGCCGGGCCAGGCGTCGTCTCCGGGCAGCGGCGATCAGCGCTATTTTCGCATTCAGATCATCTGGACCCGGCACAATCAGGCGCAGTATACCGATATTATCGTGCTGGTTCCGGAGCAGGAAGCGCCGGAATCGCTGATCCAGCTGTGGCAAAAAGGCGAAGGCTGCGTTTGCGATTAAGCCTCGGCCCTGACGAACTCGACGCGTTTTTTTGAGATCAGTCCGTGGCCGTTCTGACAGAAGTAATCCACCGCGCCGCAGGCTTTGAGTACCTGAAGCGGCTGGTGACAGTCAGGGCAGCGCGCTTCGAGGGGAATATCTTTATTGCAGCTGTCGCAGTGCGCGATACCGTTTTGCGGCTCAAGCTCTGCGTGGCAGTCAGGACAGGTAATAGACATGCTCTCTCCCGTTAAGTTGGGCCGGGGCAGGATAACCGCCCCGGCAGTCTGAGAATTATCAGGCTTCAGTAGCCGGTTTAGTCTGCGCATTTTCCAGCATGCGACGTACCGGAACAATGAGGACGATCAGCACCGCAGCACAAATTAGCAGCGCAATGGAGCAACGGGCAAAGAGGTCCGGCAGCATATCCAGCTGGTCGGCCTTCACATGCCCACCAATGAGGCCCGCCGCCAGGTTACCCAGCGCACTGGCGCAGAACCACAGGCCCATCATCTGGCCGCGCATTCTTTCCGGTGCCAGCAGGGTCATGGTTGCCAGGCCGATTGGACTCAAGCACAGTTCCCCGAGCGTCAGCATCAGGATACTGCCCACCAGCCAGAACGGCGATACGCCTGCCCCACCGTTGCTCAGCACGTTCTGTGCCGCCAGCATCATCAGCCCAAAGCCCCCTGCCGCACACAAAATACCGATAACGAACTTGGTGATGCTGCTCGGGCGAATATTATTGCTCGCCAGCTTTGGCCATGCCCAGCTAAATACCGGGGCCAGCAGAATGATGAACAGGGCATTAATCGACTGGAACCATACCGCCGGGATTTCAAAATCACCGATCATGCGGTTAGTGTAGTCGTTGGCGAACAGGTTGAAGGAGGTTGGCTTCTGCTCGAACGCGGACCAGAAGAACGCGGCGGAGACCAGCAGAATAAAGCACACCAGCAGCCTGGCGCGTTCTTTGCGGTTCAGACCGGCGAAGATGAACAGGTAGATAAAGTAGAGCGCAACGGAGGCGGCGATCACATACACCAGCACGCTGGCGACCGCGACCGGATTGATCACAATCACGCCCTGGGCAATCAACGTAACGATGATTGCAACACCCACCGCCAGCGCCAGCAGCCAGGCACCTACGCCGTTACGTTTCACCACCGGGCTGTTCCAGGTAGAGTCCAGACCCACTTCAGCGTCATAGCGCTTCATGGCCGGAACGGCAAACACGCGGAAGATGATCAGCGCCACCAGCATCCCGATACCGCCGATACCAAAGCCCCAGTGCCAGCCGTGCGTTTTGATCAGCCAGCCGGAAATCAGCGGGGCAATGAACGAGCCCATGTTGATGCCCATATAGAACAGCGAGAAACCGCCGTCACGACGCGCGTCGCCCTTTTTGTACAGGGTACCGACCATGACCGAGATACAGGTCTTAAACAGGCCGGAGCCGAGCACGATGAACATCAGGCCGATGAAGAACAGGTTGTCGCCCATGATGGCCGACAGCGCGATCGACAGGTGACCAAGCGCAATCAGAATCGAACCGTACCAGACGGCACGCTGCTGGCCGAGCCAGTTATCCGCCAGCCAGCCGCCCGGCAGCGCGGCCAGGTACATGGTTCCGGCAAAGATACCGACAATCGCCGAGGCGTTTTCGCGCGCCAGGCCCATCCCGCCGTCATAGACGGTGGCGGCCATAAACAGGATCAGCAGCGGGCGAATACCGTAAAACGAGAAACGCTCCCACATCTCGGTGAAGAACAGCGAACCGAGCGGATAAGGATGGCCGAAGAAGGTTCGGCTCTCTTTTGGATTAACAGAGGATTGCATAATTCTCCCGAAAAGGTATGTGTCGTGCTTGTAAACACCAGCATGTACGCCGAACGGTTACGTATCCGATCGATTTTTTACATGCGGCGAAAAGTTGGTTAACCATTTGATAACCAGGCGCTAGTTTTGTCTAGTACCGAACCCTGGACTTTAAGACGAAAATTCGACGATTGTCTACTTTCTTAGATATAAACATGGTTAAAAGTGAATAGTGATTGACATCACAGAGACTTAATCAAGGCCTGCTGTCAGGCATAAAAAAACCCGCGACAGGCGCGGGTTTCAGTGGGAAGAGCAAGGCTTATTTGCTTTTCTTAATGTGCTTAATCAAACGCTTACGCTTACGCATCTGGTTCGGCGTCAGGGTGTTGCGTTTATTCGCAAACGGGTTTTCCCCTTCCTTAAACTGAATACGGATAGGCGTACCCATTACGTCCAGCGACTTGCGGAAGTAGTTCATCAGGTAGCGTTTGTAGGAATCCGGCAGATCTTTCACCTGGTTGCCGTGGATCACCACGATAGGCGGATTATAGCCACCGGCGTGGGCATATTTCAGCTTCACGCGACGACCGCGCACCAGCGGCGGCTGGTGATCTTCCGCAGCCATATTCATGATGCGGGTCAGCATGGCGGTGCTCTGACGACGGGTAGAGCTGTCGTAGGCTTCACGAACGGATTCGAACAGGTTACCAACGCCGCTGCCGTGCAGGGCAGAGATGAAGTGCACGCGGGCAAAGTCGATAAAGCCCAGACGGAAGTCCAGGGTTTCTTTCACCTGTTCACGCACCTCGTTGCTCAGGCCGTCCCACTTGTTGACGACAATGACCAGTGAGCGCCCACTATTGAGGATAAAGCCGAGCAGAGAGAGATCCTGATCGGAGATACCTTCACGTGCGTCAATCACCAGCAGCACTACGTTCGCGTCTTCAATCGCCTGAAGGGTTTTGATCACCGAGAATTTTTCCACCACATCGGTGATTTTCCCGCGCTTACGCACGCCTGCGGTGTCGATAAGGACATACTCACGTTCATCGCGCTGCATTGGAATATAAATGCTGTCACGCGTTGTGCCCGGCATGTCGTAAACCACCACGCGTTCTTCACCCAGAATACGGTTAGTAAGCGTAGACTTACCTACGTTAGGGCGACCAACGATAGCCAGCTTAATAGGCAGATCCTGCGGGTTGAAGTCGTCTTCCGGCTCTTCCTCGCCTTCTTCTCCGGTTTCAAACTGCGCCCAGTATTCGGCGTCTTCATCCACCTCTTCCGGCGGGTTCACTTCATCCACCCACGGCAGAAGAACGGTTTCCAGCAGGCTGGTCACGCCGCGGCCATGCGAAGCCGCGATAGGATAAATATCGCCCAGGCCTAAAGACCAGAAATCCGCAACGGCCTGATCGGCATCGATACCGTCAGTTTTGTTCGCCACCAGGAAGGTTGGCTTTTCGCGTGAACGCAGATGTTTGGCAATAGCAGAGTCCGCAGGCATCAGGCCAGCGCGCGCATCCACCATAAACAGAACCACGTCCGCTTCTTCGATAGCCAGCAGAGACTGCTCTGCCATGCGGGTTTCTACGCCGTCTTCCGTACCGTCAATACCCCCGGTATCGATACAGATGAACTCGCGTCCTTCCACCTCTGCACGACCGTACTTACGGTCACGCGTCAGCCCCGGGAAATCCGCAACCAGCGCATCACGGGTGCGTGTTAAACGGTTAAAAAGAGTGGATTTTCCAACGTTAGGGCGCCCGACAAGCGCGACCACAGGTACCATGTTTGAAGCCTCATAAAATTCAAAATAACGTCGCTTTCGCGGCGTTTTTAAAAATGTCAAAACGGCTCCTGAGTGAACAGGAGCCGTTTAGTATACTACAACCGCCGTGTAATTAACGCGTGATCGCGTACAGCGTGCCGTCTTTTGCCTGAATCAGCAGTTTGCCGTCAGCCACAACCGGGTCGGTCAGGAAGCCTGAGCCGTCCACTTTCTGCTGCGCCACGAAGCGGCCATTCTCTGGATCGATCCAGTGCATATAGCCTTCGCTGTCGCCCACCACCAGGCTGCCGTTATACAGTGCCGGTGCGGTCAGCAGACGGTGCAGCAGATCGCTCTGCGTCCACAGCGTCACGCCACCTTCGGTGCTCAGCGCCAGCAGACGGTCGTTCTGATCCACCATATAAATACGGTTGCCGTCGACGATGAAATCGTTCACGGAACCCAGCTCACGTTTCCACATGATCTGGCCGCTACGCAGGTCCAGCGCCGTCAGGTTGCCGTTATACGCCAGCGCGTAAACCACACCGTCAACGATAACTGGCGTCGTGTCCACGTCGCTCAGACGGTCAATTTCAGTTGAACCGGTCGCCTGAGAGATACGCTGCTGCCAGATCATCTGACCCTGCTGCATCAGTACCGCACTGACGCGGCCGTTGTCACCGCCCACAATAGCGGCGCCGAAGGCGGTCGCCGGAGCAGATTCACCGCGCAGAGACAGCGCTGGCATATCCAGGTTAACGGTCCATTTTACCAGACCGTCGGCTTCGTTCAGCGCCTGAAGCTGGCCGTTGCTGGTATGGATCAGCACCAGCCCGTCGCTCACGACCGGACGAGACAAGGATTCACCGGCAACGGCGGTCTGCCATGCAACAGAACCGTCGCTGGCATTGAGCGCGTAAACCTGCGCTTTTTCGCTGCCCACGTACACGTGACCACCGACAACGGTCAGGCCGCCAGAAAGCAGTGCAGGCTTACGGGAGAACCAGCCGTCTTTTTCCGCCAGGTTAATGGACCACACTTCTTTTCCGTCATCCGCGTTAAGTGCTTTGACGGTGCCTTTGCGATCGGCTGCATAGACCACGCCGTCAGCAAACGCCGGGTGCAGGTTGGAATAAAAATCGCCAATACCATCTCCCACGGAGGTATCCCAGGCGGTGGCTGGCGTGAACTGGTTTTCAACCGTCGGCAGCGGGGACATTTTGACAACGTCTTCTTCGCCACTGAACAGTGAACAACCGCTCAATAACGTAACAGAAAGCAGTCCTGGCAGAAGTAATTTACGCAATTGCATTGGGTCCCTCTCAGACGGACAAATTATTTATTTTCATCTGCATCATTTCGCTCAGCGCAGGTGAAGCTTTGCTATCCACGCCAGCTTGCCACGCTTTGCGCGCGCCCGCTTTGTCACCTTTGCTCAGCAGTGCTTCACCGCGGAGATCGGCAACGATGGCGGCAAAGCCTTCGCCTTTGATGGTATCAAGCGTTTTCAGCGCGTCGTCAGCTTTTTTCTGCTGAACCTGAATACGTGCCAGGCGCAGATTAATTACCGCTTTCAGATTTTCGTCACTGGCAGCAGCAAGCCCCTGAGACAGCTGCGCAGCGGCTTTGTCCAGTTCGTTTTTATCAACATACTGCTGAGCCACTTCCAGCGCAGCCAGTGCGCCGTAGGTATTTTTGTTGTCAGCGGCAAATTTTTCCGCGGCCGCCAGGGTTTGCGGCCGATCGGCACTGATTGCGCTAACGGTATTTTCGTAGTTCAGGGACGAACCGCGAGCAGAGTCAGCCTGATGATTGTTCCAGTAACGCCAGCCTACCAGCGCACCTACACCTAAAATAACCCCAACAACCAATGCCTTGCCGTTTTCGGCAAAGAAGCGTTTAACCGCATCCACCTGGTCGTGTTCGTTCTCGTAAATTTCCACGCAGTCCTTCTCCTTAGCCTAATAGAGTGCGCAAGTGTGCCGCAACGCCGTCCTGCGTTACCGTAGTTTGCTCACCAGAGCGCAGGTCTTTCACTACCACTTCGCCGTTGGCCACTTCGGACTCACCCAGCACCAGTGCGATACTTGCGCCCCACTTATCGGCACGAGCAAACTGTTTTTTAAAGTTGCCGCCGCCGTGGTTGGTCATCAGCTTAACGTCCGGCAGCGCATCGCGCACGCGTTCGGCAAGCTGCATTGCCGCAGACTGCGTATCCGCACCTGAGGCCACCAGGTATATATCGACAACAGGATCGGCTTTAAATTCCGGATTAACTGCCTGAACCAGCAAAACAAGTCGCTCAAGGCCCATCGCGAAGCCAACAGCCGGTGCTGCACGACCACCCAGTTGCTCAACCAGACCGTCATAACGACCGCCGGCACACACGGTGCCCTGCGAACCGAGGCTGGAGGTGACCCACTCAAATACGGTGCGGTTGTAGTAGTCCAGACCGCGAACCAGACGCTGGTTAACGGTATAAGCAATGCCCGCCGCTTCAAGCAGCTTGCACAGGCCGGCAAAGTGTTCGCGGGATTCTTCGTCAAGGTAGTCACCCAGTGCAGGCGCATCGTTCAGCAGCGCCTGTACGTCAGGATTTTTGGAATCGAGTACGCGCAGCGGGTTGCTGTACATACGACGCTTACAATCGTCGTCCAGCTTCTCTTTATGCTGTTCCAGGAATGCCACCAGCGCATCGCGATAGTTCGCACGCGCTTCCAGAGAACCGATTGAGTTCAGCTCCAGTGAAACGTGCTCAGAAATACCGAGCGCACGCCACCAGCGGGCAGTCAGCATAATCAGTTCAGCGTCGATATCTGGCCCTTGCAGACCAAACACTTCCACGCCAAGCTGGTTGAACTGACGATAGCGGCCTTTCTGCGGACGTTCGTGGCGGAACATCGGGCCGATATACCACAGGCGCTGCTCCTGATTGTACAGGAGACCATGTTCGATGCCGGCGCGTACGCAACCCGCCGTCCCCTCAGGACGCAGGGTCAGGCTGTCGCCGTTGCGGTCCTCAAAGGTATACATCTCTTTTTCAACCACGTCGGTCACTTCACCGATCGCGCGTTTGAATAACGGGGTCTGCTCTACAATCGGCAAACGAATTTCGCTGTAACCGTAGCTGCCGAGCACCTGCTTCAGTGTGCCTTCAATGCGCTGCCAGATGGCGGTTTCGCCAGGCAGATAATCGTTCATGCCGCGGATGGCTTGAATGTTTTTTGCCACGTTTATTCTCTTTCTATATACAAAAAAGAACCCAAAGAATGGGCTCAATCATACATGGGAAGCAGCCTGCTTCCCATCACGTTATTTTTCAACCTGCTGAACGCTGATGCGCTGCGCTTCGTCCATCATCGTCGCTTTTGCGCGAATGCGGGCTTCGAGCTGGTCGATCATGTCACTATTATCCAGACGATCTTTACGAACGCCATCTTCATAGAGACCACTTTTCTTGTTACCGCCGGTCACGCCCAGCGTGGACACCAGCGCTTCACCCGGACCGTTCACCACGCAACCGATGATGGACACGTCCATCGGGGTGATGATGTCTTCCAGACGCTGCTCCAGGGCGTTCACGGTGCCGATCACGTCAAATTCCTGACGTGAACAGGTTGGGCAGGCAATGAAGTTGATCCCACGCGCGCGGATACGCAGTGATTTCAGGATATCAAAACCGACTTTGATCTCTTCCACCGGATCGGCGGCCAGAGAGACGCGTAACGTGTCGCCGATGCCTTCAGAGAGCAGCAGGCCAAGGCCAATCGCCGATTTTACCGAACCGCTGCGCAGGCCGCCCGCCTCGGTGATCCCAAGGTGCAGCGGCTGATCGATCTGTTTCGCCAGCAGGCGATACGATTCAACGGCCAGGAAAACGTCAGAGGCTTTTACGCTCACCTTGAATTGATCGAAGTTAAGGCGATCCAGATGATCGACGTGACGCATGGCGGATTCGAGCAGCGCCTGCGGCGTTGGCTCGCCATACTTTTCCTGGAGATCTTTTTCCAGAGAGCCGGCGTTCACGCCGATACGGATTGGAATGTTTTTGTCGCGGGCGCAGTCAACCACCATGCGAATGCGTTCTTCATTGCCGATGTTGCCTGGGTTAATGCGCAGGCAATCGACACCGTATTCAGCGACTTTCAGCGCGATACGGTAATCGAAGTGAATATCGGCAACCAGCGGCACGCTCACCTGCTGCTTGATCAGTTTGAACGCCTCAGCGGCGTCCATGGTCGGCACAGAGACGCGAACAATGTCCGCGCCTACGCGCTCTAACGCTTTGATTTGATTGACCGTCGCTTCCACGTCCGTGGTGCGCGTATTGGTCATCGACTGGACGGCGATAGGCGCCCCATCGCCGATTGGCACGTTCCCAACGTAAATCCGTTTCGATTTTCTACGTTGAATAGGAGCCTGGTTATGCATGTAAAATCTCCCGCATTGCCCGTCTGTTACTGTGCTGCTGATTGTTCGGCATTAACGGTAAGACGCGCAACCTGGTTAGTTCTGATAAAGCGGCTCAGATCGACAGGTTTTCCTTGATACTGGATCTGTACCGCTGCCGGTGCGCCGATTTTAAGCTTGTAAGGTGCCTGGCCCGTTAGATTTAACGTGCCATCTTTGCGTTGCAGGCCGCTGAACAGCTTTTTACCTGTTGCGTCAGTCACTTCCAGCCAGCAATCCGCCGTAAAATTCATCACCAGCGCATTCGGGTCAACGGCAGGGGCCGCCGTACCAGCCGGGTCAGTTGGCAGCGACGCCGCGGTGTTATCCGCCTGTGCCGTTGCCGCAGGTGCGGTATCAACATTTGCCTGTGAAGGCGATACCACCGCATTCTGATCCTGAGCCTGGGTTGCTGGCGCGGTATTCGCCGTCGCCTCTGGCGCTGGAGCAGCTTCGGTTGCAGGCGCGTTCGCTGCTGCCGTCTGCGGTTCGCTGGAGGTCGAAGCCCCTTCCGTACTCAGCGGCACGCTTTGTGCACCGTTGGATTGATTAAGCTCAGCGGAGGACTGATCGGCCATGGTGGTGATCTCTTCCTGCTGCGCTTTGTGGTTTTGCCACCACCATGCGCCCGTCAGGCCGACAACCACAAACAGAACCAGCCAGGTAAAGCTCATCAGCCAGCCATCGCGTTTTTTACGACGCTTACCCAGCGAGAAGCTTTGCATCGGCGCCACTTTTGCTGCACGTACCGGCGCCTGCTTCTCCATCATCGGCAGTAATTCGTCTTCAGGGATATGAACCAGTTTGGCGTAAGAACGGATATAGCCGCGCAGAAACGTTGAAGCCAGATCGGCAGGAGCCTTATCTTCTTCAATGTCGCGAACGGTGGAAACCTTCAGGCACAGGCGTTCTGCAACGGCTTGCTGGCTGAGTCCGAGTTGTTCACGGGCGTTGCGAAGACGAACGCCAGTGGAGAGTGCTGCATTTTGATCGTGAGTGGCTTCAGTATTCATTCGCTACAACTACTGGTACGTGAAAATAAGGGTTCAGGTGCCGGTGAGTCACAATGCCACCCGCACCGCGAAACTTCAGGTCAGTTAACCTGGAACAAACAGTATAAGACTGTCGGGCCGCAGATGACAGCGCTGGCGGGCCTTCACGCTAAACTGTTGTTACGTCGTTACATACTGCCCGAAAGTCGTATGAAACGCACCGTAATTATTAATCAGTTGTAATGATTGTGGCTGATTATTCAGTAAATTAATGCTTCACGGCGCAAAAAATGCGCCGTGTCTGCATAATAATCAGACGGTTTTAACCGCGATTGACTCACCCTGCATGCGCTTACGCAGCGTACGTTTGGTACGGTCAATAACGTCCCCCGCCAGCTGACCACAGGCTGCGTCAATATCATCACCACGCGTTTTACGCACGATGGTGGTGAAACCATACTCCATCAGCACCTTGGAGAAGCGATCGATACGGCTGTTTGAGCTACGGCCATACGGCGCGCCCGGGAACGGGTTCCATGGGATCAGGTTGATCTTGCATGGCGTATCTTTCAGCAGTGCTGCCAGCTCGTGAGCATGCTCGGTACCGTCGTTGACATGATCCAGCATCACGTATTCGATGGTCACGCGGCCCTGGTTGGCGTTGGATTTCTCCAGGTAACGGCGCACGCCGGCCAGGAAGGTTTCGATATTGTACTTTTTGTTGATCGGCACAATTTCGTCACGGATGGCGTCGTTTGGCGCGTGAAGGGAGATTGCCAGTGCGACGTCAATCATGTCGCCCAGTTTGTCCAGCGCAGGCACAACGCCGGAAGTAGAGAGCGTCACGCGGCGCTTGGACAGACCAAAACCGAAGTCGTCGAGCATGATTTCCATCGCCGGCACGACGTTGGTCAGGTTCAGCAGCGGTTCACCCATCCCCATCATCACCACGTTGGTGATGGGACGCGTACCGGTGACTTTCGCCGCGCCCACGATTTTCGCGGCACGCCAGACCTGGCCGATGATTTCCGACACGCGCAGGTTACGGTTAAAGCCCTGCTGCGCCGTTGAGCAGAATTTGCACTCCAGCGCACAGCCCACCTGAGAAGAGACGCACAGCGTGGCGCGATCGTCTTCCGGGATATACACGGTTTCAACGCGCTGATCGCCAACGGCAATGGCCCACTTGATGGTGCCATCCGAGGAGCGTTGCTCTTCCACCACTTCCGGCGCGCGGATTTCCGCCACTTCTTTAAGCTTATTGCGCAGCACTTTGTTGATGTCCGTCATGTCATCAAAGTTGTCGCTGCAATAGTGGTACATCCATTTCATAACCTGATCGGCACGAAACGGCTTCTCGCCCATCTCTTTAAAGAACTCGCGCATCTGCTGACGGTTCAGGTCCAGCAGGTTAATTTTTCCATTTTTATTGGGAACCGCAGGAATGGCGACTTCGGAGATATTTACTAATTCAGACATAATATTTTCCGGCCTCGTTGTTACACGTTGTGGCCCTTGGTGGGTTGAAAAGAAACGCCCCGGTAAGCAGTCTGCTCGTCCGGGGCGTTGCATTGTACAAAGTCTGGCGCAGGGATGCCACGTTTGCACGCGGCATTTACGAAATTATTAGCGAGTGCGCGGGCACACTTCGCCTTCAGCGAAGAAGAACGCGATTTCGCGCGCAGCAGATTCAACGGAGTCGGAACCGTGGGTGCCGTTCTCGGTGAAGCTGTCTGCATAGTCGGCGCGCAGAGTACCGGCCAGCGCGTTGTCCGGGTTGGTTGCACCCAGCAGGTCACGGTGACGCTGTACCGCGTTTTCGCCTTCCAGTACGGATACCACGATTGGGCCAGAAGTCATGAACTCGACCAGACCGTCAAAGAATGGGCGACCTTCGTGCTCAGCGTAGAAACCGCGAGCCTGCTCAACGGTCAGGTGCAGCATTTTGGTGCCAACGATCTTAAACCCTGCTGATTCAAAGCGAGCGAAGATGCTGCCAATAACGTTTTTTGCCACCGCGTTTGGTTTGATGATGGAAAAAGTACGTTCAATAGCCATTGATAACCTCTGTAAAATGTTCTGTTGTTTTTGCATACCTGAGTATGGTGTGGCGCGGATTATAAAGAGCAATAGCGCCATTGCCTATGGTTATGCATAACATTTTTTTAAAATGAGACGAAGATTAGCAACAGCCCGTATTTCGCATACCGTATTGATGGTGAAAACAGAGCGGACACTGCTTTTCATCAGGCGTAAATGACCAGAAATGACGGTGGCACGTCCGGCAAACGGCTTCATATGCCGGTATGGCCACGCTTTTCGCTGTCCCCTCTGTTTGCGTCACTTTTATCGCCCCATGCTGGCACACCGCTTCGCAGCCGCCGCAGCCGGTACAGCGCCCGGTTTCCACGACCAGTTCAGCGTTCTCAAACCGAATCGCGTTTTCCGTACAGCTCCGCCAGCACGCGCCGCACAGTACGCACGTTCCGGCCTCGAGAGTGACCTCTGCCTCGCTAAACGCAGAAAACGCCCTGCGCAGTTCACGCTGACCGGGCACGACGCTACAGGCCTGGACATCCTCGCGGGGTACGTGCATCAGCGCGCGGCGGGCGATATTCACCTCGCTGGCGGGTATCAGCTTAAACGCCCACGCCGCTTCACCGCGTCGACGAAGCGCAAGATTGAGCCGGGCAATCGCCAGCAGCCAGTCAGGATACTGTTCTGCGTCGATACTGATAAAACGAACGTGGTGCTGCACGTGCCACAGCAGCAGCTCATTCACCCCGGGCGCGCGTTCAGTAAAAGGCCCAACCAGCGTATCGCCATACAGAAATCGTTTTCGCGGCGTGATGCCGGCGATCGCCTCCGTGGGGCAGACAAACAGGCAGTCACCGCATTCTATACAGCGGCTCTCATCAACCGAAATGCCTGCGTCCGTAAAAGAAAAAGCCTGCACAGGACAGGCGTCCGCACAGGCGCAGCAGGAAGCGTGGCGAAAACGGCGATGGACGCACGCCTGCGTCACGTCCATCGCCGGGGCAAACGTTAATCCGCCCATCAGCCAATACTGAAGAAAACGAAGCGCAGCATCAGTTCACCCACAATCAGCAAGGCGCTGCCCAGCAGCATTGTGCCGCGCGCCACTCTTAAGCCGCCCGCAGCAAAGCACAGCAGACCCGCAACAGAAACGCACCAGCTCAGCAGATGCACGGTGCGCAGTTGCTCCAGCATCCGTAGCGGAGCGTGAGGGAACGTCACTACGGCGTTGTCCATGGCAGTGATGTCCGCCAGCCAGACGGGCTGCATCACCAGACGCACAAGCACCAGCAGCGTGACAATGCCCACCGCCGCACGGACGTTGATGCGGGCATGCGGCGCACAGGCCATGCAGGCTGAGCCGATGATCCCCACCGAGCCGATAAACAGCACAAGCGTGTTAATGTGCTGCCACGTCACCACGGACGCATGCATGTAGATCTGTGCCATGCAGAACACGTCGACCAGACCCATCAGACCTGCCACAACCAGCAGCGGCTTCCAGCCCGGCTTTTTGACAAACATCAGCAGCACGGCGAGACCAAGCGCCGCAAGGTAAAGGCTGGCAAAGATGATCTCACGGCTTAGCCAGGAGCTGGAGACGTGGCGCAGCGCGTTAAGCGCATTAAGCGGATAGCCCATGTGCAGCGCTGAGGCGAGCAGCCCAAGGCTTGCCAGCACAAACGCGCCGACAGCAGGAAGCAGCGCGCTACGTTGCGAAGCGTACGCGCCCCCGAACGCCAGCCAGAGCGTAACGCCAACCGATCCTTGCAGGAACAGCGTAAAAATCAGCAACGGTAACTCATGCATGACGTTTCCCCTCTTTCTCTGCGCCCTGATGCGCTTTGATCACCAGGTTTGGTTTGGTGATGGAGGAATCAGGTAACCCTTTCACATCACAGACCGCACCATACTTCGCCCGCAGTTCATCAATCGGCCCGAATTTAATCGCTTCGAGTGGACAGGTTGCCACGCAGACGGGCTGTTCTCCCTTCGCCTGGAGATCCACGCAGAAATCACATTTGGACATCTGCCCGGTCTGCTCGTTGAGCTGGGGCGCGCCGTAAGGGCAAGACCACGCGCAGTACCCGCAACCCACGCACTTATCCGTATCAACACGCACAATGCCGTCCCCCGGACGCTTATGCATCGCGGTGGTCGGACAGTTTTTGGTGCAGATTGGGTCCGCACAGTGATTACAGGAAATAGAGAGCGTGTAGGCAAAAACGTTATTGCTGACGCCGCCCTGCCCGGTCGGGATAAAGCTCCCGCCGTACACTTCATAAACACGACGGAAACGACGTCCGACCTCAAGGTTGTTTTTATCTTTGCATGCCACCTGGCAGGCCTTGCAGCCCGAGCAGCGAGAAGAGTCGATATAAAAACCCAGCTGTTTGTCGCTCACCGGCGCGTAGTGTTTAAACTGACTCATGCTTTAGCTACCTCCACCAGCATGGTTTGATGGGAATTCCCTTTCGCAAGCGCGGTAATACGGGCAGAACTGAGCACGTTCGCGCAGCCGCCCTTATCGATACCCTGCGCGTCCGGCTGCCACCAGGCGCCAGCCTGCATGGCGACAACGCCTGGAATAATGCGCGGCGTGACCTCCGCCGGGATCTCGCAAATGCCGCGGGCGTTATGAATACGCACGGTATCCCCCTGCGCAATGCCGCGCTTCTGCGCGTCCTGCGGGTTGATCCACAGCTTTTGCTGCTGGGCTTCAATCAGCCACGGGTTGGCGTACTGGGTGGAGTTAGCGCGGTTTTTCCCCTTCCAGGTGATCAGCTGGAGCGGGAAGCGTTTCGCCAGCTCGTCTTCCGGCCCTTCATGGGCAGGCACGTAGTGCGACAGCGCCGGAATTTCCGGATGATGCATGTCGTACAGACGCTTCGAGAAGATCTCAATTTTCCCGGAGGGCGTCGGGAACGGATGATTCTGCGGATCGCGAATGTTGTCTTCAAAGGCGACGAACGGCGCGCTTTTGAAGAGGTGCTGGCGCGTCTTCTGAAGCGTCGCGAAGTCCGGCAGGTTTTCATCTGGCATGGAGAGCCGCGTCTGCTCCCAGATGTGCTCAATCCACGCTTTTTCATCACGGCCTTCGCTGAACGCAGGTTCGACGCCAAGCTTAGCAGCAACTTCCCGCAGCCAGTCGTAGTCTGAACGGCGCTCGAATTCGGGTTCAATCAGCTTCTCTGACAGGATGAGATAGCTTGCGGTGCCCCAGGTTTCGCCGATATTCCAGCGTTCCATAAAGCTGGTTTCCGGCAGGAGAATATCGGCGTATCTGGCGCTCGGCGTCATAAACAGATCGCTTGCGACGATGAACTCGATTTTCGACTCGTCTTCCAGAACACGGGTTGCCTGATGCAGATCCGGGTTCTGGTTAGCCAGATAATTTCCCGCCAGCGAAAACAGGATGCGGATATTGCTGTCCAGCTTCTCTGCATCCTTCAGGCCGTCTTCCGCCGTTACCTTAGAAGCATCATCGGCGGCCTGCACCCAGTTCATTACCGATATTTTGGCCTTCACCGGGTTTTCCGGCATTTCGGGACCTGCGGCAAATTTCCGGTTTGCGCAGCCGCCATATCCTGCCGCCCAGCCGCCCTTCACCCCGACGTTACCCGTCAGCGTGGCCAGCAACGTCGAGCCGCGTGCGGTGCGCTCGCCGCAGTTATGGCGCTGCGGCCCCCAGCCCTGGATCAGCGCGGCGGGTTTGGTGGTTGCGTAGTCGCGCGCCAGCTGACGAATGGTCTGCGCAGGCACGTGGGTGATTTTCTCTGCCCACTCGGGCGTTTTCGCCACGCCATCTTTTGCGCCGCTCAGATAAGCCATCAGGGATTCATTAGCCGGAACGCCTTCTGGCATGGCGTCTTCGTCAAAGCCCAGGGTATAGCGCTGAATAAAGTCGCGATCGTGCAGATTCTCCGTGACGATCACATACATCATCGCGTCCATCAGGGCGTTGTCTGTTGTGGGGAGCAGCGGGATCCACTGGTCGGCCAGGGAGGAAACCGTATCGGAATAGCGTGGGTCAACAACGATAAAGCGCGTCCCGTTTTGCTTCATCTTCTGATAGAAGTGGTTGCTGTGCCCGAAGATCGTTTCCGTCGGGTTATGTCCCCAGAGAATGACCAGTTTGGTGTCCAGCAGCGTGTCCAGAGAGCTGCCGCTGGCGGCGGTGCCGTAGGTATACGGCGTGGCTGCCGCCGTGTTACCCATACTGACCGAGTGATAGCTTTCGAGATAGCCGCCGGTTAAGTTCAGCAGACGACGAACCATTTTATCGCCGGAGAACGTCCCGCCGGAAACCGCCGTACCCACATGAACATAGCGTGAAGCCGCACCGTATTTTTGCGTAATGGTTTTTAAATGATTCGCAATAAGCGTGGTGGCTTCATCCCAGGTAATACGCTCGAATTTTCCTTCGCCACGTTTACCCACTCGTTTCATTGGATATTTTAGCCGATCGGGATGATAAACAAATTTCCGATAAGCCCGACCACGAACGCAGGCGCGCATTACCGGCATTTGCGGATCCAGCGCGTTATCCGGACGCGTTGAAATTCGGGTCACGACGCCTTCACTGACGTGAGCACGAATATCGCACTTACCGCCGCAGTCAAACGTGCTACAGGTTTGCACCACTTTTTCTTCAGGCGTAGCGTCTGATACCGCCGCGTCCTGTGCCTGTGCTTTGCCCGTTTTGATGACAAACGGCAGGGCGGCGAGCGCCGATCCTGCCTGAATAAACTGACGCCGGGATATGGCGGGAATAATCCCCTCTCCCTGATGTTTATTTTTTTTCATTGCTCGTTCCTGAAAATAAAAACGCATTCTCGTTTTTTTTCAGGAACGAATATTGATAATTATCAAGCTAACTCTTCAGGAGTAACACTTAGCGATCTAATTCAAAATTCACCGTCGCCGTTTGTCCTGTTTCATCTAATACAATTAATTGATATTTACCCGACAAATATAATTGTAATGAATAATTCTTTTGATGGCCGTCCAGCGGCTCGCCGTTCAAAAACCACCATCGCTGCCCCTCCCCGCCGCTGGTTGAAACGAAGAGGGTCATATTTTTCTCGCCCGGAAGACGTTTAATAACCGCCCCTTCCCTGACGCCTGACAACATCAGCGGTGCTGCATTATGGTTATCCAGCGGGGGGCAAACCCCGGAACGGGCGGGGAGACGAGCAGCCCGTTTTTCGGCAGCAGGCAGCCAGGGCTCCAGCGGCAACGGCCAGACATCCAGCACTTTCTCTGTGGCATCCGGACAATCCGCCGCGACGCGTTTTCCTGCCTTATCCAGCCAGACCGGGAAACGGATCCCGCGAATCCCTTCCTGTTCCGGCAACAGCAGCGTAGGTGGTTCACTGCCTTCAAGCAGCCAGGTTGACAGCCGACGCCGACAGTTTTCGCTGCCTTCAGGCAGAAACTGGCCGCCTGGCCAGCAAATCACGCCCCGTCCAACGCTGGCAGGACGCGGATCGCGCGGCAGACGCGCTTCATCCACCATTGAGCGTGACTGAAGCATGTTATTCACCTGATTAAGGAGCGGAACCGCGCTGGCGAAACCAAATTGCCCCGCAACGGGCGTACCGTCCGGACGTCCAGTCCAGATCCCGATGACATAGCGGGCATTCAGCCCGATGGCCCAGGCATCCCGGTAGCCGTAGCTGGTGCCCGTTTTCCAGGCCAGCGGCGCAACCTGGGGCAGCGCGCTGTCCGGCAGGGGCTGCGCTTCGTTGGCAAGTATGCGACGAATAATCCACGCCGCGCCCTGCGACAGCAGCGGACGTTCGATCAGCGGATCGCCAGGCTGTAAACGCAGTCGGCCCGCCTTACCCTGACGCGCAAAAGCGCTGTAGGCGGCAGCGATATCAGCCAGGCGCGCTCCGGCGCCTCCCAGAATCAGGGAGAGATTGGGCTGCGCACCCGCAGGGAGAATGAGCGGTAATCCCGCGTTGCTCAGCATGCCTGCAAAGCGTTTTGGACCGTACGCTTCCAGTACCTGCACCGCAGGCAGGTTGAGGGAACGCACCAGGGCTTCACTCATGCTGACCGGCCCGTGAAAGCCACTGTCAAAGTTGCCGGGACGATAATCTCCCGTTTTTCTTGGGACATCCTGAAGCAGCGAGGCGGGATGGATGAGCCCCTCGTCCAGCGCCATGCCATAGATGAATGGCTTGAGAACCGATCCCGGGGATCGGATCGCATTGACCATATCCACGTGGCTAAAACGGCTGTCATCATTGATATCTACCGAACCAACCCAGCCACGTACTTTCATGGACGTATGATCAACGACGATCATCGCCAGCGAACTGCGGGCGGGCAGGCGCGATTTCCAGTTCATTGCCAGCTCTTCAAGCTGTCTTTGCAGAGCTGCATCCAGCGTGGTGACTATTTTTGTGTCACGACTTTTGCTGAGCATCATGCGTGAAAAGAGCGGCGCCAGCTGCGGCATCTGCCGGGGAGCCAGCCACACCGGTTCTTCACGGGACTCTTGCACCTGCTTCTCTGACCAGACGCCCTGAGTCAACATGCGGTCGAGCACTTTGTTACGCGCCGCTTCCGCACGCGCCGGCCAGCGGTCCGGGCGCAGACGGCTTGGCGCCTGCGGCAGCACCGCCAGCAGCGCCGCGTCGGAATAGCTCAGCCGTGAGGGCGGCTTTCCAAGGTAAGTCCAGCTTGCAGCGCCCACGCCCTGCAACGTGCCGCCAAACGGGGCACGGTTTAGATACAGCGTAAGAATGTCACGCTTGGAGAGATGCCACTCCAGCTGCATCGCCCGCCACAGCTGGCGAATTTTGCCGCCAAAGGTGCGCGGATGCGGATCCAGCAGGCGCGCCACCTGCATGGTCAGCGTGCTCCCGCCTGACACGACTCTCCCGGAGGTGAGATCCTGCCAGGCGGCACGCAGTACAGAAAGCGGATTGACGCCAGGGTGGTTCCAGAACCAGCGGTCTTCATACTGGATCAGCGCTTCCAGATAGCGTGGTGAGACGTCTTCAATGGTAACCGGATAGCGCCAGATACCTTCGCTGTCGGCAAAACGCCACAGCGGGACGCCCTGCTCATCCACGACCACTCGCGCAGGGTTAACCTCTTTCAGGGGCAACGGCCAGACACGGTCAGCGACGACAATCAGTCCCCCTAAAACGAGAAGCGCTCCCGCCAGCCACAGCCAGCGGGAGCGAATCAGGCGCGTTATCCGCATTTTACGGTACAACGATCAGCGGGCCACTGGCCGCCCCCGTTGCTCGCCACTGCGGAACGTACATGGACTCGACCATCGGAACAGGCACCTGGTAGGTTCCCGGCGTAACGGCACGTGCCAGATAGACCAGCGTGACCGGCTGACCTTCGTTGACCGGCACGGCGGCCACAAAGCGATCGTCGCGGAATTCCATGTGCTGGATATCAGACTGCTGCATCTGATTAAGCAGGTTTTGCACCTCACTGCCGCTGTCCGGCAGGCTGGCACTGCTGCTCGCCAGATTCTGATTTTCCAGCTCCAGACCTGCCGGGAGCAGATCCACCACCAGGGCATCCGGCACGTTCTGGCTGGCCTTCACTTCCAGCCACACCAGAACCAGTTCCCCGCTCTTCACCGATGAGAGCGATTTCGTGCTGCCGTCCAGGGACAGTATATGACGCTGGATGCTCAGAACCTTCGAAGAGGGCTGCGGGGCATATTCCGGATAACCGGTACTGTCGAGGCGCACCCACAGCGGCGCGGCGCCGATGTTGGTGACCTGCAAACCGTCAAGCTGAGCACCGTTCACGTTTTGAACCTGCGATTTTTCACTGTTCAGCGTCTGATCGGAAAGGCTGGTGGTGGCCTGCCAGGCGCCGCTGAGGTTTTGCAGCGAACGTCCGGCAAGAAACAGGGCGTTACTTTCCTGCGTGGAGAGCCAGCGCTGGCTAAATGCCTGCTCAGACAAGCCGTTCAGTAGCGTATTTTGCGCCTCCGGCAGCAGCTTATTTTCTTCAAGGAGGGCGAGCATCAGGGCGTTATCGCGAAGCTGGCTGCCATAATCCGCAATCCAGGTTTTGCTCTCTTTGCGCGGCGTTTTCATCGCCTGATCCATTGCCTGCTGGCTGCGCGGCCCGTCGCCCATCAGCTTCAGCGCCACGCCCAACTGCATCAGCGGGAGCCCGGAAGCAGCCTGGGCCTGACGATCCCAGATTTCACGCAATGCCCCAAGCGGCGCTTTTTGCTGGCGCGCCAGCACCAGCGCAGCATAGGCCTGCACGGCGAATTTGCTGGCCTGGGTGTCGTCGCTGTAGCGGATGGACATCATGCCCGGATCCTGCAAATAGCGCAGCAGGCGGTTATTGGCTTTATTGACCGCGTCAGCGGGAACGCTGTAGCCCAGTTCTCCCGCACGAACCAGGAAATCCGTCACATAAGCGGTCAGCCAGTACTCTTCCGGACCATTTCTATCCCACAGCGCAAAACCACCGTCGTCACGCTGCATTTGCAGCAGGCGGGAGATCCCGATATCAATGGCGGCGCGGCGTTTATCATCAGTGTCGCCCTTGATGCCCAACGCCGCCAGCTGCGCGGCGTTAGTGTAGAGCGACGGGAACAGGCCGCTGGTGGTTTGTTCCAGACAGCCGTACGGATACGCCTGTAGCTCACGAATATAGCGCGCCAGGTTCAGCGGCGGTTTGCCGCTCAGCAGCAGTTGCCCCTGTAAAGTGGCAGTCGATAAGCCGCTGCTGTGCTGCACCGGCGCGGTCCATGACTCGCCGGGATTGAGCATGGCGCCGGTATTCACCGTTTGCGCCGGGTATGCGGGACGCACGCCTATCTTCCAGCTCTTGTGCTGAGGGACAAACGTTTCACCCGGCAGCTGAAGCCCGGTAACAAGCGCGATGACTTCCCCTTCACCGTAACCGTCCTGCGCGCGCACCGGGATGTACAGCGTGCTGCGCGCGCCGGGCTCTAGCTGAACCGGGCGCGGCGGCGCGCTACTTTCAATCGCCAGCTTGCCCGTAGAGGTTAATACGACATTGAGCGTTTGTGGCTTGTCAGTCAGGTTCGTCAGATCCAGCGTCAGCCGTGAGGTATCGCCGCTCGCCAGGAACCGCGGCGTGTTAAGCTCGGTGATAATCGGCGCAGCCACTACGACTTTGCTTTCGCTGCTGCCGAAATCGTCTTCCGTCCAGGCCTGTGCCATCAGACGCAGTTCGCCGTTGAAATCACCAATCGGCAGCGTGATAGTGCCTTCGCCATTGGCATCAAGCGTTACCGGCTGCGCCTGCTGGGCAATAATGGTGACATGGTTCACCGGTGGCTTACCGCCGCGTTTCAGTTCATCGCCGTCCCCCCCAAAGCGCAGTGCGGCCATGCGGCCCTGGCCCTCAATAACCTGGCCGTAAACATCATAGATATCCGCGCCATAGCGCTTCTGGCCGAAGAAAGCTTCCCACGGATCCGGCGTAACGTAGTCGGTGATGTTCAGCACGCCGCTATCCACAGCCGAGACCAGCACATTGACTTTCTGCGGCACAGCCCCCTCTTTCACGCTGGCCTTAACCTTCACTGAAAGTGTCTGGTTCGGGCGCATTTTTTGCGGGTTCTCAAGGGCAATGTTGAGACGACGATTTTCGTCGCCCATCGGCAGGTGCAGCAATCCAACCGCGCGCTTCGGCGTGGCGGATTTGGATTTATCGCCGGGACGAACCACCAGCGTGCTGAGATAGAGATCGTGACGCTTCCAGGCTTTATCCACCGGAATAGAGAGATTCAGACCGTTTGCCGGCACGTCGATCTCTTTCCACCACAGCGGTCCTTCGCTGGATTCGATCATCGCATAGCCCTTGCCTGCTGCCGGGGCCGCAATGTGCAGGTTAATGGTATCGCCCGGCTGATAAGCGGGTTTATCCAGCTTCAGCGTTACGCGGTCTGGACGTGCAGCCCCCGTGCCATCGCTGTTATCCTGCCAGCTGTAACCGGCCCAGAAGCGTACGCTGCTGACCATATCATCAGGCGCTTTCACTTCCAGACGGTATGAGCCCCACTCCACCGGGAAGGTGACTTTTCCGGTTTCATCGGCCTTGAGGTTAAGCTCCTGCTCGCCCTCAACCAGATCTTTTTGATCGAACTGAGACTGCCAGCCCTCACTCTCGGACCAGTTCCAGAAGTAGTCACGACGCTCACGGATAAGACGCACCTGCAAGCCGGATGCCGCTTTTTTCGCCCCGCTGGCATCGGCATAGACAATGTCAAAACTGGCGTTGCCGTTCTCATCGACGATCGGCTGGTTGACGGTGGTATCGGTACGGTAGTCATAAACGGCCTTGCTGGCGAACTGTGGACGGATCCCCGGGAGTTCAGCCGCAGGCCAGATAGCCTGCTCAGCGCGTCGTGTCACCGGACGCCCGCCTGATTCCAGCAGGCTGGCCTGCAAAATCAGATGCAGCGGCGAGTGCGTATCTTTCCACTGGCTTTCGGTGGTTACCTGCCCGCGTCCCTTTTCGTCCAGCGTAAGCTGCACTTCATCCAGGCTGCGGCTCAGGTTTTCCTCGGCAATATCACCAAACTGGAAGCCAGGCAGTGCAGGAACGGCGTCGCGTAGCGGGCGCAGGAAAAGCTGGCCTTGCAGAGCATTGCCGTTAGCCGGTGCGCCATACAGGTAATAGCCCACAACGTTAAAGTCCACATTATCCTGCGGGGAAATCGGTGTTTTTTGCCCGGTCAGATTCAGCGCCATACGCTCAGGCATAAAATCTTCGACGTGGAAATCCCACATGCGCTGCTGGTTATCGCCCGTATTTGCGCGAATATGCCACATGCCGGTCTGGGCGCCGCTATCCAACGGATAATTGAAGCGATAGAGACCGTTCTCGGGTTGCACAACGACCGTACGTGCTACCTGTCCGTCCGGACGCAGTACTTCAAGTTTTACCGGCTGATCGGGAAGCGGTTTTCCGTCGCTGTCGCGCAGCAGGCCGTTAAGGATCACCGTTTCACCCGGACGATAGAGATCGCGCGGGCCAAACATAAAGAACTGCTTGCTGTACCCGGGCTTGCCTGCGATATCAAACTCCGCCAGATCCAGCGCCGGAAGCTTGAGGTCAAGAAGCGTGGTCTGGCCGTCTTTGCTGGCCAGGATCAGCGCGGCTTCTTTATCGGTTTCCAGTTTCGCATGGCCGTCGGCGTCGCTGTTCGCCTCGGCAAGGGTCTGCCCTTTATCGTTCAGCAGGGTAATGGTCACGCCTGACTGCGCCGCACCGTTTTCAAGACTCTGGGTGAAGATGTCCAGGCGGTTATGATAACGGTGAGCGGACAGCCCAATATCACTTAAGGTAAAGAGCGTCGCGGCGTTACTGTAGTTATAGTGACCGGCCTGATTCATCACGGCGATATAGACGCCAGACTGCTGGAGCGGCTTAATCTCTTTGAGCGGCAAAAGCAGTTTTTCACGCGTGTTGCGCGCCGGGTTGAGGTCGAAACGGCCGGTATAGACCAGTTCCGCCATCTTCAGCAGGTTATCGGATTCCCAGTTGGTCAGCGAGTTACGGTACTCCCACTGGCTGACAAACGAGGCCAGCGACTCCGGCTTCACGCGGTAGAAGTTGACGTCCACGTTGCTGACGTTAAGCGCCATCACCGGCAACCCTTCCACCACTTTGCCCGGCAGCAGCGATCCCCGGCTGGCGAATCCGACCGTCGGCTCAATATCCCGTGTCGTAAGCGCCTTTTCATAGCTCTTATCGAAGGTTGCGTTATTCAGTGCCTGTAGGCCATGCTCAACGGTGACGACCAGATTACGATTCGGCTCCAGGTGGCGCAGGCGCAGCTCCTTAAGATTGGGCGCCAATTCCCATGCACCGTCCACCTTCCCGCTTTTCTTATCCACCACGTGCACCGTTTTGGCGAAATCCTGATCGGGTTTCAGAGGTACAGAGAAGGTCAGAACCAGCGTCGCGGCGCCGTCGAGTTGCACTTCAGAAGCATCCAGCAGCGTCAACGCCTTGCCCTGACTCTGCGCGGCCAGCTTAGCCAGCTTTTCAGGATCAGCTTTTTCCGGGGCTTTCTGTTGTGATGCCGTAGACGCTGCGGGCGCAGCGGCCTGAGGTTTATCGTCGCTGTTATCACAGCCGACAAGCGTAAAGGTGGTGAGCAGCGCGAGAGAGATCGCGGCTAAGCGAAACGGTTTCATCCTGTGTCCCTGGCCTGAGGGGGCCTGTTGGTCGTCGTCCGGATAAGTATTATCCGCAAGTTTCGTTAATACAAAAAGTCCAATTTTATAATCTGGAAAGCGCCTCGCAGAATTGCATCGCGCTCACCTGTGGGGATTGGAAGCGCGATCACACGGCGTAACGTAACATGTTACCTTTCACGTCATTTGTTTTTAAAACAAGAAGATAGCTGGATAAACTCGCGCTGAGCCTGCTAGTTTTATGTCCATGACGCACCCCGAGTGCGCGGTTCAATAAGAGAGAAAGCCATGAAACGAGCCGTGAACGCCCTACAAAATTTCGGAAAATCACTTTATGGACCTGTACTTATCTTACCCATCGTCGGCCTGTTTATCGCCTTTGGCAATGTACTGGGTAACGGCAATCTGGCCGAGTACCTGCCCTTTCTCGGCCATCCGCTGATCCAGAATGTCGGCCAACTGATCGCCAAATCTGCCGTGTCGGTGCTGGTCAACCTGGCGCTGGTGTTTGCCGTCGGGATCCCCATTGGGCTGGCAACACGAGACAAAGGCTACGCGGCGCTGATTGGGCTGGTGACCTTTATCGTATTCATTAACGCGATGAACGTGACGCTACAGCTTCAGGGTGAACTGGCTCCCGCTGAGCAGATGAAAGCCGCCGGACAAAGCATGGTGCTGGGCGTCCAGGTGCTGGAGATGGGTGTTTTCGCCGGGATCCTGACCGGGGCGCTCTCCGGTTATCTGTACAACAAATATTCCGGCGTACAGTTTAACGGCGCGATGGCGATTTACTCCGGCCACTGCTTTGTGGCGATTGTCATGCTGCCCGTCTCTATGCTGCTCGGCGTGGTCATGAGCGAACTCTGGCCATACGCGCAGCATGGGATTAGCGCCCTGGCGCTGGCTATTAAAGGCTCTGGTCCGTTCGGCGTGGCGATCTACGGTTTCCTTGAGCGAATTCTGGTACCGACGGGTCTGCATCATCTGGTCTATACGCCGTTCCTGTATACCGAACTGGGCGGCACGCAGGAGGTGTGCGGCACGGCTTACCAGGGGGCGCGCAATATCTACTTCGCCGAGATGGCCTGCCCGGACGTCAAACAGCTCAGCAGCACCGTGGTGTGGGATGCGCGCGGCATCAGCAAGATGTTTGGCCTGCCCGCCGCCGCGCTGGCGATGTACATGACCGCGAAGCCAGAGCGTAAGGCGATTGCGAAGGCCATTCTGATCCCGGCGGCGCTGACCTCGCTGCTGGTCGGCGTAACCGAGCCGATTGAATTCTCCTTCCTGTTTGTCGCCCCGCTGCTGTTCGTGGTGCATGCGGTGCTGACCGGCATCGGCATGATGCTGTTCTCGCTGTTTGGCGTTCACGCCATCGGCGCCAACGGAATTATCGATTTCATCCTCTACAACCTGCCGCTCGGCACGGAGAAATCCAACTGGCCAATGTACATCGTGGTGGGGCTGATCATGTTTGCCCTCTACTTCGTGGTGTTCCGCTTCCTGATCCTGCGTTTCAACATGAAAACGCCGGGCCGTGAAGATGAGGATCGGGAGACGCGCCTCTACAGCAAGCAGGAGTACCAGGCGAAGGGGAATAACGACGGGCTGGGCGAATCTATCGTGGTGGGTCTGGGCGGTCGGGAAAATATTGAAGTCGTTGATAACTGCTACACCCGCTTACGCGTCACGGTGAAGGACGTCGACATCATCGACGAACCGCGCCTGAAAGCGACCGGCGCGAAAGGGGTTATCAAACAAGGTAACAACGTTCAGGTGGTCTACGGGCTGCATGTCAAAAAAATGCGAGAAGCCGTTGAGACGTTTCTCTGAAAGGAGCTAAAAATGTTTACACCCCCCTTTATTCTGTCGATTGCCGGCGGCGGCAGCACCTACACGCCGGGTATTGTGAAAAGCCTGATGGTACGCCTGGACGATTTCCCTCTGGCAGAGATCCGCCTGTACGACATCGACGAGGCGCGTCAGAAGACCATTGCGCCCGTGGTGGAGAAGGTCATTCGCGACCACAGCCAGAGCATCAAATTCACCGTCACCAGCGACCCGGAAGTGGCCTTCAGCGGCGCACACTTTGTTTTTGCCCAGATGCGCGTCGGGCAGTACAAAATGCGCGAGCAGGATGAAAAAATTCCGCTGCGCCACGGCGTGGTCGGCCAGGAAACCTGCGGCCCAGGAGGGCTGGCGTATGGCCTGCGCACGATCCTGCCGATGGTGGAGCTTATCGATCTGGTCGATCGCTACGCACATGAGAAAGCGTGGATCGTGAACTACTCCAACCCGGCGGCGATTGTTGCGGAAGGCGTGCGTCGCCTGCGCCCCAACGCACGGGTGCTGAACATCTGCGATATGCCGGTCGCGGCGATGCGTAATATGGGGGCCATACTGGGCGTGGATCGTCGCAGGCTGGAGGTGGACTATTTTGGTCTCAACCACTTCGGCTGGTTTACCCGTGTGCTGGTGGACGGCGAGGACAAATTACCGGAGCTGCGTAAACATATCGCGAAGTTTGGCCTGCTGACGGAAGATGCCGCAAAAACCGACCCGCAGCACTCGGATCCGTCGTGGGTGAAAACCTGGCGCAACATCAAGCCGATAATGGATAACTTCCCGGAGTACCTGCCGAACCCGTATCTACAGTACTACCTGATGCCGAACCAGATTGTGGAGCATCAAAACCCCGACTATACCAGGGCCAATGAAGTGATGAACGGACGTGAGAAAAAGCTGTTCGCCGCTGCCGAAGAGTACCAGCGCACCGGAATTTTACCGGATGCCTTCCACGTAGGTGTCCACGGTGAGTTTATCGTCGATGTCGCCTGCTCGCTGGCGTTTAACCTGCGCCAGCGTCATCTTGTGATGGTCGAAAACCGCGGGGCGATTACCAACCTGCCTTATGATGCGGTGGTGGAAGTGCCTGCCTATATTACCTCCGAAGGACCAGAGCCCGTCCGCGTGGGTCAGGTGCCGCTGTTCCACCAGACGCTTTTACAGCAGCAGCTGGCCTCTGAACAACTGCTGGTTGAGGCGACCATCGAAGGCAGCTATGAGAAAGCGTTGCAGGCATTCACCCTCAACCGCACCGTGCCGACCATGGAACACGCGAAAGCGATCCTGGATGAGATGATCGAAGCCAACCGCGACTACTGGCCTGCACTGCAAAAGGCCTGGCAGGACGGCGAAGCGGTGAAAAAATAGGGGCTTGCTCGCGAGTTGAACGTGGTTAGCTTGTCGGTGTCAGAAAAAACACCGACAATCCTTTTTTACGGAAAAGAATGGAGGCAACCATGTCCACCTCATATTTTGTCGCTGCCGACTGGCTGATTGAGCACGGCGACGATCCGGAAGTTCAGATTATTGATGCGCGCATGGCCCCTCCGGGGCAAGAGCATCGTGACGTTCCCGGTGAGTACCGCGCAGGGCATCTGCCAGGCGCGGTATTTTTTGATATCGAAGCGCTTTCCGATCACACCTCTCCCCTGCCACACATGCTGCCGCGTCCGGAAGCGTTTTCCGTGGCGATGCGCGAGCTGGGCATCAGCAAAGACAAACATCTTGTTGTTTACGATGAAGGCAATCTGTTCTCCGCGCCGCGCGCGTGGTGGATGCTGAAAAACTTCGGCGTGGAAAAAGTGTCGATTCTGGCGGGTGGGCTTGCGGGCTGGAAACGCGATGAGCTGCCGCTCCAGCAGGGTGACGTCACGCTGCCGGAAGGCGATTTCGACGCGTCCTTTGACGCACACGTGGTGAAGCGTCTGACCGACGTGCTGGTCGTCAGCCACGAAAAGACGGCGCAAATCGTCGATGCGCGCCCAGCACCACGCTTTAACGCTGAAGCGGATGAACCACGTCCGGGGCTGAGGCGAGGCCATATTCCGGGTGCGCTGAACGTGCCCTGGGGTGATCTGGTGTTTGAAGGCGAGCTGAAAACCACCGATGAATTGCGTGCCGTTTTTGAACGTCAGGGCGTGGATCTGCATCGTCCGATTATTGCCAGCTGCGGCTCCGGCGTGACGGCCTGCGTGGTGATTCTGGCGCTGGCAACCCTTGGCGCGAATGACGTGACGCTGTATGACGGCGCCTGGAGCGAATGGGGCGCGCGGGACGATCTGCCGGTTGAACCGGCGAATTAATGGATAACCGCCTGGCAACGCTGTTAACGCGCGGGTCCTCACTGACCCGCGCGGAGTATCGCGTCCTCGCCCACCTCACAGAGCATCCGCTGCTGGTGGGCAACATCACGGTGCGCGAGCTGGCGCTGGCGACATTTGTCTCCACCGCGACGATTATGCGCCTGTGTCAGAAGCTCGGATTCAGCGGCTTTAGCGAGTTTATCTGGCACTGCAAGCAGCTGCTTTCAGACACGCCGCACATCACCGTGCAGCCTGAGCAGCATGCGGAATTGCCTACGCTTTTTGCTCAGTTCATTGCCAACTATCAGCACACCTTTCAGTGGGTCACCCAGGCCAAACGCCAGCAGTTTGCCGGCCTGCTGCGCCAGAAAGAGAGCTTCTTTCTTTACGGCGCCGGGTTTTCGTATCTTTTTGCCGAGTACCTGACCAAGAAGTTGCAGGTGCTGGGTAAAACGGCGTTCATCTCCGGGCCGGGAGACAGCCGGAATATTTTTCTCAGTAACGCCGCGCGTTATCAGGTGTTTATTGCCGTCTCCCGCAGCGGCGAAACGGAGCAGGTACTGGATAAAGCGCGGATAGCCAAAAACGTCGGCATGACGGTCGTCGCCTTTACCCGGGCCTCCGCCAATACGCTGGCGGGCATGGCGGATCTGCATTTCGCGCTGTATGACGAGGCGGTGCACTTCGCTGCCGAAGCCGCAGGCGTGACGTCGTTTGAGTCGAATCTGGTGCTGCTGATGGATTTACTGCTGCTGGAGGCAACGGGGTGAGGCTCACCCCGCCGTAATTAAATAATGCGGTTGGTTTTAAGATCGCGCAGGAAGCCGCCCCAGCGACGCTCGTAGAACGGGGTGATGTGCTCGGTAATAAAGTGGCTGATCCCTTTCTCGCCCTTCTTCACCTGACAGATATCGATCGGCTCATCGCCCGGCAGCGTGTCGGTCGCTACGCTTCCCGCCGCCTGAATGATGTCTTCAATATCGCCGTCCGCTTCAATACCAATCAGCAGCACGGGCTGTTCATCAGCCCCCTCTTTGATGGAGCAGAGGAAAGCGCGTTTCACCGGCTTGATGGTACTAAACAGCGTGGTCAGGGAGTCAATCATCTGCGCGGGCGGCTCGGCCACTTCAGAGAGCAGCAGCGTTTCTCCCCCTTCCAGCACCTCCTGGGTGCTAAGCGGGTTGCCCTCCTCACCAATCAGGTGGCTGATTTCGCGCGGGGTGAACTCTTTCCCTGTTGGCAGTTTGGCGTTGAGGAAAAGCGTCTGCCCCAGCGTCATTTCGAACAGCGTGCGCACCGGCATCACCACGAACGCCTGTTCGTCTTCTACCGCTTCCTGCAAGGCTTCCAGTGAGGTAAAGAACGGGATCACCGAGGTGCCGTCATCTTTCTCCCAGTGCAGCAGATCCAGCGCGCTGTCTTCCACTACCTGCTCCCCTTCTGCCGCCGTTCCCGGCACCCAGACGGTAGATTCCAGCAGCGTGCGGAAAAAGGCCGGACGGTGAGCGGGCTCGGTCGCCGCCTGCTCCAGCAGGGTCTCTAATTCGTTTTTAGTATCTGACATAGTTTCGCTACTTCAAAAAAACGCCGGGTGGCGCTTCGCTTACCCGGCCTACAAAACCGTAGGCCCGTGCAAGCGCAGCGCCGCCGGGCAAAAAAGATCACTCAGCCGTCAGCAGGTTCGCCACGGTACGCACGCCCAGACCGGTCGCACCCGCAGACCACTGTTCAACCGCCGCTTTACGGTAGGTTGCAGAGCAGTCGATGTGCAGCCAGCCTTCATGATAGTTCTCAACGAAGTGCGACAGGAAGCCCGCTGCGGTGCTTGCTCCCGCCGGATATGCCGCGCTCGCGGTGTTGTTCAGCTCGGCAAAGTTAGACGGCAGCTGGCTGCGGTGGAACTCGGCCAGCGGCAGGCGCCAGAACGGCTCGTTTTCCGCCGCGGCGCTTGCCAGCAGGCGAGCGGCCAGCTTGTCGTCGAAGCTGAACAGCGCGTGGTAGTCGTTACCCAGGGCCGTTTTCGCCGCGCCGGTCAGGGTTGCCATGTCGATAATGAGCTCTGGCTTCTGGGCGGAGGCGTCGATCAGGCCATCGGCCAGCACCAGACGGCCTTCGGCGTCGGTGTTCATCACTTCGACATTTTTACCGTTGCGGTAGCGAATGATGTCGCCCAGCTTGAAGGCGTTACCGCTCACCATGTTATCCGCGCAGCACAGGTACAGCTTGACGCGCTTGTTCAGACCACGTGTGATGGCGAACGCCAGCGCGCCGGTGATGGTTGCCGCACCGCCCATGTCGGACTTCATGGAGTCCATGAATGCGCTCTGCTTCAGGCTATAGCCGCCGGTGTCGAAGGTAATGCCTTTCCCGACCAGGCAGGCAAAGACCGGCGCTTCTTTATTGCCGGTTGGGTTGTAATCCAGCGCCAGCAGGACCGGAGGACGTTCGGAGCCGCGGCCCACGGTATGAATGCCCATGTAGTTCTGCTCGCGCAGATCTTCGCCCTTGGTGATGCGGTAGGACATGTTATCCCCCGCCACGCCGGACAGCAGGTCAACGGCGCGCTGCGCCAGCTGCTCAGGGCCAAGCTCTTCCGCCGGGGCGTTAATGGTGTCGCGCACCCAGTCGATAATTTTCAGGCGGCTTTCCAGCTCTTTCTGACCAGCTTCGTCGAGGTTCGCCCACTCAATTTTACGGGTGCCTTTCGGGCCTTTGTATCCCGCCCAGAACGCCCAGCTGCGGTCAGTATCCCAGCCTTCACCTTCCAGCGACACATGCTTAATGCCCAGGCCGTCAATTTTACGCGCGGCGCGCTGGATCAGACCCAAATCATCGTTGCCCGTCAGGTGCAGGGTGATACCGTCGTTGTTGATGCTGTACGTGGCTTTTTCGCCCCAGCGCGCGTCAGCAGGCTGTGTGGCGAGCGTAATCTTCATCGCTTCGGTCATTTTATTTATCCTTATTAGCAACTAGCAAACGGGCCGCCTGAAGGCAGCCCGTTTTGTTATTTATTCTGCTTCATCTAACCAGACTAACAGAATCGCCTCCAGAATTTTTTCATTGGATGCGTTAGGATCGTCGTCGAAATCCTCTAAATCGCAGATCCACTGGTGCATGTCGGTGAATCGTACGGTCTTCGGATCGAGATCCGGGTTCGCGTCGTAGAGCGCTTCGCCGATTTCACGGCTGTCTGTCCACTTCAGTCCCATATTAGTGCTCGCGTGCGTGGTTGATGGTGTAGCGCGGGAATTCTACGACCAGATCTTCATCGGTCACCGCGGCCTGGCAGCTCAGGCGGCTGTCTGGCTCCAGACCCCATGCTTTATCCAGCATGTCGTCTTCGTCTTCGGTGCTCTCGGCGAGAGAGTCGAAACCTTCACGCACGATGCAGTGGCAGGTGGTGCAGGCACAGGATTTTTCACAGGCGTGTTCCACTTCGATACCTGCACGCAGGGCAACATCGAGAATGGTTTCACCGGTCTTCGCTTCCAGAACTGCGCCATCCGGACAGAGGTCCGCATGAGGCAAAATAACAATCTTTGGCATATTAAACCTCGTCCACGGACTGGCCTTTCAGCGCGACGCGGACAGATTTGTCCATGCGGCGAGCGGCGAAGTCCTGGGTTTGTTTATCAACGTTTTTAATGGCTTCTTCTATTGCGTCAGCGTCATTGCCTTCGGCGACTGCGCTTAGGCGCGCAGCAGCCTCGTCAATCACCTGACGCTCGGCGGCGCTTAACAGCGCGGCATCGGCAGCGAGCGCCCCGTTCAGGCTTTCCAGCACGCGTGCGGCTTCAACTTTCTGTTCAGCCAGCATACGCGCCTTCACATCCTGCTCGGCGTAGCTCATTGAATCCTGGATCATGGAGGCGATTTCGCCATCGGTCAGGCCGTAGGACGGCTTCACCTGGATGGACGATTCCACGCCGGTGGATTTTTCCATCGCCGTCACGCTCAGCAGGCCGTCGGCGTCCACCTGGAAGGTCACGCGAATATGCGCCCCGCCCGCCGGCAGCGCCGGGATACCGCGCAGCGCAAAGCGCGCCAGAGAGCGGCAGTCCTGCACCAGTTCGCGCTCGCCCTGCATCACGTGGATGGACATCGCGGTCTGGCCGTCTTTGAAGGTGGTGAACTCCTGCGCGCGCGCCACCGGAATGGTGGTGTTACGCGGGATCACTTTCTCCACCAGGCCGCCCATGGTTTCTAAACCGAGAGACAGCGGGATGACGTCCAGCAGCAGCATTTCGCTGTCCGGCTTGTTGCCAACCAGAATATCGGCCTGGATAGCGGCGCCGACGGCAACCACTTTGTCCGGGTCGATGGAGGTCAGCGGCGTGCGGCCAAAGAATTCGCCCACGCGCTCGCGCACCAGCGGCACGCGCGTTGAGCCGCCTACCATGACCACTTCCAGCACCTCGTCAGCCTCCACGCCCGCATCCTTCAATGCGCGACGGCAGGCCAGCAGGGTGCGTTTAACCAGAGGCGCAATCAGCTCGCTGAACCGATCGCGGGTGATTTCACCCTGCCAGCCTGCGACATTCACGCTGACCGACTGCGCATCGCTCAGCGCAATTTTGGCGTCGATGGCCGCATCCAGCAGTTCGCGCTGAACGCGCGCATCGCTGCGATCGCTGATGCCCGCCTGCTCGCGGATGTAGTCCGCCAGCAGATGGTCGAAATCATCGCCGCCGAGCGCGGAATCCCCGCCGGTCGCCAGCACTTCGAACACGCCGCGGCTCAGGCGCAGGATAGAAATATCAAAGGTGCCGCCGCCCAGATCGTAGACCGCAATCACCCCTTCCTGACCGGAGTCGAGGCCGTAGGCAATCGCCGCCGCCGTCGGTTCGTTCAGCAGGCGCAGCACGTGCAGGCCCGCCAGACGCGCGGCGTCTTTGGTGCCCTGACGCTGTGCGTCGTCAAAATAGGCCGGAACGGTGATCACTACGCCGTCCAGATCGCCGCCGAGCGTCGCCGTCGCGCGCGCCGCCAGCGCTTTGAGGATGTCAGCTGAAACACGAATTGGGTTCAGCAGGCCGGCCGCCGTGGCAATCATCGGCAGGCCGTTTTCACTGGCCTGAAGCTGATACGGCAGGTGCGGGTAGCGGGTCTGGATATCAGCCAGCGAGCGGCCCATCATGCGCTTTACGGAACTGATGGTATTGGCCGGATCGCGCGCGGCGTTGGCGCGGGCGTCGTAGCCAACCGCGTGCCCCTGCGGCTGATAGTGGACCACGGAAGGCAGCAGATGGCGGCCCTGCTCGTCAGCCAGCGTTTCCGCCTGGCCGCTGCGCACGGTCGCCACGAGGGAATTGGTGGTGCCCAGGTCAATACCGACCGCCAGACGACGCTGGTGCGGTGCGGCGCTTAAGCCAGGCTCACTAATTTGTAATAAGGCCATAATTGCTTCCGAAATTAAAAATCGAGCAGCTTTTCTTCGAGTTGTTCAGCACTGCTTCGCAGTTTATCGAGAAAACGGAGTTTGCGCACAGTGTCTGCCGCGACGTCCCAGGTCTCGTTGTTCAGTTGCTCCACCATCTGCTGATGGCGGGTATCGAACATGCCCTTCACGCGCGTGATAAAACGTTCCAGACGCGCTTCATCTTTGGCCTGTTCAATCTCATCCAGCTCTTCGCGAAGCGTAAGCTGTTCCATCAGAAAGGCGGTGTCGCGCACGGTATGCTGTTCGCTCGCCAGATCGAAACCGTGGAGCGAAAGCAGATATTCGGCACGCGTCAGCGGATGACGCAGCGTTTGCCAGGCCTGATTGATGGTCGCGGAGTGCGATACCGCAGCCAACTGCTCTGCCTGCGTCCCGCTGGCGAATTTATCCGGATGGTACTGACGCTGTAGATCCTGGAAACGGATCGTCAGTGCCTGAAGATCGATCGGGTATTGAGCGGGTAGTCCGAAGAGAGTGAAGTAATCCATAACAATCTCAGGGGTAGCCTGTTAGAACAAACCCCACGCGCAGCAAAGCCACGGTGGGGTTTCGGATGACGCGCGGTTAAACGTGGAAGCTTTCGCCGCAACCACACTCGTCTTTGACGTTCGGGTTCGTGAATTTGAACCCTTCGTTCAGGCCTTCTTTTACGAAGTCCAGCTGAGTGCCGTTGAGAAATTGCAGGCTTTTGCCATCGACCACCACCTTCACGCCCTTGTCTTCAAACACGGTGTCATCAGACGCCGGCTCGTCAACAAACTCCAGTACGTAAGCCATACCAGAACAGCCGGAGGTACGTACGCCCAGTCGCAGGCCAAAGCCTTTACCACGGTTCGCCAGAAAAGAGCTTACTCGCGCGGCAGCGCTGTCGCTAAGGGTAATCGACATACTCAAACCTCAATTATTTTGCTTCACGTTTGCTTTTGTAATCCGCAATGGCGGCTTTGATCGCGTCTTCTGCCAGAATAGAACAGTGAATTTTCACCGGTGGCAGTTCGAGTTCTTCAGCAATATCCGTGTTCTTGATTGCCTGTGCTTCGTCCAGAGACTTGCCCTTCACCCACTCGGTGACCAGGGAGCTGGAGGCGATAGCAGAACCGCAGCCGTAGGTCTTGAAGCGCGCGTCTTCAATGATACCTTCATTGTTGACTTTAATCTGCAACTTCATCACGTCGCCACATGCTGGCGCACCAACCATGCCGCTGCCGACAGAGTCGTCGCTGTTGTCAAAAGAGCCAACGTTGCGCGGGTTCTCGTAATGATCGATAACTTTTTCGCTGTATGCCATGATTGAATTCTCCTTATGTACCGATTAGTGATGTGACCATTCAATGCTGTTCAGGTCCACGCCCTGCTTGAACATTTCCCACAGTGGAGAAAGGTCGCGCAGACGGCCGATGGAGTTACGAACCAGCTTGATGGTGTAGTCAATCTCTTCTTCGGTAGTGAAACGACCTAAAGAGAAACGGATTGAGCTGTGTGCCAGCTCGTCAGTCATGCCCAGCGCACGCAGCACGTAGGATGGCTCCAGGCTTGCAGACGTACAGGCAGAACCGGAAGAAACGGCCAGGTCTTTCAGCGCCATGATCAGCGATTCACCTTCAACATAGTTGAAGCTGACGTTGAGGATGTTTGGCGCGCCCTGCTCGAGATCGCCGTTCAGATACACTTCTTCCATATCTTTCACGCCGTCCCACAGACGGTTACGCAGCGTACGCAGGCGTGCCATCTCGGTTTCCATCTCTTCTTTCGCGATACGGTACGCTTCGCCCATGCCCACGATCTGGTGAACAGGCAACGTACCGGAACGCATGCCGCGCTCATGACCGCCGCCGTGCATCTGTGCTTCGATGCGGATGCGTGGCTTACGACGAACGTACAGCGCGCCGATACCTTTCGGCCCATAGATTTTGTGGCCGGAGAAGGACATCAGGTCTACCTTCAGCTGGCTCAGATCGATAGGCAGTTTGCCCACGCTCTGGGTCGCATCCACGTGGTAGATGATGCCGCGCGCACGGCACATTTCGCCGATGGTCGCGATGTCCTGTACAACGCCGATTTCGTTGTTAACGTGCATGATGGAAACCAGAATGGTGTCGTCACGCATCGCCGCTTCGAGCTCTTTCAGGTCGATGATCCCGTTGCTCTGCGGCGCCAGGTAAGTCACCTCGAACCCTTCGCGCTCCAGCTGACGGCAGGTGTCCAGCACGGCTTTGTGTTCGGTTTTGCTGGTGATGATGTGCTTGCCTTTTTTCTGATAGAAGTTGGCCGCACCTTTGATCGCCAGGTTGTCGGATTCGGTCGCACCGGAGGTGAAAACAATTTCACGCGGGTCGGCGCCAACCAGGTCAGCAATCTGATTACGGGCGATATCTACCGCCTCTTCAGCATGCCAGCCAAAACGGTGTGAACGGGAAGCTGGGTTACCAAAGTTTCCGTCCAGGGTCAGACACTGCATCATTTTCTCGGCAACACGCGGGTCCACCGGCGTGGTTGCGGAGTAGTCGAGATAAATCGGTAATTTCATTGCTCTATAAACTCCGTACATCGCTTCAATGCAAGGAATCAGGCAACCGGCTGGATGTACGACCGAGTACGCGGGGTGTGACCACCCCGGCCTGATTCTGAATACTTATCTTTTTAATTACGCGCGCAGTTTAACGTCGATAGCGTCCTGCGAACGGGTGCTGCGTTGTGAATCCTGACTGTGCTGACGACCAGAAACGTCCAGAACTTCCTGGTTATTCACCAGTTCACCGAGGGTGATGTTGTTCAGGAAGCCGGTCAGACGGTCGCTCAGATCGCGCCACAGCGCGTGGGTCAGGCATTTATCGCCGCCCTGACAGCCGCCTTTACCCTGGCAACGGGTTGCGTCAACGGATTCATCCACCGCGCTAATCACTTCGCCAACCGCAATACTGCCCGCGTCTTTACCCAGCAGATAACCGCCGCCCGGGCCACGAACGCTGGACACCAGTCCATTTTTACGCAGTCTGGAGAACAGCTGTTCCAGGTAAGAGAGGGAGATCCCTTGTCGTTCAGAAATATCAGCCAACGGAACCGGGCCCGCTTCGGAGTTGAGCGCAACGTCCAGCATCGCGGTCACGGCATAACGCCCTTTAGATGTCAGTCTCATGTCTTACTTAACCTCAAACTCGCCCCTGCCCGGGGTTTTTTATTGTAAAATGGGGGTATTGCATAGCAGGGCCAAGTCTGACATTCCTGACTAAATTGGTCAACTATTTACTTGACTGTTTTAGTCAGGTATTTAACCTTCTGTGCCGTATTTTTTGCCCGGCGGCGCTGTGCTTGCACGGGCCTACGGGCTTTGTAGACCGGGTAAGCGAAGCGCCCCCCCGGCGAACACACGGCACTACTCTTTATTCTTCTGTTCAATCGACGCCAGAATCCCGCGCAGGATGTTAAGCTCCTGGCTTTCCGGACGGGCGCGGGTGAACATACGGCGCAGCTTGTTCATTACCTGGCCCGGGTGGCCTTCACGGATGAAGCCGGTAGAGAGCAGCGTCTGCTCCAGGTGGCCGTAGAAACGCTCCAGGTCGTCCACCAGTGGGTAGGCCGTCTCTTCTTTAGGTTCGACCTTTTTTTCCTGCGTCGCCAGCCATGCCATGCGCACTTCGTAGGCGATTACCTGCACCGCCATCGCCAGGTTAAGCGAGCTGTATTCCGGGTTGGCGGCAATCGCCACGTGGTAGTGGCACTTCTGTAGTTCCTCGTTGGTCAGGCCAACGCGTTCGCGACCAAACACCAGTGCAACCGGCGCCTGCTCCGCTTCTGAGACGCTTTTCAGGCCGCATTCTCGCGGGTCCAGCATCGGCCACGGCAGCGTACGGGAGCGCGCACTGGTGCCCACCACCAGACTGCAACCGGCCAGGGCTTCATCCAGCGTGTCCACGATCTGCGCATTACCGATCACGTCGCTGGCGCCGGCCGCCAGGGCAATAGCCTGAGAGTCTGGTTTCACCAGCGGATTAACCAGCCACAGGTTCGTTAAGCCCATGGTTTTCATAGCGCGGGCCACAGAGCCCATGTTGCCGGTGTGCGATGTTTCGACCAGCACGATTCGAATGTTTTGCAGCATAATTTTTAGATGTCTGGGTTCAGTGTCTGAAGAATATTCGGGCATATTATCATAAACGAGAGACATAATCCGATCCCGCTGCTATACTCTGCGCCGATTTTCCTGTTCTTTAACATCCAGTGAGAGAGACCGATGCATCCGATGCTGACCATCGCCGTGCGCGCAGCGCGCAAGGCGGGTAATGTAATTGCCAAACACTACGAAACTCCAGACTCCGTAGAAACCAGCCAGAAAGGCAGCAATGATTTCGTGACTAACGTCGATAAAGCCGCAGAAGCGATTATTATCGAAACGATCCGCAAATCTTACCCGCAGCACACCATCATCACCGAAGAAAGCGGTGAACATGAAGGTACCGATCAGGATGTTCAATGGGTTATCGATCCACTGGATGGCACCACCAACTTCGTTAAACGCCTGCCACACTTCTCAGTTTCTATCGCAGTACGCATCAAAGGCCGTACTGAAGTCGCCGTTGTCTACGATCCAATGCGTAACGAACTGTTCACCGCTACCCGCGGTCAGGGCGCGCAGCTGAACGGCTACCGTCTGCGTTGCAGCAATGCACGCGATCTGGACGGCACCATTCTGGCGACCGGCTTCCCGTTCAAGGCGAAGCAGCACGCAACCACCTATATGAATATCCTGGGCAAACTGTTCACCGAATGCGCGGACTTCCGTCGCACCGGCTCTGCTGCACTGGATCTGGCCTACGTGGCGACCGGTCGCGTTGACGGTTACTTCGAGCTGTCCCTGAAGCCGTGGGACTTTGCAGCGGGCGAACTGATCGCACGTGAAGCAGGCGCCATCGTGTGCGACTTCACCGGCGGTCATAACTATATGTCTACCGGCAACATCGTTGCAGGTAACCCGCGCGTTGTTAAGGCCATGCTGGCAAACATGCGTGATGAACTGAGTGATGCGCTGAAGCGTTAAGCCCGGTAACTGCCCCCAGCGGTTATTTCTTCCGTACTGTCTGTGCGTATATAAATCCCCGACGTTCAACATCGGGGATTTTTTATTAGTGGTTCTTTTACCCCTAAATAAACGTCAGTATTTTCTCTGTAATTTGATTTATAGCAGATTGCCTTTTCAATTTTATCATTACGATACTTCCTGACTAAGCGCCTCACTCAGGAAAAATAAATGAGCAACCTTATTTATTTAACGCTTGAGGGCGATATTCAGGGAAGGATTTCTGCTGACTGTGGTTCTCAGGCTTCAGTCGGCAACCGATATCAGCTGGGGCATGAAGATGAAATCTTTGTTTTCAGCCTGAAGCAGGAAGCGGGCGGTATCGGTGGCCGGTTTCACCATCGCGGACTGCAATTCTGTAAGATCCTGGATAAAAGCTCTCCGTTAATGAGTAACGCCATTAATAACAATGAACGTCTCAAGCTTACGTTTAATATTTACCGCATCAATCGGCACGGCCAAATGGAGAAGTATTATCTTATCGAATTACGTGGTGCAACAATACGGTCCATTCACCTGAATTACAGGATGAATGATATGGACTATGAATACATCTCGGTTGATTATGATTATATTCTGAGTCGCCATCTTATTGCCGGTACCGAATTTGATTATCTGCTGACGCCTGAAAATTATAACCGTCTCTTTCCGGTGGTGCAGAAGACAGTCCTCCCCGAAGAGCGGCCTGAACGTAAGGTGACGCTGGTGCTGGGGATATTCTTTGACGGCACTGGCAATAACGCGGTGAACACCCGGAACATGCTTGAGGCTCTGACGGCGCAGCACTTTGATATCAACAGCCCGGATGCGGCAACCATTCTCGCCAGAAATGCATCGGAGAAGATGGGGATAAGTGGGATCGGGGCGGGGAGCTATCTGGGATATTATACAAACATTTATTGGTTGAATGAGTTGTATGAGAAAAAATTTCCACCAGACAGTCACTACATACAAGATGTTATCTATGTCGAGGGTATTGGTACCCGGGCAGGTGAACCCGACAATCCGATAGGTCTGGGACTGGGCACAGCAGAGACCGGAATTATTGCCAAAACTGACGATGCGGTGACACAACTGGAAGTCGGGATAAAGAAAGCGCTTTCTCAATTAAACGGTAAGTTTGTTGTCGATACCCTGCTGTTTGATATCTTCGGTTTCAGCCGAGGTGCGGCGGCGGCCCGTCATTTCGCCAACCGTGTCCAGGCGGAAGACCGCGCCATAATCGAAACAATCTCGGCTGGGATGAAAGAATATAATTATCGCGGCGCACCAGCGGGTAAAACCCGCTTCCTCGGTATCATGGACACCGTGGCGGCCGTCGGTACGGTAATGAATGGCCTCAATCCACACAGCGCCGACACCGGAAATGTCAACATCCGCCTGCGTCCCGGCGTGGCGGGAAAAGTATTTCACATCATCGCCCAACACGAGTGTCGCTTTAACTTCGCACTTAATAGCGTTGCCCCTGCCTGGCCGGAACTTACACTTCCCGGCGCCCATTCCGATATAGGCGGCGGCTATCTGCCTCAGTTGCGGGAAGACCTCTTTCTTACTAGACCGTTAGTGGAAACCCTGCCACACAACCAGCCCGGCACACAGTCGCATGTTTACCAGCAGACGATGGCGCAGCTGCGCGTGCTGGAGCGTTCACCGGTTGTCATGCCCGTCATTCGAACCAATGCTATCACCCCGGACGTATGGGAAGATGATTTCGCCCCGCCTGACCGCTACAGCCAGCCGCAGAAACGGATCTTTTCCGCTCTGACGCTACGCCATCGGACGGTCCTTTTTGACTGGTCAAAGGTGGCGCTGCGGGTAATGGTCGATGCGGCAGTAGAGGCAGGAGCGTTATTAACTGACGTAGACAGCATCAGAACGCACGCCTTACCTGATGAACTGAGGCCGTTGTGCGATTACGCACGATTGATGGGTAAAGCAGCCCGTCAGCACAGAAGCGTAAACGGCTTCACACCCGACGAGGTGGATATAATTACCCGGAAATATATCCACTGTTCAGCCCACTGGAACGCAGTGGAGCTTAAACAGTCCGGTGAAATACAGGGTGGCGCTTCAGCGTGCGAAACCGTCGGCTTTGTTAATCGGCCAGATGAAAACTGGATAAGAACGATTTACAACATGGATGGAAAAAAACGATGAAAACACATAACGCACTGACAATTCTACTGCTGCTGGCAATGACGGGCTGCAACCCGCACAAGCCTCATCCTTTACAATCAAAACAGGCCGCCAGTGGTGACTGGATTCTGCCTTATGGCGAATGGAGTTTTTCTTTTATCACGCCCTACGAGCTGCCAGCAAAAGCGCTTCATGCCCGGGTGATCGACACGGATGGTTACTTGTATACCTTTAATACCCTTGACTCCACTTCTCGCGATTCCGAATCCGTGGGCAAATGGACTGATGTGGCCTATGGAGGTAGTGTCAATTTCAACAAAGTCAAAAAGCCCCCTCAGTACATTGTCTTCTGCTGGGAGTCCTACATTGACCAGCAAACCTATGAAACCAGCGCCGTGTTCGGACCGGACACCTGGCTGCGCATGAAAACCCCTGCCGATCATACCTATCGATCTGGCGCTCCCGTCTGGTACGACAATATGACCTTCGGCCTGTCCCCCGGCGGCAAAGTCAAGGTCTGGCTTCCGGATGTCGCCGGACGCCCCAGCCTGCCCCTCAAACCGTTGAAGATGTGGACTCACGCCGGCAAGGACCTGACTCTTTGCAAAGACTATGTTGTTCCCGGCGGTACGTTTAACGTCATCAAGTCAACGCAGGATTTCATTAAAGGCAAAACTTACCCCTACGGTAATTGGGATTAACAATAAGAGACAGCTCCGTGGCAGAGGGGAAGGAGACCGCACGTCGTTAAAACGACCGCAGCCCCCTTCCCACCGGCACCGCGCTCATCCACATCGTGACCGCAGCCACCAGCAGAATCACCCCGCCCGCCAGCGCAAGCGTCGTCCAGCCAACCTGTCGCCACAGCACCGGCGTTTTATTGCCGCTGAGTTTTACCGCGAGCTGACGAAAGCTGTGCACCAGCAACGCTAACGAAGAGATAGTCAGAGATGTTCCCGCCGCCATCGCCAGCGCCGAGAGCATACCCCAGCCAAATACCCCAATCACTTTGCTGAACAACAGCACCATGATTGCTCCCGAGCACGGGCGCATCCCCATAGAGAGCACAATCATCAGCCGCGCGCGCCAGTCGTCGCCGCTCTGTAATTGCGCCTGCGTCGGCAGATGCTGATGCCCACATCCGCAGTTTTCATGGTGAACGTGATGCGGCGTAAAGGCTCTGAATTTCGGTTTTTGCAGCAACGCGCGCAACTTTTTCAGCGCCCGCCAGCAGAGGATCAGCCCCAGCACGCCGACCAGCGCGTAACTCCCCTTCTCCAGCCAGAAGCTGCTCATATGCAGCTGACGGGCCGGCAGCTGCAACAGCGAAAGGACTATCACCACGAGCGCAATCGCCACAATGCCCTGAAGTAAAGAGGACGCCAGCGTCAGGCCAATACTTGATTTCAGCTTCGACGGATGGGTGGCAAGCCAAGTGGTGATGACGATTTTACCGTGCCCCGGCCCCAGCGCGTGCAGCACGCCATAGATAAAGCTGAACGCCAGAAGAGAACCGCCCGCTTTGGTCGGGTTCTCCGCCACCGCCTTCAGCAGCCCGCTCATCTGCTGGTTGACTTCACGCTGCCAGATAATGCTTTTTATCATCACCTGCGGCCAGGCCTGCCACAGCCAGAGCGCGCCGCAGACGGCTAACAGTAAAAAGAGCGCCAAAGGCCAGAGGTGCAGCCAGCGACGCTGCTTGCTGACGGGAGAGGAGATCACTGACATTGCAACGTTACCTCCTGCGCAAACTGTTTTCCTAATTCCATGTCTTCTGGGGGCGCATCTTCTTTATCAAGGGAAACGGCAAAATTCAGCGTCTCTTCGCTGGGCGTCGGCGTGTGCACGGCAATTTTGCAGTTTTTTTGCAAATTTTCCGGCAGCTGCACGTCGCTGTCCTGGGCGTAATGCATATCGACGTAGTAGGTTGGATCAAACGTAGAGAACGTGTACTTCTGCCCTGCCAGCGGCTGAGGGTGCGCCAGCGGAAGGATAAACGTCAGCACCGCCTGATGACCGTCGCGGGTCATGCCGTACTCCGTGGGACGGTTAAGAAACTTCACCTTTTGTCCGTTGTGCCAGAACTCGGTGAAGTAGTGCTGACCCAGCACGTTGGCCATCACCTCTGCCGCCAGCTTTTTCCAGATCTCGTCGCCGGGCTTTGCGTTTCCGGCATCGTACAGCAGATCGGCGGAGGTGATTTCATCCATCGTCCAGCGCATTTTCAGGCCGCTGAGCTGCGTGCCGTCCGTCACCAGCTCGGTTTTCAGGCTGATAAAACTGTGAGGATGGGCGCCGGCGGCGAAAGTGAAAACCGCCAAAAATAACGCTACCGCGCTTTGTTTAACTATTTGCATCTGTTCCTCACGTCAAAAATTCTGTGATGTTCGCCAGCAATCCTGAGTGAAAGGCCTGCCGGCGCGCTTTTCAGCGCCCATCCTTTAGCTATTCTTATCAAACATTCACACTGGATACCCGACAGATGATGATGACGACGCTTGAAATTCCATCTGTGCTTTCCAGTTCGCAGCGCCGCTGCCAGGTGCTTTTGATGCTTTACCTGCCCGATGCTGCCGTCACCGCACAGAGCATAATCGCTGCCAACGGCGTGGACGACGCCCTGGCACGGCAAGATATAGCCGAGACGCGCGATGAAATCCAGCGCTATCATCGGCTTGATATCGTCACGCACCTTGATGGCTGCTACCGAATTGAGGGTTCCGCCCTGAACCAGCGCTTGTGCCTGCTGCACTGGCTGCGCAGGGCGCTCCGGCTGTGTCCGCATTTTGTCTCGCAACAGTTTACCCCGGCCTTAAAAACGGCGCTTAAACAGCACGGTATCGCCCGCCCTCTTTATGACGATGCGAATCTTCGGGCGCTTATCAGCTTTTGTTCGCGCAAGCTTCAGCGTCAGTTTGAGGCCCGCGACGTGCAGTTTTTACAGCTCTATCTGCAATACTGTCTGATTCAGCATCATCTGGGCAATACGCCACAGTTTTCTCCCGTTCAGCGCAGCTGGACGCAGTCGAGAGGGGAGTACTTTACGGCGCAGGAAATTGTTCGCCACTGGAAACGGCGCGTTCCACAGGGCACACACGGCGATGAACAGCTGTTTCTGGCGCTGCTGTTTATGATGCTCCGCACACCCGATCCGGTGCTGGATAAACATCAGCAGGATCAACGCCTGCGTCGCGCCATCGTGCGTATGATTGCCCGTTTCCGGGCACAAACCGGCATGAACTTCAGCGATGAGCAAGGGCTGACCGATCAGCTTTATGTTCATCTGGCTCAGGCGCTGGACCGCTCCTTATTTGACATTGGCATCGACAACAGCCTGCCGGAAGAGATCCACCGCCTTTACCCCCGGCTGCTGCGCACCACCAAAGAAGCGCTGTCTGAGCTGGAAGCCGAATTTGGCCTGCGATTCTCCGGTGAAGAGAGGGCTCTGGTGGCGGTGATTTTCGGTGCCTGGCTGATGCAGGAAACCGATCTGCATGAAAAACAGGTAGTGCTATTAACGGGGGAAGATAAAGCCTGTGAGGAACTGATTGAGCAGCAGCTTCGCGAACTGACGCTGCTGCCGCTCAATATTCGATATCTCAGCCTGGAAGCGTTTAAGAAAGAGGGCGCTCCTCGCGAGGCAGCGCTGGTCATTACTCCCTATCCAACCGCCCTGCCGCTGTTCTCGCCGCCGCTCATTCATGCCGTTGAGACCCTGAATTCGCAGCAGCAGGAACATATTCGCGTTATGCTCGAATCATAGTCACGCGCGAGCAGCCACCTTCGGGCGGATGACGATGGCCGGTAAGGCCACCAGCGCCATCACCCAGAACACCCCGTGCCCGAGATGCTGATAGAGGAAACCGGCGAAGACGGTCATCACGGCGATACTGCCCCCCATCGCCACCGCTGAATAGACCGCCTGGAGACGAATAACGTCCCCACCCTCTCGCGCCGCGATGTAGCGCATCGCCGCCAAATGGCACACGGTGAAGGTCCCGCAGTGCAGAATTTGCGCCACAATCAGCCACGGCAGCTCCGTCGTCCAGCCCATAATGCCCCAGCGCGCCACGCCGCAGACGGCGGAAAGCAGCAGCAGATCCCGCGCACCGAAACGACTGAACAGTTTTTTGCTGAGCGCAAAGATAATCACTTCAGCCACTACGCCAAGCGACCATAAATAGCCGACGGCGGAGGCGGAATATCCCGCCCCCTGCCAGTAAATGGCGCTGAAGCCGTAATAAGCCGCATGCGCGCCCTGAAGCAGGCAGACGCAGGCCAGAAAACGCCAGCTTTGCGCCACCAGGCTTCGCCAGGCGGGCCAGCCCGCGCTTTCCTGATGACGGCTTTCCCCTTGCGGCATCACCGACGGGCGCAGTAGCATCCCCAAAAGCATGGAGGCGATCCCGATACTCAGCAATGCCAGGATCGCGCGGTAATCGTAGAGGCTGACCAGTTTGCCCACCAGCGCAGAGCCGATGACGAAGGCAATCGATCCCCACAGGCGCACGCGGCCATAGTCCATGGTGATCTGCTTTTGCCAGGTGTTCGCCAGCGCATCCGTCAGCGGCACCAGCGGGGAGAAGAACAGGTTAAAGCCAACCATCACCACCATCAGCCAGGCAAACTGGTGGCTGACCCAGAAACAGGCCGCGAAGACCAGCGTCAGCAGGGCCAGAACGCGCACCGCTTTAATCAGTAAGGAGGGATCGCTGACGCGGGGGGCAATCAGCAGGCTACCGAGGAAACGCGCCACCAGCCCTGCGCCCAGCAGGATACCGATGGTTTCAGGCGTCAGACCAATTCCCTTGAGCCAGACGCTCCAGAAAGGCAAAAAAATACCGTAGCTAAAGAAATAGGTGAAATAGCTGAGCGCCAGCCAGCGCGTGGAATGCAAGACCATGAATCCCTCCCGAAATGGAGGCGATAGTCTGGCGTTTATCCTGTACTTTAGCAAGTCGTTAGCGCGCTATAAATTTACGAAAAATTAACATCATGCACAGCCGGTCGGCGTATGGCGAGAGCGGTAAAACTGTATTACGTTTAAAGGACATCGCCTGAAGAGGTCGTTTGCCATGAACAGCTTACGTTATTTCGATTTCGGCTCCTCCCGTTCGCTCCTGCTTTTAATTGCCCGCATTGCCATCGTGGCTCTGTTTATTATTTTCGGTTATCCAAAGCTGACGGGGTTTAGCGGCACCGTTCAGTACATGACGTCGCTCGGTGCGCCCATGCCCATGCTGGCGGCCATTATTGCCGTCGTGATGGAGATTCCCGCCGCTATATTGATTGTGCTTGGCTTTTTCACCCGCCCTCTCGCGGTCATCTTTGTCTTCTATACGCTGGGGACGGCGGTAATTGGTCATCACTACTGGGATATGACCGGGGATGCGGTCCTGCCCAATATGATTAACTTCTACAAAAATGTGAGTATCGCGGGCGCCTTTATTTTGCTGGCGATTACAGGGCCGGGGGCCATCTCCCTCGACCGACGTTAGCCCACAAAAAAGGCCGCATAAGCGGCCTTTTTCAGTTCTGCAACGCAGGGAATTAAGCGTACACCGGGAAGCGTGCGCAGATTTCCAGAACTTTACCCTTAACGCGCTCGATAACCGCGTCGTCATTGATGTTGTCCAGAACGTCACACATCCAGCCCGCCAGCTCTTTCACTTCCGCTTCTTTAAAGCCGCGACGCGTCACGGCCGGAGAACCGATACGGATACCGGAAGTCACGAACGGGCTCTTCGGATCGTTTGGCACGCTGTTTTTGTTCACGGTGATGTTGGCGCGGCCCAGGGCAGCGTCAGCTTCTTTACCGGTCAGGTTCTTATCAACCAGGTCCAGCAGGAACAGGTGGTTTTCCGTCCCGCCAGAAACCACTTTGTAGCCACGGTTCAGGAACACTTCCACCATCGCTTTGGCGTTCTTAGCAACCTGCTGCTGATACACCTTGAACTCTGGCTCCATCGCTTCTTTCAGCGCCACCGCTTTAGCCGCGATAACGTGCATCAGCGGGCCGCCCTGCGCGCTTGGGAACACGGCAGAGTTTAGCTTTTTGTACAGCTCTTCGTCACCGCCTTTCGCCAGGATCAGGCCACCGCGTGGACCCGCCAGGGTTTTGTGGGTAGTGGTGGTCACAACGTGAGCGTGTGGAACCGGGTTCGGATAAACGCCTGCGGCAATCAGGCCGGCAACGTGCGCCATGTCGACAAACAGGTACGCGCCGATGCTGTCTGCGATTTCACGCATTTTGGCCCAGTCAACGATGCCGGAGTAAGCAGAGAAACCACCGATGATCATTTTCGGCTTGTGCTCTTTAGCCTGCTTCGCCATGTCTTCGTAGTCAATTTTACCGGACTCATCAATACCGTAAGGAATGATGTTGTACAGTTTACCGGAGAAGTTAACCGGGGAGCCGTGAGTCAGGTGGCCGCCCTGTGCCAGGTTCATACCCAGAACGGTATCGCCCGGCTGCAACAGCGCGGTGTAAACAGCGAAGTTAGCCTGAGAGCCAGAGTGCGGCTGGACGTTTGCGTAGTCAGCGCCAAAGAGTGCTTTCGCACGGTCAATTGCCAGCTGCTCAACGATATCAACGTACTCGCAGCCGCCGTAGTAGCGCTTGCCCGGGTAACCTTCAGCATATTTGTTGGTCAGCTGAGAGCCCTGCGCCTGCATAACGCGCGGACTGGTGTAGTTTTCGGAGGCGATCAGTTCGATGTGCTCTTCCTGACGTACTTTTTCCTGCTCCATAGCCTGCCACAGTTCGGCATCATAATCGGCAATGTTCATTTCACGCTTTAACATCCGCATCTCCTGACTCAGCTAACAAGTAAATTTTTGGCCTGAAAAGGCAGTCCTGTTGGACGACGGGCAACAGTATAACTGAATAGTTCTGCGATAACAGGTCTTGACAAACGATTTTACGCAAACGTTTACCTTCACGCCACGCAAGGGTTTGAGCGATAAAGCTCTCGCCATTTTCAACGGATTTCTTTTCAGCTTTGTGATGCATATTTTTCACGATGCAAAGAACCATTTACATTGCATGGGTATTTTTATAAGATGCATCTAAAATACATCATTAAAGTAACATCAGAAGGAAGCTGCTATGCTCGACGCTCAAACCATCGCTACCGTGAAGGCCACGATCCCCCTGCTGGTTGAAACGGGTCCTAAGCTGACCGCCCATTTCTACGATCGCATGTTTGCGCATAACCCGGAGCTCAAAGAAATTTTTAACATGAGCAACCAGCGTAACGGCGATCAGCGTGAAGCGCTGTTTAACGCTATCGCCGCCTATGCCAGCAACATCGAAAACCTGCCGGCTCTTCTGCCTGCGGTGGAAAAAATTGCCCAGAAGCACACCAGCTTCCAGATCAAACCTGAACAGTACAACATCGTCGGCAGCCACCTGCTGGCCACGCTGGACGAAATGTTCAGCCCGGGCCAGGAGGTGCTGGACGCGTGGGGTAAAGCCTACGGCGTGCTGGCAAACGTGTTTATCAACCGTGAAGCGCAGATCTACAGCGAAAACGCCAGCAAGAGCGGCGGCTGGGAAGGCACTCGTGCCTTCCGTATCGTTGAGAAAACCCCGCGCAGCGCGCTTATCACCAGTTTTGAATTTGAGCCGGTTGACGGCCAGCCGGTGGCGGATTATCAGCCTGGGCAGTATCTGGGCGTCTGGCTGAAGCCGGAAGGTTTCCCGCATCAGGAGATCCGCCAGTACTCCCTGACCCGCAAGCCAAACGGCAAAGGCTATCGCATTGCGGTTAAACGTGAGGAAGGCGGTCAGGTATCGACCTGGCTGCATAACGTCGCTAACGTGGGCGATATCGTTCATCTGGCCGCGCCGGCGGGTGACTTCTTTATGGCGGTGGAACCCGGCACGCCGGTGACGCTGATCTCCGCGGGCGTGGGTCAAACGCCAATGCTGGCGATGCTGGATACGCTGGCAAAATCCAGCCACAGCGCGCAGGTCAACTGGTTCCACGCGGCCGAAAACGGTGATGTCCACGCCTTCGCGGATGAAGTGAAAACGCTGGCAGCCAGTCTGCCGCACTTTACCGCGCATACCTGGTACCGTTTGCCAACGGAAGCCGACCGCGCAGCGGCACGTTTTGACAGCGAAGGGCTGATGAATTTAGGGCAGCATGAAGGGGCGTTCAACGCACCGGGAATGCAGTTCTACGTTTGCGGACCGGTGGCGTTTATGCAGTATGCCGCGAAGCAGCTGGTAGACCTGGGTGTGGACAAGGACAACATTCATTACGAATGCTTCGGCCCGCATAAGGTGCTGTAATCGCCCGGCGGCGCTTCGCTTGTACGGGCCTACGAAGGGTTTTGTAGGCCGGGTAAGCGCAGCGCCACCCGGCAAGAGTGTTAAATCGCCGCGTCGTCTTCTTCGCCGGTACGGATACGGATCACGCGCGCCACGTCAAAGACGAAGATTTTCCCGTCGCCAATTTTGCCGGTCTGTGCCGTGCGGATAATGGTATCCACACAGGTATCGACGATGTCATCGCTCACCACGATCTCGATTTTCACCTTCGGCAGAAAGTCCACCATGTACTCTGCGCCACGGTACAGCTCGGTGTGGCCCTTCTGACGACCAAAACCTTTCACTTCAGTTACGGTCATCCCGGTGATGCCCACTTCAGCCAGCGCTTCACGTACATCATCCAGTTTGAAAGGTTTAATAATCGCATCAATTTTTTTCATGGTCGGTCCTTAAACTCTTGCCTGTAAGCTGCCTCGTAATCGGTTGCTCACAGTATCATATTCAGGCGGATTTTGCGGTATTACTCTTTAAAATCGTTCGCTTCCAGCTCGTGGCGTGAGAGGAGTTTATAGAACTCGGTACGGTTACGCCCGGCCATGCGCGCCGCGTGGGTCACGTTGCCTTTGGTGATTTGCAGCAGCTTGCGCAGATAGTTCAGCTCGAACTGATTTCGTGCTTCCGCAAACGTCGGTAAGGCCGTGTTTTCCCCTTCCAGCGCCTGCTCCACCAGTGCATCGCTGATCACGGGCGATGAGGTCAGCGCCACGCACTGCTCAATCACGTTCACCAGCTGACGCACGTTGCCCGGCCAGCTTGCCGTCATCAGGCGCTTCATCGCATCGGTGGAGAACGCGCGCACAAACGGTTTGTGGCGGTCTGCGGCCTGGCGCAAAAGATGGTTTGCCAGCAGCGGAATATCTTCCGCCCGCTCGGCCAGCGCCGGAATTTTCAGGTTGACGACATTCAGTCGGTAGTAGAGATCTTCGCGGAACTCGTTGCGCGCCATCGCCTTGGGTAAATCACGGTGGGTGGCGGAAATAATACGCACGTTGATGTCGATATCGCGGTTGCTGCCGAGCGGACGCACTTTTCGCTCCTGCAACACGCGCAGCAGTTTGACCTGCAACGGCGCGGGCATATCGCCAATTTCATCGAGAAACAGCGTGCCGCCCTCAGCCGCCTGGAATAGCCCTTCACGGCTGCTCACCGCGCCGGTAAAGGCGCCGCGGGCGTGACCAAAGAGCTCAGACTCAAGCAGCTGTTCCGGCAACGCGCCACAGTTGATGGCGATAAAAGCATTTTTACTGCGCGGGCTGGCGTTGTGGATCGCCTGGGCGAGGATCTCTTTCCCGGTCCCGCTCTGGCCGTTGATCAGTACGCTAACGTCTGATTGCGCCACCATCCGCGCCTGTTCCAGCAAGCGCAGCATAACCGGGCTTCGCGTTACGATGGATTCACGCCAGGCGTCGTCGCCAGAGGGCGCCGCGTGCTCAAGGGCGCTGTCGATTGCTTTGTAGAGGGCGTCTTTATCCACCGGTTTGGTGAGGAAGCTGAACACGCCCTGCTGCGTCGCGGCCACCGCATCCGGAATGGATCCGTGTGCGGTGAGGATAATCACCGGCATCCCGGGCTGCTGCTTCTGGATCTCCGCGAACAGTTGCAGGCCGTCCATTTCATCCATGCGTAAATCGCTGATCACCAGATCGATTTTCTCGCGGCTGAGCACTTTCAACCCCTCCTGCCCGCTTTCAGCGGTGACCACGCTGTAGCCTTCGCTGACCAGACGCATCCCCAACAGCTTTAATAAACCGGGATCGTCATCCACCAGTAATAGATGGGCAGGTTTACGGCTTGTCATGGCTTCACATCCTCTTGTTTCGGCGTCTCACCGTCTGGCGTCGTGGCAGAGTTGCCTTTCGACCCGTCGGGCAGATAGCTGCCTGCCGGCTTACGCGTCGAGAGCTGTCTCTCGATATCGGTCAGATTTTCAAGCTTGCGCGTGGTGGTATCAAGCTGCTCGCGCAGCGACTCCTGCTGCTGGCGCAGCGCATCAAGCTCGCTGTCGCTCGACTGCTGCAATTTGCTGTAGCGGAAACGCTCTTCAGACAGCTGTAATTGCAGGGTTTGTCCGTCCCGCCAGAGCTGATAGACCGGGCGCACCTGCGAGGGAATATTGATTACGTAAGTATCGAGCCGCGTCACGTTGGCGCGGCGTTCGACGGGGGTGATTCTGGCATCGGCCATTACGATCCCACGTTTAAACGCGTCCTGCCAGGTGTCGTCCACCAGCATCGCCGCCTGCGCACGGGCCTCGGCGGGGGCCAGACGCTGGGCGCAGTCTATTCCCCGCAGCCAGAACAGCGGGTTGGATTCGACATCGTGTCCCGACAGGCTCCAGATATCATCGCAACGTGTTGAAAAGAAGTCGGCCAGCTGTTTTTGCGGCCATTTATCTTCCTGTTTGTGGCTAATTGCACTTTTTGGTGCATGGGTGACACAGCCTGCCAGCAGCAGGCAGGGCAGGCTCAGGCGCATATTTTTGCTGGAAAACACCGCGCGCAGAGCGCGATAAAAGACGTGTGACATACTCACCAGGTTGTTATTCATTTCATTGATTTTTCCGGCTCAAGAGGCAGTTCGATACGAAAACAGACATCGGCGCGTTCATCACTCACGATGTTAAGCTCACCCTGCATGCGTCGTATGCAGTCGCGGGCAATACTCAGCCCCAGACCACTTCCTTTTACCGCACCTTTTCGCTGATGACTCCCCTGGAAGAAGGGTTCAAAGATCATCGTTTTTTCATCATCCGGAATCGGGCTTCCCGTATTCGCTACGTCAATAAATACCCGCGAACCGTTGTTATTGCTTCTGATATAAATGGTACCGGATTCAGTACCATAGTGCACCGCATTGGAATAAAGATTATCCAGCACGCTCATTAAAAGCATCGGTTCTGCAAGACAGGCTGGCGCATTGAGATCCACCTGGGTATGCATCATTTTAGCTCTTGCTGGCAGGCTATGGGCGGAGATAACCATATCCACCAGCGGTTCAATTTCAACGCTCTCGAGCACCACAGCACCATCCGCCAGCTTGCGGTTATAGTCCAGCAATTGTTCGATAAGTTTCTGTAAATTGCGGCTGCTGGCATCCAGGATCGCCACGATCTCTTTTTGCTCAGGCGTTAACGGCCCCGCCACTTCGTCGGCCAGCAGCTCTGTGCCTTCACGCATGCTGGCCAGCGGTGTTTTGAGTTCGTGTGAGATATGGCGCAGAAACTGGTGACGCTGGGATTCGAGCCACGCCAGACGCTCTGAGAGCCAGATAATGCGCTGGCCGACCGAACGCAGCTCGCGCGGGCCTTTAAAAACGACGGTATCCCCGAGGGATTTGCCCTCTCCGAGGCGGTTAATCATCCGCTGGATCCCCTTCACGGGGCCGATGATCATGCGGGTAAAGAGCAGCACCAGCCCCAGGCTGACCAGAAACAGCACCAGCGCCTGCCAGCCAAAGAACTGGCCGCGCTCGGCAATCTCCTGCTGGAGCTGCTGCCCGCGGGAAAAAATTACCGTACGGGTGGACTGAACCATCTCCGTGTTGGCATTCGCGAAGGCTTCAAGCCGTGCAGCGGCGGCGGCATCAGGACCGCTGTTTTTGCACTGGAGCTGCGCCAGATCGTTCAGATCCTGACGCAGCGCCTGATAGAGTTTGTCATCCGGCAGCACCCCGGCATGGGCGTCCAGCATTTCGCTGTAGCGTTTACGCTGATTCTGATACACCCTTTCCAGCGTGCGGTCGTCCAGCACGCAGTACTGGCGATAGCTACGCTCCATCTCCAGCGCGGCGTTGGTCATCGCCTCGCTACGGCGGGCATCAATAAGCGTGGTGCGGTTAGTCAACGCCGCCTGGGCACTTAACGCGTTCAGGCTTTGCCAGGCCTGCCAGGCCAGCACCAGCAAAGGTAGCAGGATCAGCAGGAAGGCCATCATAACGAGCTGTCGCAGGGAGCGAGGGAAAGCGGGCCAGCGTTTCAACACATTACTCTCTTCATCCGGGTTTGAGGAGAGCGTAACTGAGTCTGCCCTTCAGATACAACAAAGCCGGGTAAAAACCCGGCTTTGTCATGGAATAAGGCGGTGCCTAACTCGACGTTTCGCCCTGGCCTGATAAAGCATTGCAATAATCAGTAGTTGGACGGCAGGCACCTTTTTGTGCGTCATTCGAAGTTTATGTAGCACGTCCCGAAGGGGCTGACATAAGAAGGTGAATGAGCCACTGACTACTGTAATGCAACTCGCGTGCCAGAATGCAAAACAATCGATTATCTTTATGATTAAAAAAGATTTTATTACATAAGTGTATTGAAAGCGGCGTAAATGATTTCCAGCCTAAGTGTCGCTATTAAGCAACACCTTAACGGGAACTTGTCATGCCATATATAAATCAATAAGTTAAATGTCTCTTTTTGGAGACACTCAAACCGGAGGATTGTCGCGATTTTGCGACAGGTATAAAAAAGCCCGGTGGCGCTCACGCTTACCGGGCCTACAGGTAGTACGCTAAACCTTAACCCAACTGTTTACGCGCGTTGCGGAAAATGCGCATCCACGGGCTATCCTCGCCCCAGTTTTCCGGGTGCCAGGAGTTGCTCACGGTACGGAAGACTCGCTCCGGGTGCGGCATCATGATCGTTACGCGACCGCTTTCGCTGGTGACCGCAGTAATACCATTTGCCGAACCGTTCGGGTTAGCCGGATAGGTTTCGGTGACCTTGCCGAAGTTATCAACGAAGCGCAGCGCCACCAGCCCTTTGCTTTCAAGCTGAGCCAGATGCGCCGCATCGCGCACTTCAACCTGACCTTCACCGTGCGACACCGCGATTGGCATCTGAGAACCCACCATCCCCTGCAACAGCAGAGACGGGCTTTGGGTCACCTCTACCAGGCTGAAGCGCGCTTCGAAGCGGTCAGACTGGTTGCGCACAAAGCGCGGCCAGGCTTCACTGCCCGGGATCAGCTCGCGCAGGTTAGACATCATCTGACAGCCGTTACAAACGCCCAGCGCCAGCGTCTGCGGGCGGTGGAAGAAGGTCTCGAACTCGTCACGCACGCGGCTGTTGAACAGGATGGACTTCGCCCAGCCTTCGCCCGCGCCCAGCACGTCGCCGTAGGAGAAACCGCCGCAGGCCACCAGCGCCTGGAAATCATCCAGACCGGTACGCCCGGCCAGCAGGTCGCTCATGTGAACATCAATGGCGTCGAAGCCCGCCCGGTGGAAGGCCGCGGCCATCTCAACGTGGGAGTTAACGCCCTGCTCGCGCAGCACGGCCACTTTCGGACGCGCGCCGGTCGCAATGTACGGTGCAGCAATGTCTTCGTTGATGTCGAAGGAGAGCTTCACGTTCAGGCCTGGATCCTGGTCATTGGCCTTCGCGTTATGTTCCTGATCGGCGCATTCCGGGTTGTCGCGCAGGCGCTGCATCTGCCAGGTGGTTTCCGCCCACCACATACGCAGCGTGGTACGGCTTTCGCTGAACACCGCGTGGCCGTCGGCTTCAATCACGAAGCGGTCACCCTGCACCGCTTTCCCCAGATAGTGCACGCAGTCTGCCAGACCGTGCTTCGCAAGGAGAGCTTCCACCGCCTCGCGGTCTGCGGCGCGGACCTGAATCACCGCGCCCAGCTCTTCGTTAAACAGCGCTGCCAGGCGGTCTTCGCCAAGAGCGCCAATGTTCGCTTCCACGCCGCAGTGGCCGGTGAAGGCCATCTCTGCCAGGGTGACCAGCAGGCCACCGTCGGAGCGGTCGTGGTAGGCCAGCAGCTTGCGCTGTGCCACCAGCGCCTGGATCGCGTCGTAGAAGCCTTTAAGCTGGGCGACGTCACGCACGTCGGCTGGCTTATCGCCGAGCTGACGGTAAACCTGCGCCAGCGCGGTTGCGCCCAGTGCGTTATGGCCTTTGCCGAGGTCAATCAGCAGCAGGGCGTTATCTTCGGTCGCCAGCTGCGGCGTAACGGTATGGCGTACGTCTTCTACACGCGCAAACGCGGTGATCACCAGCGACAGCGGAGAGGTCATCTCGCGCTGCTCGTTACCCTCCTGCCAACGGGTTTTCATCGACATGGAGTCTTTACCCACCGGAATGGTCAGGCCGAGCGCAGGACACAGCTCTTCGCCCACCGCTTTCACCGCTTCATACAGGCCTGCATCTTCACCCGGGTGACCGGCAGCGGCCATCCAGTTCGCGGAAAGCTTGATGCGTTTAATATCACCAATCTGCGTGGCGGCAATGTTGGTCAGCGCTTCACCAACGGCCAGTCGCGCAGAGGCGGCGAAGTCCAGCAGCGCCACCGGCGTACGTTCGCCCAGCGCCATCGCTTCGCCGTAGTAGCTGTCGAGGCTCGCGGTGGTCACGGCGCAGTTAGCGACCGGGATCTGCCACGGGCCGACCATCTGATCGCGCGACACCATACCGGTTACGGTACGGTCGCCGATGGTGACCAGGAAGGTTTTCTCTGCCACGGCCGGGAGGTGCAGTACGCGGTTCACCGCGTCCGCAACGGTAATGCCCTGGCGGTCCAGCGCTTTGCCCGCCGCTTTGCGGGTAGTGACGTCGCGGGTCATCTTCGGCGTTTTGCCGAGCAGCACGTCCAGCGGCAGATCGATCGGCTGGTTGTCAAAGTGGGTATCGCTCAAGGAGAGGTGCTGCTCTTCGGTCGCTTCACCGATGACGGCATACGGCGCGCGCTCGCGGCGGCACAGCTCGTCAAACAGCGGCAGCTGGTCGGCGGCCACCGCCAGCACGTAGCGCTCCTGGGATTCGTTACACCAGATTTCCAGCGGGCTCATGCCCGGCTCATCGCTCAGGATGTCGCGCAGGTTGAAACGGCCACCTCGACCACCGTCGCTCACCAGCTCCGGCATGGCGTTGGACAGACCGCCTGCGCCCACGTCGTGGATGAACAGGATCGGGTTGGCGTCACCGAGCTGCCAGCAGCGGTCGATCACTTCCTGACAGCGACGTTCCATCTCCGGGTTGTCGCGCTGCACGGAGGCGAAATCGAGATCCGCATCAGACTGGCCGGAAGCCATAGACGAGGCTGCACCACCGCCCAGACCGATGTTCATGGCCGGACCGCCGAGCACGATCAGCTTCGCGCCGACGACGATCTCGCCTTTCTGCACGTGATCGGCGCGAATGTTGCCGATCCCGCCCGCCAGCATGATCGGTTTGTGGTAGCCGCGCAGCTCTTCGCCGTTGTGGCTGTCCACTTTCTCTTCATAGGTACGGAAGTAGCCGTTCAGCGCCGGACGACCAAATTCGTTGTTGAACGCCGCGCCGCCCAGCGGGCCTTCGGTCATGATATCCAGCGCGGTCACGATGCGCTCTGGCTTGCCGAAATCTTCTTCCCACGGCTGTTCAAAGCCCGGGATACGCAGGTTGGAAACGGAGAAACCGACCAGACCCGCTTTTGGTTTAGCGCCGCGACCCGTCGCACCCTCGTCACGGATTTCACCGCCGGAACCCGTCGCCGCACCCGGCCACGGCGAGATTGCCGTCGGGTGGTTATGGGTTTCCACTTTCATCAGGATATGCGCAGGCTCCTGATGGAAGTCATAGCGCCCCGCTTCGCGATCGGCGAAGAAGCGGCCCACCTCGGAACCTTCCATTACCGCGGCGTTGTCCTTATAGGCAGACAGCACGTGGTCAGGGGTTTGCTCCATGGTGTTTTTGATCATTTTGAACAGCGACTTCGGCTGCTGTTCGCCGTCGATAATCCAGTCGGCGTTGAAAATCTTGTGGCGGCAGTGCTCAGAGTTGGCCTGCGCGAACATATACAGTTCGATGTCGTTCGGGTTGCGGTTCAGCTTAACGAATGCATCCTGAAGGTAGTCAATTTCATCATCTGCGAGTGCCAGACCCAGACGCAGGTTTGCGTCGATCAGCGCCTGACGCCCCTGCCCCAGCAGGTCTACGCTCTGTACCGGCGCAGGCTGATGGTGGGAAAACAGCTTCTGCGCCTCATCCAGAGAGGCAAACACGCTCTCCATCATGCGGTCGTGCAGCTCTGCCGCAACGGCCTGCCACTGCGCGTCGCTCAGGGTGGACGCTTCCACATAGTACGCCACGCCGCGCTCCAGACGGTTAATCTGGCTCAGGCCGCAGTTGTGGGCGATATCCGTTGCTTTGGAAGACCAGGGGGAGATGGTGCCCGGACGTGGCGTGGCAAGGATCAGTTTGCCGGTCGGCGTATGGCTGCTCAGGCTTGGGCCATATTTAAGCAGGCGTTCCAGCTGGACGCGCTCCTCTGCATTCAAAGGGGCATTCAGGTCAGCAAAATGGACATACTCAGCGTAAATATTGCTTACCGGAAGGTCGGCCGCCTGAAAACGTGCCAGCAGTTTGTTAATACGGAAGGCAGACAGTGCAGGCGAACCACGCAGAATTTCCATCATAAGTCTCTCGTCTTCGAAGCGCCGGGGCGCTTACAGTGTGCGCAAGGGGGAAAACGGGCGTCATTATAGAGAATCCTGAGCGCCGACGAAACCGTTTGCGTCGAAATAAAATCATCCATTATGTTTAACAATAGATGTGACCTGTCTCTCTAATTGGTTGCCAACTGGCGCTACTTTGCGCAAAATGCCGCTCAATCAATGGCAAACCCTATTCATAACATGACTACAGCACACTGAGGCATCCGGCGTCGCAGAGAATTAACTAATTGAAAAAATTAAAGATTAATTATCTGCTCATCGGCATTGTTACGTTGCTGCTGGCAGTGGCCCTCTGGCCTTCTATCCCCTGGTTCGGCAAAGCCGAGAACCGTATCGCCGCCATTCAGGAGCGGGGGGAGCTGCGCGTCAGTACCCTCTCTTCCCCGCTTATTTATGACGATATCAACGGTAAAACCATTGGGCTTGATTACGAACTCGCACAGCTATTTGCAGACTACCTGGGCGTAAAGCTGAAGGTCACCGTGCGACAAAACATTAACCAGCTCTTTGACGACCTGGATCATAACCGCGCCGATATCCTTGCCGCCGGACTGGTGTACAACACCGAGCGGAGCAAAAACTATCAGCCGGGCCCAACCTATTATTCCGTGTCGCAGCAGGTGGTTTACCGTGTGGGTAGCCTGCGCCCGCGCTCGCTGGCCGACATCACCGAACAGCAGTTAACCATCGCCCCTGGCCACGTGGTGATTGACGATCTGCGGGAATTAAAAGAGAAAAAATATCCGAACCTCAGCTGGAAGGTTGACCCGAAACAGGGCACCAACGCATTGCTGGAGCAGGTAAAGGATAAAAAGCTGGCCTATACCATTGCTGATTCGGTAGCGATCAGCCTCTTCCAGCGCGTTCATCCTGAAATCGCCGTGGCGCTGGATGTGACCGACGAACAGCCGGTGACCTGGTTTACCCCGCTAGACGACGATCAGACCGTTTCTGCGGCCATGCTCGATTTCTTTAATTCCATCAATGAAGACGGCACCCTGGCGCGTCTGGAAGAGAAATATCTCGGTCACGGTGACGATTTTGATTACGTGGACACCCGCACCTTCCTGCGCGCCGTGGACAGCGTGCTGCCGGAGCTGCAACCGCTGTTTGAGAAATACGCACAGGAAATTGACTGGAAGCTGCTGGCGGCGATTTCCTACCAGGAATCACACTGGGATGCTCAGGCCACCTCCCCTACGGGCGTGCGCGGGTTGATGATGCTGACCAAAAATACCGCCCAGAGCCTCGGCATCAGCGATCGGACCGATGCGGAACAGAGCATCAGCGGCGGCGCGCAGTATTTACAGGATATGATGGCAAAAGTGCCGGAGACGGTCCCGGAAGGGGAGCGGATCTGGTTTGCGCTGGCCGCCTATAACATGGGCTATGCGCATATGCTCGACGCGCGCGCGCTGACGGCGAAAACAAAAGGTAATCCGGACAGCTGGTCTGATGTAAAACAGCGCCTGCCGCTGCTTAGCCAGAAACAGTGGTATAAAAAACTGACGTACGGCTATGCGCGCGGACATGAAGCGTATGCCTACGTGGAGAATATTCGTAAATATCAGATAAGCCTGGTGGGGTATTTGCTGGAGAAAGAAAAAGAGGCAACCGAGGCCCAACAGCTGGCTGAAAGCTATCCGGTGGTTGCACCGGACGAGCTTAATCACCCTGCGGCTTCAATTCTGCCTTTTGTTGCTTTTTCTGCTGCCGACGCATTCGAAAAAAGTCACTTAACAGACCCGAACATTCTGGTGCAAGTACCCCACCGATAGTTTTCACCTGGTGGTTCATCCCCGGATGCCCAAGCACGTCCATCAGCGAGCCGGCAGCGCCCGTCTTTTCATCTCGTGCGCCAAATACCAGCGTGCCGATTCGGCTGTGCACCATTGCCCCGGAGCACATCACGCACGGTTCAAGGGTGACGTAGAGTGTGGTATCAAGCAGACGATAGTTTTGCAGCACCAGTCCGCCCTGACGAAGCGCCATGATTTCAGCATGCGCGGTGGGATCGTGGCGGCCAATAGGACGGTTCCACCCTTCTCCAATCACCTGATTGTTATGGACCAGCACCGCGCCCACGGGCACTTCGCCCTCTTCCCAGGCGCGCTGAGCCAGTGCCAGCGCGTGGCGCATCCAGTATTCATGATTGTGTTCAGGGTTGGACAAGGGCTGATACTCCAGTCGAAAAGCGGGCGGCATTATACACAGCCGTTATAGATAAGACTATTCGAGTTGCTGAAGTTCACCCAGAGGCGTGACGCGCCATCGGTGCTGGCAAAAATAGAGCAGCGGGTTGTCCTGCTTGCTGTCGCTGTAGCCGCTGTACAGGCGCAGCGGCGTGCCGATGCGTTTTTCCAGCTGAACCACTTTTTCATGCCCCAGGCAGCGCATCGTCAGGACCCAACCGCCGTAGCCGCGTGAGATTTGCGTGGCGATAAGATTCACGCGCGGCAGCCAGGGGGTATCAAAGTAGACCTGCTCCACCAGCGTCTGCGGGGAGCCGGTAATCAGCCAGATATCGGCGTCGTTGGCGTCGAGGTAGCTGGTGAGGCGCGCCTGTACCACGGGAAACGCGGCCACGTGCCCGCGAAACCAGTGGGCAAAATCCTGCTCAAGCTGCTTAAGACGCGCTTCGCTATGACCAAACGTACATCCCCAGAGCAGCAGGCTCATCGGCCAGCGCGCTGCACGGCCTTTTACCAGCAGCGCGATGCCAATAACGGGTAACAGGGGCAATACCAGCAGCGCGTTAAGGGGCTGGCGCCGCAGCAGGTAGCGCATAAACGTGCCGAACATATCCTGCTGGTGCAGCGTTCCATCCAGATCGAAAAAAACAACGCGACGCTCGTGATTGGCCAAACCTTACTCCTCTGGGTCGTTGAATCCTAACAGCCAGGTAAACAGGAACCCGGCGATCACCGCTACCAGATAGCCTAACAGATAGAGCATGACTTTTCCGGTCACGATGGTTAATGCCAGCGGTAAACCGGAGATCCCAAAGGTGATAACGGTCGCCACTTTCCAGGAGCTGATCAGCGCCCCGCCCACCGCACCGCCGAGGCAGGCGGCCAGGAACGGTTTACCCAGCGGCAGCGTAACGCCGAAAATCAGCGGCTCGCCGATACCGAGTAACCCGACCGGCAGCGCCCCTTTAATGACCTTTTTCAGACGTGCGTTGCGGGTTTTCATCAGTATCGCGATGGCCGCACCGACCTGCCCAACGCCCGCCATCGACAGGATCGGCAGCAGCGCGTTATAGCCGTGCGCCTGTACCAGTTCGACGTGAATCGGCACCATCCCCTGATGCAGACCGGTCAGGACTAACGGCAGGAAAGTTCCGGACAGTACGGCGCCTACCAGCAACCCGCCGCGATCGATAGCCAGAGACGCGCCGTGGGCGATGGCTTCCGAGATCCAGCCGCCCAGCGGTTGCAGAGCCACAATCGCCACGCTCCCGGTAATCAGCGTGGTCAGCAATGGGTTGAGGATCAGCTCAATCGAGCCGGGCAGTACCGCGCGCAGCTTTTTCTCGATCCAGCACATCAGGATCACCACCAGCAGCACGGCAATCACCCCACCTCGGCCAGGCTGAAGCGCCTCGCCAAACAGCGTAATTTGCGCCAGCTGCGGGCTGGAGAGGATCCCGGCCATCACGCCGCCCATCGCCAGCGAGCCGCCGAACACTTTGGCGGTATTCACCCCCACCAGAATGTTCATGATGGCAAACACCGCGCTGCCGAAAATGGCGAGAATGCCCAGCAGGTTCGGATACTGCGTGGCAAAATCCCCGACAATATCCGGACGCTTAAGGATATTGATAATCCCGGTGATCAGCCCCGACGCGATAAATGCCGGGATCAGCGGAATAAAGACGTTGGCCAGCTGGCGCAGCGCGTCGCTCATAGGGGCTTTATACCTGGCTTTCGCCTGCGCTTTGGTGCGTTCCGCGTCGTCAACGGCGTGAACCGTTTCCCCGCCCGTCATCAGAGCGCGCATGGCGTCAACCACCTGCGCCGCTTTGCCCGGGCCGACAATCAGCTGATGCTGTTGCCCCTGCTTAACGTACCCGCTCACGCCGGGAAGCTGCTTCAGGCGCGTGACATCGAGCTTGTCGTCGTTATGCACCTCGACGCGCACGCGCGTCATGCAGTTTTCCAGACGCTGAATATTGTTTTCCCCACCGATCCCGAGCAGGATGTCGCTGGCGAGCGCTGCTGTTTTGTCCATACACGCCTCTTATTCGTGTTCTAATGCCGCCCGTAAAAACCCGTGATGGGCATCGAGTCTGGCTCTGGCCGCGGCTGCATCCAGCCCGGTTAATATCATCAGAATGGCCGGTTTGACGTCGTGATCGGTCTGCTGAAGCACCCTTTCCGCCTCTTCACGCGCGGCGCCCGTCGCTTCCATCACCATGCGGCACGCTCTGTCCACCAGCTTGACGTTGGTCGCCTGCATGTCCACCATCAGGTTTTGGTAGACCTTGCCGAATTTCACCATCGCGCCGGTGGAGATCATATTGAGCACCAGCTTCTGCGCGGTACCCGACTTAAGACGCGTCGAGCCGGTTAACGCCTCGGGCCCAACGACAGGCGAGATGGCAATGTCCGCTACCTGCGCTATCGGCGAGCCGGGGTTGCAGGAGATGGCGACCGTGGTGCACCCGATCTTCCGGGCGTATTCCAGCCCGCCAATGACGTACGGCGTACGCCCGGAAGCCGCCAGTCCGACCACCAGATCCTGCGCGGTCAGGTTCAGCGTCCTGAGGTCATCTTCCCCAAGCTGTTTATTATCTTCTGCTCCTTCCACCGCTTTCAGCAGCGCGCCAGGGCCGCCGGCAATCAGGCCCACAACCAGGCCGTGCGGAACGCCAAAGGTCGGCGGACACTCGGAAGCATCCAGCACACCGAGGCGCCCGCTGGTTCCCGCCCCCATATAAATAATGCGTCCTCCGGCTTTCAGCGCGTCGGCAGCGGCGTCCACGGCTTTTGCTACCTCAGGCAATGTCTCTTTGACTGCCAGCGCGACGAGGGTATCCTGTTGATTAAAGCGGTTTACCAGCTCAAGCGTGGAGAGCGCGTCAAGATCCATGGTTTGCGGGTTACGCGTTTCAGAAACAAGAGAGCCTAGATTCATGTTATGTACCTCTGGAATTTTTAATTCATAATAAACGCACTATAATGGAATATAAAATTCATTCAGGCGAGCAAAATCCGTATTTGCGCAGGCAATCACATTTTCGCCAGGAGATCGTATGAACTGTTTAATTCGCATTCGTCAGCGCTACGCAGGCTTTGCCCAGAGTGACAAAAAGCTCGCGGATTTTTTACTCTCTCAGCCCGATCGCGCGCGGCACCTTAGCTCGCAGCAGCTGGCAGGCGAAGCCGGAGTGAGCCAGTCAAGCGTAGTGAAGTTTGCCCAGAAGATTGGGTTTAAGGGCTTTCCGGCGCTGAAGCTGGCCATCAGCGAAGCGCTGGTGAGCAACCCTAACCCGCAGTCTATGCCGGTGCATAACCAGATCCGCGGCGACGATCCGATGCGTCTGGTCGGTGAAAAGCTGATTAAGGAGAACGTGGCGGCAATGCATGCCACGCTGGACGTGAACACCGAAGAGAAGCTGCTGGAAAGCGTCGCCATGCTTCGCGACGCGCGGCGCATTGTGTTGACCGGGATTGGGGCATCCGGGCTGGTGGCGCGTAACTTTGGCTGGAAGCTGACCAAAATCGGCTATAACGCCATCGTTGAGCAGGATATGCACGCGCTGCTGGCAACCGTTCAGGCGATGGATCCTGACGATGTGCTGCTGGCCATCTCCTATTCCGGCGAGCGCCGGGAGATAAATATGGCCACCGACGAAGCCCTGCGCGTGGGGGGGAAAATTTTGGCCATTACCGGCTTTAGCCCGAATGCGCTCCAGCAGCGGGCAACGCGCTGTCTCTATACCATTGCCGAGGAACAGGCCACTCGCAGCGCGGCTATTTCCTCAACGAGTGCGCAAATGATGCTGACGGATCTGCTGTTTATGGCGCTGGTTCAGCAGGATCTGGAGCGTGCGCCAGAGCGAATTCGCCACAGCGAAGAGCTGGTAAAAAAACTGGTCTGAGCACAAAATGCGCGTATAATGCCCGCCCTGTTTGTGATGTTTCTGAGAATTTCCCGATGGCGCTGTTAATCACTAAAAAATGCATCAACTGCGATATGTGCGAACCCGAATGCCCTAACCAGGCGATTTCGATGGGCGACAGCATTTATGAGATTAACAGCGACCGCTGCACCGAGTGCATCGGCCACTATGAGACGCCGACCTGCCAGAAGGTGTGCCCAATCCCCAATACGATCTTAAAAGATCCGGCACACGTCGAGAACGAAGAACAGCTGTGGGATAAGTTTGTCCTGATGCACCATGCGGACAAAATTTAACTCTCGATAATTACCGTTGCACAGGCATAGTGCCGTTCATCTGCCAGCGTTACGTGCATGTGCGCCACGCCCAGCGTTTCCGCCAGCTTAAGCGCCTCGCCCCATAAGCGCAGACGTGGTTTACCCAGCTCATCGTTAAAGACTTCAAACTGGTTAAACGCCAGGCCGTTACGAATGCCCGTGCCGAACGCTTTCGCCGCCGCCTCTTTTACCGCAAAACGCTTTGCCAGAAAGCGCACCGGCTGTTGATGCGCCTCCCAGATGGCCCATTCGTTATCGCTCAGCACGCGTCTTGCCAGGCGATCGCCGCTGCGGGCGATCACCGCTTCGATGCGGGCTATTTCAACGATATCGGTACCTAAGCCCAGAATGGCCATTACTGACGTGCTTCCAGCATCAGGCGCTTCATCTCTGAAACCGCCTCTTTCAGGCCGCTCATTACCGCCCGGCCAATAATCGCGTGGCCGATGTTTAGCTCGTGCATTTCCGGCAGGGCGGCGATGGCCTTCACGTTGTGATAGGTCAGGCCGTGTCCGGCGTTCACCTTCAGGCCCATACTGGCCGCGTAGGTTGCCGCTTTGGCAATACGCTCCAGCTCTTTAGCCTGTTCAGCGTCATTTTCAGCATCAGCATAGCAGCCGGTGTGAATTTCAATGTACGGCGCGCCCGCGTCGGCCGCGGCTTTAATCTGGCTGAAATCGGCGTCGATAAACAGGGAAACCAGGATACCGGCATCCGCCAGGCGTTTGCAGGCGTCGCGCATTTTGTCGAGCTGCCCCGCCACGTCCAGACCGCCTTCGGTCGTCACTTCCTGACGCTTTTCCGGCACCAGACAGCAAAAGTGCGGCTTCGTATCGCAGGCAATCGTCAGCATCTCTTCCGTTACCGCCATCTCCAGGTTCATGCGGGTATCCAGCGTCTGGCGCAGGATGCGCACGTCGCGATCGGTGATGTGGCGACGGTCTTCACGCAGGTGGACGGTAATGCCGTCCGCCCCAGCCTGTTCAGCGATAAATGCCGCCTGAACCGGATCCGGATACGCGGTGCCGCGCGCGTTGCGCAGGGTGGCAATGTGGTCGATGTTGACGCCTAACAATAATTCAGCCATGACAATCCTCGGTTTTCTTTCTGATGCTGTGGTCTAACGTTTCGGCATAAACTGCCTGAATAATTCGCGGCTCTTTAAGGGCTTGCCACCAAGATACGGCTTGAGCGCAATTCGGGTAAAGCGTTTTGCGGCGCGCAGGGTGTCGGCGTCCGGGAACTCGCGTTCATACAGTGCTCTGAGCTGGCGTCCGGTAAAGGTGCTGTTATCAACGACGACGCTGGCAATGAAGCCCTTTTCCTCACGATAGCGATAGGTCATGGTATCTTCTACCTCGTCCCCACTCCCCGCGCAGTGCAGAAAATCGACGCCGTATCCAAGATGTCCGAGCAGCGCCAGCTCGAAACGACGCAGCGTAGGCTCAGGGGTGCCGGTTGCGCCAGCGAGCGACTGAATACAGTGCAGGTAATCGAAGAAAAGTTCAGAGAAGCGGGTCTCATGCTCAAGCACCCGTGAGATGAGTTCGTTGACGTACAAACCGCTGTAGAGCGTGATACCAGAAAGAGGAAGCGCCAGGGAGACGGCTTCAGCACTGCGCAGGGTTTTGACTTCCCCTCGCCCGCCAAAGCGAACCAGCAGCGGGGTAAAAGGCTGTAAGGCACCTTTGAGATTAGAACGCTTGGAACGTGCGCCTTTAGCAACAAGGCGCACGCGACCGGACTCTTCCGTGAAGACGTCCAGCATCAGGCTGGTTTCGCTCCAGGGACGACTATGCAGGACAAAGGCGCGCTGCCATCCATCCATATGCTCGCCGTCTTTGGTTACTGGTCTTCGCCGTAACCGAGGCTGCGCAGCGCACGCTCATCATCGGCCCAGCCAGATTTCACTTTCACCCACAGTTCCAGGTGAACCGGTGCTTCAAACATGTCCTGCATGTCTTTACGGGCTTCGATTCCGATAGTTTTGATCTTGGCGCCTTTATTGCCGATCACCATCTTCTTCTGACCTTCACGCTCAACGAGGATCAGACCATTGATGTCGTAACCGCCGCGCTCGTTCGACTGGAAACGCTCGATCTCAACCGTGACCGAGTACGGCAGCTCTGCGCCCAGGAAACGCATCAGCTTCTCGCGGATGATTTCAGAGGCCATAAAGCGCTGCGAGCGATCGGTGATGTAATCTTCCGGGAAGTGATGAGTCGCTTCTGGCAAGTGCTTACGTACGATGCCGGCAATGGTATCAACGTTCAGACCGGTTTCCGCAGACAGTGGAACGATGTCCAGGAAGTTCATCTGGCTGCCCAGCCACTGTAGGTGTGGCAGCAGATCGGCTTTTTCCTGCACGTTGTCCACTTTATTGACCGCGAGGATCACCGGCGTTTTGCCGTCGCGCAGCTTGTTCAGGACCATTTCGTCGTCCGGCGTCCAGCGGGTGCCTTCCACAACGAAAATCACCAGCTCTACGTCGCCAATGGAGCTGCTCGCCGCCTTGTTCATCAGACGGTTGATGGCGCGCTTCTCCTCCATGTGCAGGCCCGGGGTATCGACGTAAATCGCCTGATACGCGCCTTCAGTATGGATACCGACGATGCGGTGACGCGTGGTCTGCGCCTTACGCGAGGTGATAGAAATCTTCTGCCCAAGCAGATTATTCAGCAGGGTGGATTTGCCAACGTTCGGACGTCCGACGATGGCAATAAATCCGCAATAGGTTTTGTCGATGCTCATTCCAGCTCCAGCATTTTTAACGCCTGTTCGGCGGCAGCCTGTTCAGCCTTACGACGGCTTGAACCCGTGCCGACCACCGGTTCACTCAGGCCACTGACCTGGCAATGGATGGTAAATTCCTGATCGTGCGCTTCGCCACGCACCTGCACCACCAGATAGGATGGCAGCGGGAGGTGACGACCCTGCAAATATTCTTGCAGACGCGTTTTCGGATCTTTTTGCTTATCGCCCGGGCTGATTTCGTCCAGACGGGTCTGATACCAGTTCAGGATCAGCTTTTCTACGGTCTGGATATCGCTGTCCAGGAACACGCCACCGATTAAGGCCTCGACCGTATCGGCGAGAATGGATTCACGACGGAACCCACCACTTTTCAGCTCACCCGGCCCCAGACGCAGACATTCACCCAGCTCAAACTCGCGTGCGATTTCAGCGAGTGTGTTGCCGCGCACCAGCGTGGCGCGCATGCGACTCATATCACCTTCGTCCACACGCGGAAAACGATGATAAAGCGCATTCGCAATCACGAAGCTTAAAATAGAGTCGCCTAAAAACTCGAGACGCTCATTATGTTTGCTGCTGGCACTGCGATGGGTTAATGCCTGTTGCAACAACTCCTGATGATGAAAAGTGTAGCCCAGCTTCCGTTGAAGCCGATTAATTACGATGGGGTTCATGCGATACCAATAAATGAATGCGTCAAAAATGCAGCACACGAAACCGACCTGAGAAAACCAACGCGGTTTCGTGTGCCGTGGCACCCTTGCAGGGCCAACCTTAAACTTCGGGGGAATATTCTATACACAACGACAGGGGATGTCGTTAGTTCAAAGAGATTTATCGCTGAAATAATTCACGTAGCGGCTAATAAAAGCCGCTACGCGTTATTTTTCACGAAAATTAATGGATTCCGCCAATACGATTCAGGCGAACGCCGGTCGGCCACTCGCCTTCCTGCTTCTCGAAGCTCATCCAGATAGCGGTTGCTTTACCGACCAGATTCGCTTCCGGCACAAAGCCCCAGTAACGGCTGTCCGCGGAGTTATCGCGGTTATCACCCATCATGAAGTAGTGTCCCGGCGGCACAATCCAGGTCGCCAGCTGCTGTCCCGGCTGCTGGTAGTACATTGCCAGCTGGTCCTGCGCGATTGGCACGGTCAGAATGCGGTGAGTAACATCGCCCAGCGTCTCTTTGCGCTCAACCAGACGAATGCCGTTCTCTTTGGTTTCACCTTTTGGCACCTGGAAGAAACCGCTGGTCGCTTCACCGCCGTTACGACGGGCGAAGGTCTGCACAAAATCACTTGGCTCGACGTTGGAGTAAGTGATTGGCAGCGCATTTTCGCATGCATTACCAGAGCGACAGCCAGGCTGAACGGTCACCTCTTTCGCCACCGGATCGTAGGTCACTTTATCGCCCGGTAAACCTACCGCGCGCTTAATATAGTCCAGGCGCGGATCGTCGGGATATTTAAACACCACGATATCGCCACGTTTCGGATGACCCGTTTCGATCAGCGTTTTCTGGTAGATCGGATCTTTAATGCCATAGGCAAACTTCTCAACCAGAATAAAATCACCAATCAGCAGCGTTGGCATCATCGATCCTGACGGGATCTGGAACGGTTCATAGATAAATGAACGCACCACCAGCACAATCGCCAGCACCGGGAATACCGATGCCCCCGTTTCCAGCCAGCCCGGTTTAGGGCCAACTTTCTTCAGGGTTTTCGCGTCCAGCGCATCGTCAGTGGCTGCCTGCGCGGCAGCCTGACGTTCACGGCGTTTTGGGGCGAAGATAAACTTATCCAGGCACCACAGCAGGCCTGTCACCAGGGTAGCGATGACCAGGATCAGGGCAAACATGTTCGCCATGCCAACTCCTTAAGGTTATTTACCGTTACCGTCTTTACCAACATGAAGGATGGCAAGGAATGCTTCCTGCGGCAGCTCTACGTTACCGACCTGCTTCATACGCTTCTTACCTTCTTTCTGCTTCTGCAACAGCTTTTTCTTACGGCTGACGTCACCGCCATAGCATTTCGCCAGAACGTTTTTACGCAGCTGCTTCACGGTTGAGCGGGCAATGATGTGGTTACCGATGGCCGCCTGAATCGCAATGTCAAACTGCTGACGCGGGATCAGATCTTTCATCTTCTCAACCAGCTCGCGACCGCGGTACGGTGCGTTATCGTTGTGGGTGATGAGCGCCAGGGCATCAACGCGTTCGCCGTTGATCAGCACGTCCACGCGGACCATGTTCGAGGCCTGGAAGCGTTTGAAGTTGTAGTCCAGCGACGCATAGCCGCGGGAGGTGGACTTCAGACGGTCGAAGAAGTCGAGCACCACTTCCGCCATCGGAATTTCATAGGTCAGGGCCACCTGGTTACCGTGGTAAACCATGTTGGTCTGCACGCCACGCTTCTCAATACACAGGGTGATCACGTTGCCGAGGAACTCCTGCGGCAGCAGCATGTGACACTCTGCGATAGGCTCACGCAGTTCCTGAATGTTATTCAGCGGCGGGAGCTTGGACGGGCTATCAACGTAGATCACCTCTTTCGACGTGGTTTCTACTTCGTAAACAACCGTCGGGGCGGTGGTGATCAGGTCCAGATCGTATTCACGCTCCAGACGTTCCTGAATGATCTCCATGTGCAGCAGGCCGAGGAAGCCACAACGGAAGCCGAAGCCCAGCGCCGTAGAGCTTTCTGGCTCGTAGAACAGGGAGGCATCGTTGAGGCTCAGCTTACCGAGCGCATCGCGGAAGTTTTCGTAATCATCGGAGCTGACCGGGAACAGACCCGCATAGACCTGCGGTTTCACTTTCTTGAAGCCGGGCAGCGCTTTATCTGCCGGGTTACGTGCACCGGTCAGGGTATCACCCACCGGCGCGCCGAGGATGTCTTTAATGGCACAGACCAGCCAACCCACTTCGCCGCATTTCAGCTCGGTACGGTCAACCTGTTTTGGCGTGAAGATGCCCAGACGGTCAGCGTTGTAAACCTGTCCGGTGCTCATGACCTTGATTTTGTCGCCTTTACGCATGGTGCCGTTTTTAATACGTACCAGCGAGACAACGCCGAGGTAGTTATCAAACCAAGAGTCGATGATCAGCGCCTGTAACGGCGCATCCGGATCGCCTTCCGGCGGCGGAATGTCACGCACCAGACGTTCCAGTACGTCCGGAACGCCGACGCCGGTTTTTGCCGAGCAGCGTACGGCATCGGTCGCATCAATACCGACGATATCTTCAATCTCTTCCGCTACGCGCTCAGGATCGGCGGCTGGCAGGTCGATTTTATTCAGAACCGGCACCACTTCGAGATCCATTTCCATGGCGGTGTAGCAGTTTGCCAGCGTCTGGGCCTCTACGCCTTGCCCGGCATCCACCACCAGCAGCGCGCCTTCGCAGGCCGCCAGCGAGCGTGATACTTCATAAGAGAAGTCAACGTGCCCTGGGGTGTCGATAAAGTTCAGCTGGTAGGTTTCACCATCGGAAGCCTTATAGTCGAGCGTTACGCTCTGCGCTTTGATGGTAATACCGCGTTCGCGTTCCAGGTCCATGGAGTCCAGAACCTGGGCTGCCATTTCACGATCAGACAGGCCACCGCAAATCTGGATAATACGGTCAGACAGCGTCGACTTACCGTGGTCAATGTGAGCTATGATCGAAAAGTTACGTATGTTCTTCATATAGTTAAATAATTATGCCTTACGAATTCCTGGAGGCCGCTGTTCTTAGCCTGACGTTTTTCAGTGCGAAAACGCAGCATTCTACACTACATCCTCGTCTGCTGGAAATGCACTTAGAGCCAGGTATAGCGCGAAGAGTCGGCGTTTTCTTTATTGCGGTGTAAATAATAATAAAGCCCGGCAGATCACCGGGCCTCAGAAGAGAGCGTCTCAACACGAAGTTGGTCGGGTGCCAGCGCAACGCTGAGGATGACGGGCTGCCAGGCTTCCCGGGCGGTAAGCCTGGGGGAGAGGCCTTTAGCAAGCCAGAATCCGCCTACGCCGCCTAAAGCAGCTCCGCACATGGCAGCCAAATCTGTGCCAAACAGCATCTGGAAAAGCCCGCCCATCACGAACAAACCAGCCAGGGGAGAAAGGTAAACCAGCATGGCCGAGGTGAGCAGGCTACCTTCAGCGATGCCCAGTTCCACTTTCTGCCCTGCCACCAGCGGCTGGTCACTTGGTACCGCAATAGTATGCGACGTCTGCGGCCCCAGCTTATTCAACACGCGGCTGCCGCAGCCGGCTCGGGAGGCGCAGCTGCTGCATGATGCTTTAACATCACAGCTGACGAGCGCTACGCCATCCTGCCAGGAAACGACCGTGGCCCACTCTTTAATCATTGTGCCGCCCTGAATTTGATGCTGTCTGAAATGCGTTTTGCCGTTGGCGGCGGTAATTCACCGACAATGGTGATTTCCGCGTTATCGCGCACCGTGGTACTAACCGTCCGGCGGCCGGTACGGAGCATCTGTTCGGAACTGTTCGCCGTAGCGCGATTGATGTTCACCGAGAAGCTAAACAGACCATCGGAGTAGAGTCGTGACTCAACCGGCGTTTCGATAGTAGGCAACTGGCGACGGCTGCTGGAAACTTCGCTGAACCCTTGCGGGATCCAGGAAGGTACCCAGTTGAAATTAACAGAATCGCCAGCAGGAACGGAAAGCAAAGGCGGCAGACTGGCTTTGGCCAGATTTTGCATGCTGTTGCCAACCTGGCTGTTCACGTCGAAGGAGATGACGCGGAACTGTTCAAGCGTTTCACCGTCGCGATCGAGCAGATCAACGCGCATCGGCAGCTTCGTCTCTGCGTCAATCCAGACGATATAGCTGTAACGTGTGCCATCCCGCGCCACAACGCGGATCACTTCGCACAGTCTGTCGGCAATACGCGTTCGTCCCACAGAGATAAAATCATAGTAGGGAGCGAGACGTTTAAAATCGGTATAAATGAGCGACGGCAGAGAATCAACGATGTAGTCGCCATTGAGCGTAAACGGCTCAAGGCCAGGCTCGAAATAGCTGATTTCGTTCCCACGCTGGACCACTTCCCGACGCGGGCCATCCATCTGTAAAAGCTGGGCGAGCGGCTGATTATCAAGGCGGGCGTGGCGATAGCGTAACGATTCGACACCCTGCTTATTGATGCTGATAAATGCCAACTCATAATTGAGTGACTGGCTGGCCAGATTCATTTGCTGCAACAACGCCCCGGATGAAACATCAGCCGAGGCGTTAGCAGAGAAGAACAGGCTACCCGCCATCAAAGACATGGCGAACCAAAGTTGCTTCATTACTGCGATTGCGTTCCTAAAGTTTGGTTTCCTGGCACCTGCACAGCAGCCTGCTGGGTTTGGGCCTGCTCAAACTGAAGCTGCTCGGAGTGCAGACGACGCTGCAACTCGTAATCCTGCAACATCGCATTAATGCGACGACGCTGCTCCTGTACCTGCTGTTGCTGTCCGCCGCTTGCGGAGGCATCTGCCGGTACGCCCAGGCTCACCGGGCTGGCTTTACCCATCATCGGCAGCGTATTGAACACTGGCGCTTCAGGCTGCTGGCTGGCTTCAGACTGAGTATTATAGTGCTGGACCCCAACGATAACTGCAAGCGATACGCACGCAGCGACACCCATCTGGGTGAGCTGGCTCGCCCACGGACGCACCTTGTGCCAGAACGGCATTTTCTGCCACTGGTGAGGTGCAGGCTGCGCTTCAGGAATCAGCGGCGTGGTCTGATGAACAGGTTCGTTCTCAATGGCCGCCATAACGCGAGCTGAGATATCGAAATGGAGAACCTCGCTGGTATCACCGCGCATCGTGTCGCGGATGAGGTGATAGTTCTCCCAGGTCTGTTGCATTTCGGGAGAATGAGACAGCTCATCAAGCAGCTCACTATCCAGCGTTTCACCATCCATTAAAGCGGAAAGTTTTTCTTTCTGCATGCCTAATACCTTTTCCAGTATCCCGCTATCGTCAACGCCTGATAAGCGGTTGAACTTTATTATCAATGGCTTCTCGCGCACGGAAAATTCGTGAACGAACCGTGCCGACCGGACAATCCATGATGGCGGCTATCTCTTCATAGCTTAGGCCATCCAGCTCCCGTAACGTAATTGCCATGCGTAAATCTTCCGGGAGCGACTCGATCGTGCGAAAAACGATTTGTCTCAGTTCTTCTGACAACATTAAGTTCTCAGGGTTCGAAATTTCTTTCAGCGCGCCGCCACTTTCGAAGTTTTCCGCGTCGATAGCATCGACATCACTTGAAGGCGGACGACGCCCCTGAGCAACCAAATAATTTTTAGCCGTATTGACTGCAATGCGATACAGCCAGGTATAAAAAGCACTATCCCCCCGGAATGAATCCAGCGCGCGATAGGCCTTAATAAAAGACTCTTGTACGACATCAGGCACATCGCCTGACGGTACATAGCGGGAAACCAGACTCGCTACCTTATGCTGGTAGCGCACCACCAGTAGGTTAAAAGCTTTCTGATCTCCCTTCTGGACCCGTTCAACCAGGACCTGGTCCGTTAACTGCTCGCTCATCCGAGGTAATGTCTCCCCAAACCAAATTCCACGCGTTATCGAAACGCCACTCTACCAACATTGCACTTTGAGCAAGCACCGAGTTAGAGCGTCTGTTCTTCAATAAGTTCCGTAACGCCTTTGTTTTTGTTCATCGCGCCGCAGACCGTTCATTTTCTCTCATTATAAGTCTGTTCACGATACGCACCCGCTTTCTGACAAGAATCATCAACTTTATCGTCAGAAGAGTAACGCAACACAGGCTTTATTTCACCACAAAATCTGAAGCTAACGATCTGCTTCGCAAAATATTTCCCGTCATTTAGCGATGATTTAACTTCTGGCCTTTCGTTTAGTCATTGCAACACGCATCAAAAAAAACGTGCGATAACTCGCATCAGAATGCTATTCTCCCGACACCATGTTTAGTAAATTAAACAAACATCATGAACACGACGCCTGAACTTCATTGTGATGTACTGATCATCGGTAGCGGTGCTGCCGGCCTTTCCCTTGCGCTGCGCCTGGCAGAACATCAGAACGTCATCGTGCTGAGTAAAGGGCCGATGAGCGAAGGTTCCACCTTCTATGCACAAGGCGGCATTGCCGCCGTGTTTGATGAAACGGACAGCATTGCCTCACATGTAGAAGATACTCTGATTGCCGGTGCCGGGATCGTGGATGAGCATGCCGCAGAATTTGTCGCCAGTAATGCCCGCCACTGCGTGCAATGGCTTATCGACCAGGGCGTGCTGTTTGATACACACGTTCAGCCCAATGGTGAAGAGAGTTATCACCTGACCCGTGAGGGCGGGCACAGCCACCGCCGTATTCTGCACGCTGCTGATGCGACCGGAAAGGCGGTTGAAACTACGCTGGTCAGCAAAGCTCTCAGCCATCCCAATATTCAGGTGCTGGAGCGCAGCAACGCCGTCGACCTGATTATTTCCGATAAGATTGGCCTGCCCGGCACGCGCCGCGTTGTCGGCGCATGGGTGTGGAACCGGAATAAAGAGAAGGTGGAAACCTGCCAGGCAAAAGCCGTTGTGCTGGCGACCGGCGGAGCCTCCAAGGTTTACCAGTACACGACGAACCCGGATATCGCGTCCGGAGACGGTATCGCCATGGCCTGGCGCGCCGGCTGCCGCGTGGCGAATCTGGAGTTTAATCAGTTCCATCCCACCGCCCTGTTCCATCCGCAGGCGCGAAACTTTCTGCTGACGGAAGCGCTGCGCGGTGAAGGCGCCTGTCTGAAACGCCCGGACGGCTCCAGGTTTATGCCGGAGTTCGACCCCAGAGGTGAACTGGCGCCGCGGGATATCGTGGCCCGCGCCATCGACCACGAAATGAAGCGGCTTGGCGTGGACTGCATGTATCTGGACATTAGCCATAAGCCGGCAGAATTTATTCGCCAGCACTTCCCGATGATTTACGAAAAGCTGCTGAGTCTGGGTATCGATTTGACCCGCGATCCGGTACCGATTGTGCCTGCCGCCCACTATACCTGTGGCGGGGTGATGGTTGACGATCACGGTCGTACCGATGTGGATGGCCTGTATGCCATCGGCGAGGTCAGTTATACCGGCCTGCATGGCGCCAACCGCATGGCATCAAACTCGCTGCTGGAGTGTCTGGTATACGGGTGGTCTGCTGCGGAAGATATTGCCAAACGCATGCCCTACGCGCGCGCGACAGCGTGCCTGCCGGCGTGGGATGAAAGCCGGGTGGATAACCCTGACGAACGGGTGGTTATCCAGCATAACTGGCACGAGCTGCGGCTGCTCATGTGGGATTATGTCGGGATTGTACGCACAACGAAGCGTCTGGAGCGCGCGTTACGCCGCATTATGATGTTGCAGCAGGAAATTGATGACTATTACGCCAACTTCCGCGTTTCCAATAACCTGCTGGAGCTTCGCAACCTGGTGCAGGTTGCCGAACTGATTGTGCGCTGCGCAATGATGCGCAAAGAGAGTCGTGGTCTGCATTATACGCTGGACTATCCCGACACGCTGGAAACATCCGGCCCGTCGGTGCTGACGCCGCAGGTTCACATAAACAGGTAAAAGGCCTGGGTCAGGGCAGTGTAATCTTCGGAATAACGCTGGTCTGGCCCGCGAATGACCATCCTGTCGATAAAGCACTCCCCCTCTTTCGGCGAGAGCGCCAGCAACACGCGGTGCGGTAAGCGCCCTTCCGTATCGGAGATATCGGTACGAAGACGCAACTTCCAGCCGATCTCACGAGCGATCTCAATAAAGGTGTTGCCCGTGCTTTCAGGCAGGACCACGCAGAAAAATCCCTCTTCCGAGATAAGTTCCGCCGCACTGGTCAGGAGTGACGGGTGATCGAGCGAACGGGTGTAACGCGCCTGCTCGCGTTCCGGCGTTCCACACTCCACGCCGGGCACGAAATACGGCGGGTTGCTGACGATCAAATCGTAACGCGCGGTCTGCTCTGGCGCCCAGGTCAGGACATCTGCGCATTCCACCCTGACGCGTTCTGCCCACGGGGATTCAGCAGCGTTTTCCCGCGCCTGCTGCGCCGCCTGAGGATCAAGCTCAACGGCATCGATCGTGACGTGTTCTTCCGTTCGCTGCGCCAGCATCAACGCCTGGAGCCCGGTGCCCGTCCCGATATCCAGAATGCGTTTAACACCTGCGACAGGCGCCCATGCACCCAGTAAAATACCGTCTGTACCGACTTTCATCGCACAACGATCGTGCGCCACAAAAAACTGTTTAAACGTAAAACCATCGCGGCGCAGCTGCGCTTTGAGTTGAGACATGTCAGGGCAACCTTCTGTGTGAAACTGGAGTAGCATAGGGGAAAGCGAAGTGGCCGAAAAGCGATATCCATACAAACAGATGAAGATTACAGCCGTAACGTCTATAATCAGCGCCCCACACAGAGGTAGAACATGACTGTAACGACTTTTTCCGAACTTGAACTCGATGAAAGCCTGCTCAATGCTCTTGAGAGCAAAGGCTTTACACGCCCGACCGCCATTCAGGCCGCGGCCATTCCGCCTGCGCTTGAGGGCCGCGATGTGCTCGGTTCTGCGCCAACCGGCACGGGGAAGACAGCAGCCTACTTGCTGCCTGTGTTGCAGCATTTGCTCGATTTTCCGCGTAAAAAATCAGGCCCGCCGCGTATTTTGATCCTGACCCCGACCCGTGAGCTGGCGATGCAGGTTGCCGAACACGCGCGTGAGCTGGCGGCGAACACCCATCTGGATATCGCTACCATCACCGGCGGCGTAGCGTATATGAACCACGCGGAAGTGTTCAGCGAAAACCAGGATATCGTTGTTGCGACGACGGGCCGTCTGCTGCAATACATTAAAGAAGAGAACTTCGACTGCCGCGCGGTGGAAACGCTCATTCTCGATGAAGCTGACCGCATGCTGGACATGGGTTTTGCCCAGGATATCGAACACATCGCGGGTGAAACGCGCTGGCGTAACCAGACCATGCTGTTCTCGGCAACCCTTGAAGGGGATGCCATCAAAGATTTCGCCGAACGTCTGCTGGAAGATCCGGTGGAAGTGTCCGCCACGCCATCCACGCGCGAGCGTAAGAAGATCCACCAGTGGTACTACCGTGCAGATAACCTTGAGCATAAGGTTGAGTTGCTGAAACACCTGCTGAAGCAGGAAGATGCAACCCGTACCATCGTCTTCGTTCGCAAACGCGAGCGCGTGCATGAGCTGGCAGAAATGCTGCGCAATGCCGGCATCAACAACTGCTATCTCGAAGGTGAAATGGCGCAGGTTAAGCGTACCGAAGGGATTAAGCGTCTGACCGATGGCCGCGTGAATGTGCTGGTTGCCACCGACGTTGCCGCGCGCGGGATCGACATCCCTGACGTGAGCCACGTGATCAACTTTGATATGCCACGCAGCGGTGATACTTATCTCCACCGCATTGGTCGTACCGGCCGTGCGGGCCGTAAAGGTATTGCTATCTCTCTGGTAGAAGCGCACGACCATCTGCTGCTTCAGAAAATTGGCCGCTACGTTGATGAGCCGCTTAAAGCTCGCGTTATCGACGGACTTCGTCCGACCACACGTGCACCGAGTGAAAAAATGACGGGTAAACCGTCCAAGAAAGCGCTCGCAAAACGTGCCGAGAGAAAAGAGAAAGAAAAAGAGAAACCGCGCGTTAAGCAGCGCCACCGCGACACCAAAAACATTGGTAAGCGCCGTAAACCAAGCTCTGCTGCGCCAGAGACAAAAACTGAAGAGTAAAAAAAAGCCGGGACATTCCCGGCTTTTTTATTCCCCCCCGTGGCTGAAACCTTACAGGCTTTCAGTAAAGGTACGTGCGATAACGTCGCGCTGCTGTTCCGGGGTCAGAGAGTTGAAGCGTACCGCATAGCCAGACACGCGGATGGTCAGCTGCGGGTATTTTTCCGGGTGCTCAACGGCGTCCATCAGGGTTTCGCGACGCAGAACGTTAACGTTCAGGTGCTGACCGCCTTCCACGCGGACTTCTGGCTTCACTTCCATTGGAATTTCACGGTATTCAATTTCGCCCAGCTTTTTCACCGGAACGATTTCGTCTTCCGCAAAACCTGCTTTCGCTACGACACAGCGCGCTTCGTTTTTTTCGCTGTCCAGCAGCCAGAAAGAGTTCAGCAGATCGTCGTTTGCTGCTTTAGTAATCTGGATACCTGTAATCATGTGTTGCCTCCCTTAGGCTACATTAACTGATGCTGGCCTTTCGCGGCCAATTGGTAAAACCATTGTTTCTTGTGTGTATATATAACATTCAGACCCCGGTGATTTGTTGATTTAAATCAACAAAACCACTAACCACACAAAGAGTGCGGTCTGCATTTGTTGCTCCAGATCAATTTCTTCGCCTTACCCATTCAACTTATCCCGCATCTTTTCCAAAATAAATTTAGCGACTTAGCCCACTTTTCAGCGTGTTATTTTGCTCAACGGGCTTTAACAGGTAAGCTAGGCAGAGAATGAAATTCGCAGGAGAGCGAGATGACGACACCTTTAACCTGGCATGACGTGCTGGCAGAAGAGAAGCAGCAGCCCTACTTTATCAATACCCTCAGCACCGTTGCGGCTGAACGGCAGGCTGGCCAGACGATTTATCCGCCGCAGAAAGATGTGTTTAACGCCTTTCGCTATACCGAACTGAGCGACGTGAAGGTGGTTATTCTGGGCCAGGATCCCTACCACGGCCCTGGTCAGGCTCACGGACTGGCGTTCTCCGTGCGTCCGGGCGTGGCTATCCCCCCTTCTCTGCTGAATATGTATAAAGAGCTTGAAGGAACGATCCCCGGCTTTACTCGCCCTAATCACGGCTATCTGGAAAGCTGGGCGCGCCAGGGCGTGCTGTTGCTGAACACCGTGTTGACGGTTCGTGCAGGCCAGGCGCACTCCCACGCCAGCCTCGGCTGGGAAACCTTTACCGATAAGGTCATCAGCCTGATTAATGAGCACCGTAAAGGCGTCGTATTTTTACTCTGGGGTTCGCATGCACAAAAGAAAGGGGCGATTATCGATCGTCAGCGTCATCACGTACTGAAAGCACCGCACCCGTCGCCGCTGTCTGCACACCGCGGTTTCTTTGGCAGTAATCATTTTGTTCTGACAAATGAATGGCTGGAAAAGCATGGCGAAAAGCCAATTGACTGGATGCCTGTATTACCGGCAGAGAGTGAGTAGTTTGGGCCTGAATGCCCGGTGGACCGGGCATTCAATCAGCACAAAGGCTTATGCTTTATTCTGACGCCACCATTCCGCCAGCAGTACGCCGGTCGCAACGGAGACGTTCAGGCTTTCAACGTTGCCTGTACCGTCGATAGAGACGCTCAGGTCAGCGCTGGAGAGTGCCGCATCAGACAAACCATCACGCTCCTGGCCTAACACCAGCACCATTTTGCGTGGCAGCGTCGCTTTGAACAGCGGCGTTGCGGCACGGCTTGAGGTAGTGACAATGGTGTAGCCCGCTTTACGGAACTGCTCGAGGGCTTCCAGCACGCTGTCGCCGGTGATCGGCTGAACGTGCTCTGCACCGCCTTCCGCGGTACGGATTGCCGCACCGGATTCCAGCAGCGCGGCATCCTGTAACAGCACGCCTTTCACGCCAAAGTGCGCGCAGCTACGCATCATTGCACCCAGATTATGCGGGTTACCCACATCTTCCAGCGCCAGCACGCAGTCATCGGCATCCGCCTGGCTGACCCACTGCTGCACGGTAGTACCGTTACGTTTTTTGATCAGGAAGCAGACGCCGCCGTGGTGTTCAGTACCGGACGCTTTAGTCAGCTCGGCATCGTCAACCACGTGGTAGGCTTTGCGGTTCGCCGCCATCCAGCGCAGCGCTTCTTTAAAGCGCGGGGTCACGCTCTGGATAAACCATGCGCGAACGATACACTCCGGGCGGCTCTGGAACAGGGCCTGACAGGCGTTCTCGCCGTATACACGGGTCTCTTCCGCACGCTGACGACGCAGCACTTCCGGATCGATAAAGCTTTTTCCGCTGATACCGCCGTGATCGGCCTTTTCAGTCGCCTCTTCACCCGGCGCGCGCGAAACGGTACGCCATGGCGATCCACCGTCGCGGACAACATCGTCGCGTTTGCGATCGTCACGCTTACGGTCATCACGTTTGCGGTCATCACCGCGGTTATTTCTGTCATCGCGGGCGGGGCGACGGCCACCGTCTGCACGAGAAGACGCTGGACGCCCGCCACCCTTTCCGGTACGCGGATTTTGGGTGCGTTTATCAGAGTCATCATCACTGCGGACATACATCACTTTGACCTTGCCGCTTTTGTTTTTCATTTCGTCGTTCATGCTTTTCTCCACCAGCGCTGCGCGAAGCGCGCAGATTACCCGATGTGCAAGCTCATAGCCATAATTTCGTACAAAAGCCTGTGACTATTGTTCCCATTGAATAAAACGCGTTGTCGTTTCATACAGGCTCACTGATAATATGTAACATATCAGAAACATTATCGGCGTTCTGCCGTTGTTCCACGGCTCTATCAGAGGTTAGTTATGAATACCGTATGTGCCAACTGTCAGGCTTTAAACCGCATTCCGGACGATCGGATGGATGACGGTGCGAAATGCGGGCGTTGTGGCCACGAATTATTTGATGGCGATGTCATTAACGCGACGGGTGCTACGCTGGACAAACTCCTCAAGGACGATCTGCCTGTTGTGGTCGATTTCTGGGCGCCGTGGTGCGGCCCTTGCCGCAACTTTGCGCCAATTTTCGAAGACGTGGCGGAAGAGCGCAGCGGGAAAATGCGTTTTGTGAAAGTGAATACCGAAGCCGAACGTGAGCTCAGCGCCCGTTTTCGCATTCGCAGCATTCCCACCATTATGATTTTCAAAAATGGTGAAGTGATCGACATGCTCAACGGTGCCGTGCCAAAAGCGCCTTTCGACAGCTGGTTAAACGAATCCCTGTAACATTCACGGGGCACATCTTGTGCCCCGTTCTCTCCTCTGCGAAAATGGGGTTTTTCCTGCCTTTTCGCCCATGACTGATAACGCTGTACTTCAATTACGCGCCGAGCGCCTTGCTCGCGCCACCCGCCCTTTTCTGGCCCGAGGCAATCGTATTCGCCGCTGCCAGCGCTGCCTTTTACCGCTGAAGGTGTGCCTGTGCGAAACGCTTGCGCCGAGCGAGGCGAAAAGCCGCTTTTGTCTGGTCATGTTTGATACCGAACCGATGAAGCCCAGCAATACGGGGCGCCTGATCGCCGATATTCTGCCAGAAACAGCGGCGTTTCAGTGGTCGCGTACTGAGCCACCTCAGGCACTGCTCGACCTGGTGGCAAACCCGGACTATCAGCCAATGGTCGTTTTCCCTGCATCGTATGCAGGCGAACATCGTCAGGTGCTTTCGGCGCCGCCATCCGGTAAACCGCCGCTGTTTATTATGCTCGACGGTACATGGACGGAAGCCAGAAAGATGTTTCGCAAAAGCCCGTATCTTGATGCGCTGCCGGTAATTTCCGTCGATCTGTCGCGCGTTTCGGCCTATCGCCTGCGCGAAGCCCATGCCGACGGCCAGTACTGCACTGCGGAGGTCGCGATTGCGCTACTGGATCTGGCAGGCGATACCCGGGCTGCTGGCGCGCTTGGCAGTCACTTCTCCTGCTTCCGCGAACGTTATCTTGCGGGAAAAACCGTTCATAAGGGTAGCGTCACAGCAACTGAGACAGAAAGCGTTTAAAATCATCAGGTCGCTTGCATTCACGGGAGGCCTGCATGAGCCAGAGAGGGTTAGAAGCGCTACTTCGTCCGAAATCCATTGCCGTTATTGGCGCCTCAATGAAACCGGACCGCGCAGGGTTTCTGATGATGCGCAATCTGCTGGCTGGTGGGTTTAATGGCCCGGTCATGCCCGTTACGCCCGCCTATAAGGCGGTTCAGGGGGTGCTGGCGTGGCCGGACGTGCAAAGTTTACCGTTCGTTCCCGACCTCGCCGTGCTCTGTACGCATGCGAAACGAAACCTCGAACTGCTTGAGTCGCTCGGCCAGAAAGGCTGTAAAACCTGTATTATTCTCTCGTCGCCTCCTGAGCAGCAGCCTGAGCTGATGGCCTGCGCCAGCCGCTACCAGATGCGTATTCTTGGTCCAAACAGCCTGGGTCTGCTTGCGCCCTGGCAAGGGCTGAATGCCAGCTTCTCCCCGGTTCCGATCCGTAAAGGTAAGCTGGCCTTTATTTCGCAGTCGGCTGCGGTATCCAATACGATCCTCGACTGGGCGCAACAGCGTGAGATGGGCTTTTCCTACTTCATCGCCCTGGGTGACAGCCTGGACATTGACGTTGATGAACTGCTGGATTTCCTGGCGCGTGACAGCAAAACCAGCGCGATCCTGCTCTATCTTGAGCACCTGAGCGACGCCCGTCGTTTTGTGTCGGCGTCGCGTAGCGCATCGCGTAATAAACCGATTCTGGTCATCAAAAGCGGGCGCAGCCCGGCGGCGCAGCGCCTGCTGCATTCCCATTCCGGGATGGATCCCGCATGGGATGCCGCGATCCAGCGCGCCGGTCTGCTGCGGGTTCAGGATACGCACGAGCTTTTTTCTGCCGTCGAAACGTTGAGCCACATGCGCCCCCTGCGCGGTGAAAAGCTGATGATCGTCAGCAACGGTGCCGCTCCCGCCGCACTGGCGCTGGACGAACTGTGGCTGCGCAACGGCAAGCTGGCAACGCTGGGCGAAGCGACGCTTCAGCGCCTGCGGGAGGTGCTGCCGGGCAGCGTTACTCCCGGTAATCCGCTCGATTTACGCGATGATGCCACAAGCGAGCGCTACATCAGGGCGATCTCCCTCCTGCTCGACAGTCAGGATTTCGATGCGCTGATGATCATTCATTCACCCAGCGCCGCTGCGCCCGGCAGTGAAAGCGCACGCGCGCTGATTGAGGCTGTCCGAAACCATCCGCGCGGCAAATACGTCACCCTGCTGACTAACTGGTGCGGCGAGTTCTCTTCACAGGAAGCGCGCCGTCTGTTCAGTGAAGCCGGGCTGCCAACCTACCGCACGCCGGAGGGCACCATTACCGCGTTTATGCATATGGTTGAATACCGCCGCAACCAGAAGCAGCTGCGTGAAACGCCAGCCCTGCCGGGCAACCTCACAGCAAATTCGGTGGACGTGCACAGGCTATTGCAGCAGGCCATCGAAGAGGGCGCCACGTCGCTTGATACGCATGAAGTGCAACCCATTCTTGGCAGCTATGGGATGCAAACGCTGCCCACCTGGATTGCCGGCGACAGCGCCGAGGCGGTACATATCGCTGAGCAGATTGGCTATCCGGTTGCGCTGAAGCTGCGCTCCCCCGATATTCCGCACAAATCAGATGTGCAGGGCGTCATGCTGTATCTGCGCACCGCGACAGAAGTGCAACAGGCCGCGGATGCCATTATCGATCGCGTTAAAATGACGTGGCCACAGGCCAGGATCCACGGCCTGCTGGTGCAGAGCATGGCTAACCGTGCGGGCGCGCAGGAGCTGCGCGTGGTGGTCGAACACGATCCGGTTTTTGGTCCGCTCATTATGCTGGGTGAAGGCGGCGTTGAATGGCGGCCTGAAGAACAGGCGGCTGTCGCGCTTCCGCCACTAAACATGAACCTGGCGCGTTATTTAATTATTCAGGCCATTAAAAGTAAAAAAATCCGCGGGAGAAGCGCTCTGAGGCCGCTTGATATCGCCGGATTAAGCCAGTTTCTGGTGAAGGTCTCTAACCTCATTGTTGACTGTGCGGAGATCCAGCGCCTGGATATCCACCCACTCCTCGCTTCCGAAAATGAATTTACGGCCCTCGACGTGACGCTGGAAATTGCGCCATTTGTCGGTGACCGGGAAAGCCGTCTCGCCATTCGTCCTTATCCGCTTCATCTGGAAGAGTGGGTGGAGATGAAAAATGGAGAGCGGGCGCTGTTTCGCCCTATCCTGCCGGAAGATGAGCCGCTGCTGCGAGCGTTCATCTCGCAGGTGACGAAGGAAGACTTATACTATCGCTATTTCAGCGAAATCAACGAATTTACCCACGACGATTTAGCCAATATGACCCAGATCGACTACGATCGAGAAATGGCGATTGTGGCGGTTCGCCGCTCCGGAGAGGGAGAGGAGATCCTTGGCGTGACGCGCGCCATTTCCGACCCGGATAACGTGGATGCGGAGTTTGCCGTGCTGGTGCGTTCCGATCTTAAAGGTTTGGGGTTGGGCAGACGGCTGCTCGAAAAACTCATTGGATATACGCGCGATCACGGATTGTCACGCCTGAACGGCATTACTATGCCAAATAATCGGGGTATGGTGACCCTGGCGCGGAAGCTCGGTTTTGACGTTGATATCCAGCTGGATGAAGGCATTGTCTCCCTGTCCCTCAGCCTGACATCAACGGATAAACACGAGTAAGCTTCTGGAAATGTTACCCACTTTTCGCATCACTGGGGTATCATTGTCCGCTTATGTTGTTTGCCTGGTACAGACAACCCTTCAATGAACAGAGAAGAAACGCACTGTGATGTTGTCAAAATTTAAGCGTAATAAACATCAACAACACCTTGCTCAACTACCGAAGATTTCTCAGTCAGTTGATGATGTAGAGTTCTTTTATGCTCCCGCTCGTTTCCGGGAGACGCTTCTGGAAAAGATTGCCAGCGCGACGCGACGTATCTGCATTGTGGCGCTCTATCTTGAACAGGATGAAGGTGGGCGTGCTGTCCTGAACGCGCTCTATGAAGCGAAACGCCAACGTCCGGAACTGGACGTTCGTGTGCTGGTTGACTGGCACCGCGCGCAGCGTGGCCGTATTGGCGCGGCCGCCTCGAACACTAACGCTGACTGGTATTGCCGCACGGCCCAGGAGAACCCGGGGATCGATATTCCGGTGTATGGCGTGCCCGTGAATACCCGTGAAGCGCTTGGCGTTCTTCATTTCAAAGGATTTATCATTGATGACAGCGTCCTTTACAGCGGCGCCAGCCTGAATGATGTTTATCTCCATCAGCTCGATAAATACCGTTACGATCGCTACCATCTGATTCGCAATCCGCAGATGGCCGACATCATGTTCAACTGGGTGGATAAAAACCTGGTTCATGGCCGGGGTGTCCACCGTCTTGACGATCCTCATCGCCCGAAAAGCCCGGAAATTAAAAACGACGTTCGCTCCTTCCGCCAGGAGCTGCGCGATGCGGTTTATCGTTTCCAGGGTGACGCCAGTAATGAAGAGCTGTCCGTTACGCCGCTGGTAGGCCTGGGAAAAACCAGCCTGCTGAACAAGACGATTTTCCATTTGATGCCGTGCGCGGAGCATAAGCTCACTATCTGCACCCCATACTTCAACCTTCCCGCCGTTCTGGTGCGCAATATTATTCAGCTGCTGCGTGAGGGTAAAAAGGTGGAAATCATCGTCGGAGATAAAACGGCAAACGACTTTTTCATTCCGGAAGATCAGCCTTTCAAGATCATCGGCGCACTGCCTTATCTTTATGAGATTAACCTGCGTCGCTTCCTGAGCCGTTTACAGTACTACGTGAACACGGACCAGCTGGTCGTGCGTCTCTGGAAAGATGAAGATAACAGCTATCATCTCAAAGGGATGTGGGTCGATGATGAGTGGATGCTGTTGACCGGTAATAACCTGAACCCGCGCGCCTGGCGTCTGGATCTGGAGAATGCCATCCTGATTCACGATCCTCAGCATGCATTAGCCGCGAAACGCGATCGTGAGCTGGAGCTTATACGCACGCATACCACAGTGGTTCGTCATTACCGCGATCTGCAAAGCATCGCGGATTATCCGGTGAAAGTTCGCAAGCTGATTCGCCGTCTACGTCGGATCCGTATCGATCGCCTCATTAGCCGTATTCTGTAATTCCCGGGCCCTGTCACTGACGGGGCTTTTTTATGGAGCCTGTTAATGCGTACGCCTTTCCTGATAATCCCTCTTTTCCTGACCGGTTGCAGCCATATGGCGAATGATAGCTGGTCGGGTCAGGACAAAGCTCAACACTTTCTGGCGTCTGCAATGTTGTCCGCTGCGGGCAATGAGTATGCGCTGCACCAGGGATATAGCCGGGATCGAAGCGCCACAATGGGCCTGATGTTCTCCATAAGCATGGGGGCATCGAAAGAGCTTTGGGATAGCCGCCCCTCAGGAAGCGGCTGGAGCTGGAAAGATTTTGCGTGGGACGTAGCCGGCGCAACAACCGGCTACGCCGTCTGGCAGATGGCACATTATTAAAGGCGGATACCTTTTCCTTTGCGATGCAGCATCAGCGAGACAATAAACGCCAGCGCTCCCATTACGGTGACATACCAGAAGAAGGTCGTTTCACTGCCCCACGACTTAAGTGAGAGCGCGACATATTCCGCCGAACCGCCGAACAGGGCATTCGCGACCGCATATGACAGGCCTACACCCAGCGCCCTCACCTGTGCGGGAAACATTTCCGCTTTCAAAATGCCGCTGATTGCCGTGTAAAAACTGATAATGATGAGTGCCACCATGATCAGCGCGAAAGCGGCATACGGCGACGTTGTCTGCTGTAGCGCAGTCAAAAGCGGAACGGTACCCAGGGTGAGCATGCCGCCAAAGATCAGCATGGAGGTGCGGCGACCTATTTTGTCCGACAGCGCGCCGACAATCGGCTGGATAAGCATAAAGACGAGTAACGCCACCGTCATGACGACACTCGCAACGTTTGCATGCATGCCCGTGGTGTTAACCAGATATTTTTGCATGTAGGTGGTGAAGGTATAGAAACTTAGCGAGCCCGCGGCGGTAAAACCTAACACCATCAAAAATGCTTTGCGGTTTCGCCAGAGCCCCTTCATTGAGCCCGCCTCCTTCAGCGCCCTGACCTCCTGTTGAGAGGTTTCATCAAGCTGACGGCGTAGCCACAGGGCGACAACCGCCAGGGCAGCGCCCATAGCAAACGGGATGCGCCAGCCCCAGGCGCGCAAATCTTCATCGCTAAGGATTTGTTGCAGGATCACCACAACCAGTAACGCCAGCAACTGTCCGCCAATGAGGGTCACATACTGAAATGATGCATAGAAACCTTTTCGGCCTTCAACCGCCACTTCGCTCATGTATGTCGCACTGGTGCCGTATTCGCCACCGACTGACAGCCCCTGGAACAGACGAGCCAGCAGCAGCAATGCGGGTGCCCATGTTCCGATAGTGTCATATCCGGGCAGGCAGGCAATCACCAGAGAGCCGACGCACATCATGCATACGGAGATGAGCATGGAGGTCTTGCGCCCTTTTCTGTCTGCGATCCTGCCGAACAGCCATCCACCGATAGGGCGCATCAGGAACCCGGCGGCAAAAACGCCTGCGGTTTGCAAAAGCTGAGTGGTGGTATTCCCTGACGGGAAAAAGATATGCGCAAAGTAGAGTGAACAGAATGAATAGACGTAAAAGTCAAACCACTCTACGAGGTTTCCCGATGAGGCCCCAACGATTGCCCAAACCCGACGACGGGTATCCTTATTTGCCAAATTGGTGTTATCCGTATCTGCACTGGCTACGGTTTCTGTCATTTTAAAATCCCCTGTCTCACATTGCGGGCCATTGCCCACAAACAGTAAAACCGGATTTAAAACGAATCGTTAGGTAAATAAAATGTTTCTAATATGTTTCATTACGTTTTGTGAACTCGATCAGGTATCGAATTATTAGCGGACGTAGTAATTATCCCCACTTCTGCTGATGCGCCTTTTTTCGCTGCAAATAATCTTCATCTGCCCGAATTTTATCCCACCACTTTTTGAAGACCGCGGCGGCTTCTGCTTTTACGGGATCGCAATCCAGCGGTTTGACCTGGCGCTTCTCATCGTACTTTTTACCGCCTTTATGATTGGCGTATCGCCTGGCGCGGGTATAGCCCATCTGAATGAATTTACGCGCCATATCCATACCCACAAAGTCGTTTTGCTGACGATATTCTTCAAACAGGGCGTAAATTTCTTTCGCCGATCGCGCTGCAACTTCAGCATTTTTGTATCGCCAGTGCGGAAGGATTTCGCTTTTGTAAGGTTCCACCATGAGCACACCCTGCTCTCCCCGCCCCACCTGATACAGCTCTGGATGGTCACGGAAATTAATGTTGGCAAAATCTTGTTGGTAATCAAAGGGACGTATCAAAGCAGCACCATTGTTAAAAGCGTTTTAACAATTGTAGGCACGGTCAGGCGGTGCCGCCACCCGGCATTTTCTGGCGCACAAAGCAAAAAACC
>NZ_JADBQL010000018.1:56721-101977 GCF_014895905.1 Enterobacter cloacae complex sp. P15RS | reverse complement strand
GAGTAGTGTGGTTATTCGCTGGTTTTACGCATTTCATGTATCAAATTTATAACATTTTAAAATTGGTATTTATGTTAGTTTTTGATTTATATGGATTTCTATTGGTGTAGGTGTATTGGTTTGACCTTTGATGATTTAACTTTTTTTAAATTAATGTGAATGGGTGAAACATTCCTGCTAACACCAATGTGTTATTAATGTTACCGCAGGGATTAAATAGTTTATTAACTAACGTAATATCTTTGGAAACTAAAAAAAGCATTATATTACTTCCATGACATCGGCAAAAAATACGAAATAAAACGATCCCGATACCGAATTCTTAATTTTAAAGTTTGGAGTTTCTATTATGAGCACTAACGAACGAATTTTAAGCCCCTTCACATTACCGAATGGTACTGAACTCAAAAACCGTTTGTTAATGGCCCCAATGACAACCTGTACCGGTTATTACGATGGCACCGTGACCAGCGAGCTGGTGGAGTACTATCGCGCCCGCGCTGGCAGCATCGGCACCATTATCGTTGAGTGCTGTTTTGTTGACGATCTCGGCCTGGCGTTCCCGGGTGCAATTGGGATTGATAACGACGAGAAAATCGCCGGGCTGGCGAAAATCGCTGACGCTATCAAATCCAAAGGCTCTAAAGCCCTTCTGCAAATCTACCACGGCGGCCGTATGGTCGACCCAAAACTGATTGGGGGTCGCACGCCGGTTGGCCCAAGCGCGGTTGCCGCGCCGCGTGACGGTGCCGCGACGCCGGTTGCCCTGACCTCAGAAGAAGTGGAAGGCATGATCGGCAAGTTTGGCGACGCCGTACGCCGCGCGATTCAGGCTGGCTTTGACGGCGTCGAAATTCACGGGGCGAATACCTATCTGATCCAGCAGTTCTACTCCCCGAATTCCAACCAGCGCGACGACGAGTGGGGCGGCAGCCGCGATAACCGCGCGAAATTCCCGCTGGCGGTGCTGGACATTACCCACAAGATGGTGCGCCAGTACGCGGACGACGCGTTCATCATTGGCTACCGTTTCTCTCCGGAAGAGCTGGAAGTCCCGGGCATTCGCTTCGAAGACACCCTGTATCTGCTGGAAAAACTGGCCGCACGCGGGGTGGATTATCTTCACTTCTCCCTTGGTGCCGCCCTGCGTCCATCTATCGTCGACACGCAGGATCCGACGCCGCTTATCGAAAAATACTGCGCGATGCGTTCTGACACGCTGGCACAGGTACCGGTAATGGGCGTCGGCGGCGTGGTGAATGCTGCCGATGTGAATGAAGCGCTGGATCATGGCTACGACCTGATTGCCGTAGGCCGCGCCACTATCGCCTACCCGGACTGGACCGATCGCATCGCGGCGGGCGAAAGCCTTGAGCTGTTTATGGACAGTACCCGACGCGAAGAGCTGAACATCCCGGAACCGCTGTGGCGCTTCTCGCTGGTAGAGGCGATGATCCGCGACATGAGCATGGGTGAATCGAAGTTCAAACCGGGCACCTTCGTTGAAAAAGTGCAGGACGATGCCAACGAGCTGGTGATCAACGTCAGTCTCGAAACCGATCGCATCGCTGATATCGAGCTGGCCTCAGGCCCGAGCGAAGACGTGGAGTTTGTCACCAGCTTCGAAGAGATCCGTACCCGCATTCTGGATGCCAATACCCCGCACGTGGACGCCATCACCGGCGCAACCAGCCAGAGCGAGGCGGTGAAAAAAGCAGTCTCGAAAGCGATGCTGAAATCCAGCAAAGCGCTGGCGGCAGAAGAGGGTGCAGACCCGAATGAAACCAGAAGCGTCGACGTGGTCGTGGTCGGCAGCGGCGGTGCAGGGCTGGCGGCGGCGATCCAGGCGCATGACGAAGGCGCGAGCGTGCTGATCGTTGAGAAAATGCCAACCATCGGCGGTAACACCATTAAAGCCTCGGCAGGGATGAACGCGGCAGAGACCCGCTTCCAGCGCGTGAAAGGTATCCAGGACAGCAAAGAGCTGTTCTACCAGGAAAGCCTGAAAGGCGGCGGCAACAAGAACAACCCTGAACTGCTGCGTCGCTTCGTGGAGAACGCGCCGGAGGCGATTGAGTGGCTGGCCACGCGCGGCATTATGCTGAACGACATCACCACCACCGGCGGGATGAGCATTGACCGTACGCACCGTCCGAAAGACGGTTCCGCGGTAGGCGGGTATCTGATCAGCGGCCTGGTGCGTAACGTCAACAAACGCAACATCGAAGTGATGCTGGATACTGCCGTCAGCGACATCATCTTTGAAAATGGCGAAGTCACCGGCGTGCGTCTGACCACCGAAGAGAACGAAACCCTCACCGTGGCAACCAAAAGCGTGATTGTCGCAACGGGCGGCTTCAGCGCCAACAGCCAGATGGTGGTGAAATACCGTCCGGACCTGGAAGGGTTCGTGACGACTAACCACAAAGGCGCAACCGGCGGCGGTATCGCGCTGCTGGAACGTATTGGCGCGGGCACCGTGGATATGGGCGAGATTCAGATCCACCCAACCGTGGAGCAGAAAACGTCGTACCTGATTTCCGAATCCATCCGCGGCGGCGGGGCGATTCTGGTCAACCAGCAGGGGAACCGCTTCTTCAACGAAATGGAGACCCGCGATAAAGTTTCGGCGCAAATCATCGCGCTGCCGGAGAAATACGCTTACATCGTCTTTGACGAGCATGTCCGGGCTAAAAACAAAGCGGCGGATGAGTACATCGCGAAAGGCTTCGTGACCAGCGCCAGCTCGCCAAAAGCCCTGGCGGAAGCGCTCGGGATGGATCACCACCAGTTCCTGGCAACGCTGGAACGCTACAACGGTTTTGTGGAAAAACAGCACGACGATGATTTCGGCCGCACCACCGCGCTGCGCGCGCCCATCAACGAAGGGCCGTTCTACGCCATTCAGATTGCACCGGGCGTACACCACACCATGGGCGGTGTGACCATCAATACCGATACCTGCGTGCTGGACAGCAACCACAACGTATTGCCAGGGGCGTTTGCTGCGGGTGAGGTTGTCGGGGGCATCCACGGCGGTAACCGCATCGGCGGTAACGCGGTGGCAGATATCATTATTTTTGGTACGCTAGCAGGACATCAGGCGGCTATGCGTTCGAAAACACGGTAAGGCTCCTGTTTCCCCGGCGGCGCGGTGCCTGCCGGGGCTACATATGAGGACTCATGTAATGCCTGATAGCCATCGCGTTTACAGCTACTCCGCCGTTCTGATGGGCTCGCCCATCCTTCTGAAACTCTTTTCCCACGACGAAGCGCTCGCCTCTCACGTGTTTCGCCTGATCAAACAGTACGAAGATCTCCTTACCGTCAACCGCGCGCATTCGCAGGTGATGAACATCAACCATGCTGCCGGTCAGCATCCGGTTGCCGTCAGTCGCCCGGTGTTTGACCTGATCCGCTGCGCGAAAGCGGCCAGCCAGATGGAAGACAGTGCGTTTAATCTGGCGATCGGCCCACTGGTCAAACGCTGGAAAATTGGCTTTAAGGGGGACGTCGTGCCGCCCGCAGACGAGATCGCTGCCTTGCTGAACATCACGCATCCTGCGGACGTGGTGCTGGATGAAGCCAGCAGTAGCGTGTTTCTCACTCGCCCAGGAATGGAGATTGACCTGGGCGCGATCGCCAAAGGCTATATCGCTGACAGGGTCCGGGACCTTCTGCGCAAAGAGGGGGTTGAGCTGGGGTTAATTAATCTCGGCGGCAACATCCAGACGTTAGGCTCGCCGGAGGGCGGCTGGCGCGTCGGCCTGAAAAAACCGTTTGCCGGAGACGCGTTGATTGGGTCGATGACGGTAGAGAACCGGTCGGTCGTGACGTCAGGCACCTATGAGCGCTACTTTGAGCAGAACGGCAAACGCTATCATCACATTCTTAACCCACGCACCGGCTACCCGCTGGATAACGAACTGGACAGCGTGACGATTGTGTCGAAAGACTCCATCGACGGCGATATCTGGACCACGCTAATCTACGGCATGGGCGTGGAGAAGGGGTGTGCCGCGCTGCGCTCTCGCCCCGATATTGAAGCCATCTTTGTCACCAAAACGAAAGAAGTGGTGATCTCCTCGATGCACCACTTCCGCTTTACCCTTCTGGACGACAGCTACCGCATTACTGGCAGTACTGTTTGAGCAGCCCGACCTGTTCCGGCTGTAAACGGTAGCGATACACCGGTCTGCCGGTCGCGCCGTAGTGAATGCTGGTAAACAGGATATTAATTTGTGCCAGCCAGATCAGGTATTTGCGGCAGGAAACGCGCGAAATGTTGACCGCATTCGCCAGATCGTCAGTGGAAAATTCCATTTCCGGATGGCTGTCGATCCACTGGCAAATCGTGCGCAGCGTCTGCGGGGTTAATCCTTTCGGTAATTTTTTGCTGTCGGCCAGCTCCGGCGCGCCGCCGTGGATCAGCCTGTCGACATCGGCCTGTTCATAATACTGATGCGACCCCATCAGGCTGCGCTTGGCTTTCCAGCCGTTCAGCGCCTCTTCGAAGCGCGGAAACTGGAACGGCTTAATCAGGTAATCCACCACGCCATAGTGCATCGACGTCTGGATCGTCGCGGCGTCGGACGCCGACGAGATCATGATGACGTCGATCGGGCGGCCCGACGCGCGGATGATGGGCAGCAGATCCAGCCCGTTATCCTGCTGCATATAGACATCCAGCAGCACCAGATCGATCGGCTGGCCAGGGTTTGCGATCAGCGCCTCGGCCTGGTTGAGCGTGGACGCGACGCCGCAGCAGCTAAAACCCTCAACGCGGTTTACATACAGACGGTTGAGGTCGGCTACCATGGCGTCATCATCGACAATTAACACATTTATCACGCGATATTCCTCTCGCTATCCCAGGGGATCTGAACAAAAAATTGGGTAAATACGCCAGGCTCCGACTCGACGGTAATATCGCCGCCCAGGTTCTGGATCTGCTGACGTGCAAGGAACAGCCCAACGCCGCGGTTTTCACCTTTTGTTGAGTAGCCCTTTGTAAAAATAGCCTCCAGCCGCTCGGGATCAATCCCGGGGCCGTCATCGCTGACCTCTCCGCTCAGCCAGCCGTTCTGGTAATGGAGCAGCAGGCCGATCTCGCCTTCCGGCTGACCTTCCATCGCATCCAGGGCATTTTCGATTAAATTGCCCAGCACGGTGATCAGCACCGCAACCTGCTCTTCATTGGTGGTATCGGGAAGCTGGCTCTCCTCCGCCAGCGTCAGGGTCACTCCGGCCTCTTTGGCGCGGTTAATTTTACCCAGCAGGAAACCCGCAATGACCGGCGATTTAACCTTGCGCTGTATCGCTCCGATGTCCGTCTGATAATTCTGCGCGGTCTGGATGATGTACTCCTCCAGCTTATCGTAGCGCTTCATGTGCAGCAGGCCGAGGATCACGTGCAGTTTGTTCATAAACTCATGCGTATGCGAGCGCAGGGCATCAACGTAATTGACCATGCCATCAATACGCTGCATTAGCTGGCTGATTTCGGTTTTATCGCGGAACGTGCTGATCGCCCCGATCACCTGATTCTGGCTTTTCACAGGGACCATGTTGCACAGCAGCAGCCGTCCGTTACAGCCGATCTCCTGATCCTGGCGAGCAATGCCGGTTTTTGACACTTCCCGCAGGCTGGCCAGCAGCGGTTCACTGCTGCTTTCGGAGTGCTGGCCCGAGGTCAGGAGTAAAATTTCTCTGGCGGTGTGGTTAATCATCGTCACGCGACCGTGCATATCCACGGCCATCACGCCTTCTCGCAGGGACTGTAACATGGCCTGACGCTGCTCAAAGAGGGCGGAGATCTCGTAAGGCTCCAGCCCGAAGAGTATGCGTTTCAGCACCCGGACCAGGCCCCATATCGCCAGTGAACTCATCAGAACGCTGAACAGGATGGTCCACACGGCGTTGAGCCGTCCGCGGGCAATCTGATCTTCCACCTTATTCAGCGAAATCCCTACCACCACTACGCCGATCTGGTCGTGCCGATCGTCATACACGGGCGTAAAGACGCGCAGCGCTTCCGCGAGCGCGCCGCGGTTAACGGAGACATTCTCTTTCCCTTCCAGGGCAGGCGTCAGATCGTCGCCGATAAAATGCAACCCTAACAGCGCTTCATTGGGGTGGGAATAACGAACACCGCGCAGATCGGTGACCACGGTAAACAGCAGGTCGTTGCGCTTCGTCACCGCCTGGGCAATCGGCTGGATGATGCCGGCCTGGGGTGAGGCCATCAGGCCACGCTTGATATCGGGGCTGTCGGCCAGCGTTCGGGCAATACCCAGCGCGGTATCCTTCACGTCATCGCGCGTGGCGCGGGTGATCTGCACGGAGTACAGCGCGAACACTACCAGCAGCACAGAGCCGATAATGGCGCACACCATCAGCGTAACCAGCGTATTCAGCTTCATAGGACGCTTGCGCATCGGGGGGAAGGGCCGCAAATCGCTCATTAACACTCCGCGATGAAAAAGAAAGGGCTAATTATCGCTGATGAAGGCCATTTCATAAAGCCATGTAAAGAGAGGCGTTTCGTGAGCCTCCTCTCAGGTGACCTATATAAAACACTTTATAGTGTGTGGGTACTCATAATAAGGAGGCAGTTTATGAGCATTATGCTTACCGGTACGGCCAGGGAAAGACGGCAGGCCAGCACGACGAACATCGACAGATTATCCACGCTGGATATGCTTAACGTCATTCATCAGGATGACGCGCAAATCGCTTCTGCACTTACCCCTCACATGACGATGCTGGCCCGCGTGGTAGATAACGCGGCGGCGACCCTGAGTCACGGCGGACGTCTGATTTTGACCGGCGCGGGCGCGTCCGGACGCGTGGCGGAGCAGGCGGCAGAAGCGTTCGCGCCGGGAAAACATCCCGTTATTGCGATCACAGCAGGCGATAACGCCGCAAGCTACGCGCGCGGCGTTGCCGATCTCCAGACCATTGATTTTGGCGAGCACGACATGATGCTGGCGCTGTCCGTCAGCGGCAAAACGCCCTGGGTGTGGGGCGCGATGCGTCATGCGTGGTCTCTGGGCTCAACGGTCGCGCTCATTACGGAGGATGCTCAAAGTGAAGCGGCGCAGCTGGCGAGCATGGTCATTGCGCCCGAGCTAGGGGCTGACGTGGTTGCCGGGTATGCCAACACCAAAGCGGGCATTGCGCAAAGCATGATTATGCATATGGTTACCACCGGTCTGGCGGTACGGACCGGACGGGTGTACAGCAACCTGCGCGTCGATCTGGAAGCAAGCAGCACCAAATGGGCCGAGCGACAGATTGCCATTGTGATGGAAGCCGGGGGATGTTCCCGGGCGCAGGCGAAGGCCGCGCTGGAAAGCTGTAACCACCAGTGTAAAACGGCGGTACTGATGGTGCTGACGGGACTGGATGCGTGGAAAGCCCATGAGCTGCTGGTGCAGAATAACGGGTTTATTCGCCTGGCCTTGCAGGAAGCGCCGTAAATAAAAAAGCCCGCATTGCGGGCTTTACTGTTTGTGCGGATTAGAACTGGTAGGTCATGCCGACGCCAACGATGTCATCGGTTGCAATACCGTTGTCATTGTAGAAGGCGTCATCTTCGTCCAGCAGGTTGATTTTATAATCAACGTAGGTGGAGAAGTTCTTGTTGAAGCTGTAGGTCATGCCCACGTCGATGTAGTTAACCAGATCCATATCGCCTTTCTGGCCCTGAGGGTTGCCAGCGTAGCCTGGATAAGTCATGTCTTTACCCTTAGAGTAAACCCATGCCAGAGATGGACGCAGACCGAAGTCGAACTGGTATTGTGCAACTGCTTCGAAGTTCTGAGTCTGATCCGCGATACCGTAATCACCGTATGGGGTCATGTTGCGCGTTTCAGCGTACATCATCGCGAGATAGACATTATTGGCATCGTATTTAGCCCCAAAGGTCCATGCTTCGGCTCTTTCACCGCCAGCAAAGTGGGCATCATTCCTACCCGCACTTACCTGGTCGTTGGTACGGTCAGAGGAAGAATACGCCGCACCCAGCGTCAGGCCAAAATCGAAATCATAGGTGGAAGACATGCCGAAGCCGTCGCCGTTCTGGAAACGAACGTCATCATGGCCGTTTTTGGTGCCTTCCTGATCTTCGTTTGCATTGGCGCCTTCATTCGCGCCCTGGTATTGCAGCGCAAAATTAAGACCGTCGACCAGACCATAGAAATCATTATTACGGTAGGTCGCCACGCCGTTAGTACGACCAACCATATAGTTGTCGGTCCAGGTGTAGGAATCACCACCAAATACCGGCAGCATATCGGTCCAGGCTTCAACGTCATACACGACGCCGTAATTACGGCCGTAATCAAACGAGCCGAAATCGCCATATTTCAGGCCCGCGAATGCCAGACGGTTAAAAGAGGTATCGCCAGCGTCTTCGGTGTCGTTTGCGTAGGTTTTATATTCCCACTGGCCGAAGCCGACCAGATCGTCAGTAATCTGCGTTTCGCCTTTGAAACCAATCTGAACGTAGGTTTCATCGCCGTCGTCGCCCGCGTTGTCTGAGAAGGTGTGGCGCGCATCAACCTTGCCGTACAGGTCGACCTTGTTGCCGTCTTTGTTGTACATCTCAGCCGCATTGGCTGCGCCAGCCATTAATAAAGCGGGTACAAGCATTGCCAGAACTTTTCTTTTCATTATATATTCCCTTTAAATATAAATTGTCTGAATATATGTAATTACTCTCCGTAATTACATGGCCGATACTATTCTATGGATAGTTATTTAGGTTCAAAAATAAATGTAATTAAAATAGTAAAGATATTACAAAATATTTCTTTTTATCTCTTTATTTTTCACGTGAATTAATGCTTTGAAAATATAGCGGGTAATTATTATTAAGTATTTCGCAATTCTATTTTTTAAAGTCTTCCATTTGGATATATTATAATTTCACGCTTTCGAACTACAGGACGTCATAATGGAACATGCGCAGTGGCAGCACCGCTTTGAACGCTGGCTCAATGAAAATCATTCTACCGAGGACGCGGCGCATGATATTGCGCATTTTCGCCGCGTCTGGATGACCGCGCAGACCATCATGGCCGGGGAGGGCGCCGATCCGCTGGTCGTGCTGGCCGCCTGCTACTTCCACGACATTGTCAGCCTGCCGAAAAACCATCCCGAGCGGAGTCAGTCCTCGCGGCTGGCGGCGCGCAAAACGCGCGAGATCCTGAGCGGCGCGTTTCCGGACTTTCCGGCAGAGCGCTATGCGGCAGTTGAGCACGCTATCGAGGCGCACAGCTTCAGTGCGGGCATTGCGCCGCAGAGTACAGAGGCGAAAGTCGTGCAGGACGCTGACCGGCTGGAGGCGCTGGGCGCCATTGGCCTGGCGCGTGTGTTTGCCGTGTCGGGGGCGCTGGGCGTCGCGCTGTTTGACGCCGACGACCCGTTTGCCGGGGCGCGAGCGCTGGATGATAAAACCTTCGCGCTCGACCACTTTCAGACCAAACTCCTGCGCCTGCCGGACACCATGCAAACCGCGCGAGGCCGGGAGCTTGCGCGTCACAATGCTGATTTCCTGATCCAGTTTATGGCGAAGCTGAGTGCCGAATTACAGGGGGATTACCTCGGAACAGATAGCCAGGTGCTGAACCATTTCCGTCGCAGTCTGCGATCCTGAACTGTGGTACTCTGTTTTCTGTCTTTATTGCCCGGTTAAGAGAATGCAGGAAAATCGATCAGTGACTGTGCCCGCGCCCGAGCGGGTTGAGAAATCAACGGCAGCCGTGCAGGCACTCCTGCGTCAGCTGCTGGAAATGTACGATGCTAAAACGCTGGCAAACCAGCTGGAGGCCCATGGCGAGAGCCACTGGAGCCCGGCGATACTCAAACGGCTGCTGATAAGCGACAGGGCAGGTCACCGCCTCAGCGACGGCGAGTTCCGCTACCTGCAAAATTTGCTGCCGCGTCCTCCTGCCGCGCATCCGAATTATGCTTTTCGCTTTATCGATCTCTTTGCCGGCATCGGCGGCATTCGCCATGGCTTTGAAGCCATTGGCGGGCAGTGCGTGTTCACCAGCGAATGGAACAAACATGCCGTGCGCACCTATAAAGCGAACTGGTACTGCGACCCCGACGCGCACCAGTTCAATGCGGATATTCGTGACGTCACCCTGAGCCATAAAACCGGCATCAGCGACGAAGAGGCCGCCGAACACATCCGTAACACCATTCCGGCGCACGATGTGCTGCTGGCCGGTTTCCCGTGCCAGCCGTTCTCGCTGGCTGGCGTATCGAAGAAGAACGCGCTGGGGCGCGCGCACGGCTTTGCCTGCGATACGCAAGGCACGCTGTTCTTTGATGTTGCCCGGATTATTGATGCCCGTCGCCCGGCGATTTTTGTGCTGGAGAACGTTAAGAATTTAAAGAGCCATGACGGGGGCAAAACCTTCCGCATTATTATGCAAACCCTGGATGAGCTGGGCTACGACGTGGCGGATGCAGAGGATATGGGGCCGGACGATCCGAAAATTATCGACGGCAAACACTTCCTGCCACAGCACCGCGAACGCATCGTGCTGGTGGGTTTCCGCCGCGATCTCAATCTGAAAGGCGACTTTACGCTGCGTGATTTGCCCTCGCTCTATCCGGCGCGTCGTCCGACGGTGGCCGAGCTGCTGGAGCCCGCCGTTGATGCGAAATTTATTCTGACGCCGGTGCTGTGGAAATACCTCTATCGTTATGCCAAAAAGCATCAGGCAAAAGGCAACGGCTTTGGGTTTGGCATGGTTAATCCGCTTAATCCCGACAGCGTGACGCGCACGCTGTCGGCGCGCTACTACAAAGATGGCGCGGAAATTCTTATCGATCGCGGCTGGGATAAGGCGCTGGGTGAAAAAGATTTCGACGATCCGCAGAATCAGCAGCACCGGCCAAGACGCTTAACCCCGCGCGAGTGCGCCCGCTTAATGGGGTTTGAGACGCCACAGGGCTACCGTTTTCGCATCCCGGTGTCGGACACCCAGGCCTACCGCCAGTTTGGCAACTCGGTGGTGGTGCCGGCTTTCGCCGCCGTCGCAAAACTGCTGGCCTCTCGCATCAGCAAGGCCGTTCAGCTTCGTCAGAGTGAGGCCGTCAATGGCGGACGTTCACAATAAGGCCACGCGCAGCAAGAACATGCGCGCCATCGGCACGCGTGATACCGCGATTGAAAAACGGGTCGCTGGCCTCCTGACCGCCGTCGGGTTTGAATTCAGGGTTCAGGATGCCACGCTTGCCGGGCGTCCTGATTTCGTGATCGACGCGTATCAGTGCATCATCTTTACCCACGGCTGTTTCTGGCATCATCACGACTGCTATCTGTTTAAAGTCCCGGCGACGCGCACCGAGTTCTGGCTGGAGAAGATTGGCAGGAACGTCGAGCGGGATAAACGCGACGTTTCGCAGCTTTACGCCCAGGGCTGGCGGGTGCTGATTGTCTGGGAGTGCGCGCTGCGCGGAAAAATGAAGTTGAATGATGTGGAACTGACGGAACGGCTGGAAGAGTGGATCTGCGGCGGCGGTCAGGCCGCGCAGATCGACACCCAGGGCATTCACCCGATCACGGTTTTTCCACCCCACACGGCGTGACAATTGGCTTCGCGGGCAGCAGATATTTACCCAGCGTGACCAGCACCACGGCAAAAACAATCACACCCAGCGCCAGCCATTCAATTGGCGAAAGCACTTCGCCAGCGAAACCGGTACCCAGCAGCACGGCAACCACCGGGTTAACGTAGGCGTAGCTGGTGGCAACCGCCGGGGAGACGTTGCGGATCAGGTACATATAGGCGTTGATGGCGATAATCGAGCCAAACAGCGCCAGATACCCGACGGCCAGGAAACCAGAGAGGCCTGGCATTGCCGTCAGTTTTTCTCCCGCCAGGGTGGAGGCAATCAGCAGCACGATCCCTGCCGCGAGCATCTCAATGGCACCCGCCATCATCCCGGAAGGCAGTTCAATGCGGGAGCCGTAGACCGAGCCGAAGGCCCAGCTCATGGAGCCGATCATGATCATCACCGCAGCCCACGGATTCCCGCTCAGGTTACCGCCGCTGTTAAGCATGATGATGCCCGCAAGCCCAATCGCGATGCCCAGCCATTCGAGCTTGCGGGTGCGGATCCCGAACAGACGACTAAAGCAGAGCGTAAACAGCGGCACGGTCGCGACAACTACCGCGGCGATCCCCGACGGCACGTTCTGATGTTCGGCAACGGTTACCGCACCGTTGCCCACCGCCAGCAGCAGCAGGCCGATCAGGGCGGCGTTAAGCAGGGGGCGCAGAGGCGGAAGCCTATGGCCGCGCAGCAGCAGAAACGTCAACAGCAGCACGCCGGCTGCAAGGAAGCGAACGCCTGCCATCATCAGCGGGGGCCAGCTCTCCACGCCAATGCGAATGACAAAATAGGTGGATCCCCAGATGATATACAGGGAGAAAAGCGCTCCAATGAGCGGTAATAAATGCCGGAAACGCATAGTCCCTCACGACGGAATAAAAAGGTCGCTCATAGTTAACGCCAAAACTATCTCGCTGGCGAGCGCTTTAATTGGGCTGGTTATGTGAAATTTTTGTTGACGCGAGGTGCCAGTTTCCGGGCGGTGAGTTTTGTTCCATACTATTCACTTAATTAGCAAAAAAAGAAGGATAGAGATTTTGGCAGGAAGTAGCTTATTAACATTACTGGACGATATCGCCACCTTGCTGGATGACATTTCGGTGATGGGAAAACTGGCGGCGAAAAAAACCGCCGGGGTACTGGGAGACGATTTGTCGCTGAACGCGCAACAGGTGACCGGCGTGCGGGCGAACCGTGAGCTGCCGGTGGTGTGGGGCGTAGCGAAAGGGTCCTTTATTAACAAGGTGATCCTCGTTCCGCTGGCGCTGCTCATCAGCGCCTTTATCCCCTGGGCCATTACGCCTCTGCTGATGATTGGCGGGGCGTTCCTGTGCTTCGAGGGCGCCGAAAAGGTGCTTCATATGCTTGCGGCGCGCAAAGAGAAAGACACCCCCGAGATGCGCCAGCAGCGTCTGGAAGCGCTGGCCGCGCAGGATCCAAAAACGTTCGAGCGCGATAAAATCAAAGGCGCGGTTCGTACCGATTTCATCCTCTCGGCCGAAATTGTGGCGATTACGCTTGGGATCGTCTCCGAAGCACCGCTGATGAATCAGGTTCTGGTGCTTTCGTTGATTGCCATTCTTGTCACGGTTGGGGTGTATGGCCTGGTCGGGCTGATCGTCAAGCTGGATGATATCGGCTTCTGGCTGGAAAAAAAATCCAGCGCCATTGCTCGCGGTATCGGCAAAAGCCTGCTGGTGCTGGCCCCGTGGCTGATGAAAAGTTTGTCGATAGTGGGAACCCTGGCGATGTTCCTGGTCGGCGGCGGTATTATCGTGCACGGCGTGGCCCCGCTGCATCATGCCATTGAGCATCTGGCGTCAGGTTATGGTTCGGCGATTGCCGCCATTCTGCCGACGCTGCTTAACCTCGTGCTGGGCTTTATCGTCGGTGTCATTGTGGTGGCAGTGGTTAAGCTGATTGGAAAAGTACGCGGCACAGCGCATTAATTATTGATGCGCTGCGGATGCAAAAAGGCTATTCCTCGTCTAAATTGAAAACGTTTCACCCTGATACAGGAGGCAGGTATGGTCTTTTTGGTCAGTGATGAAGTTAAGCCTAAAAGTGGTGGTCCAGGCATGATTGTCACCGGTTATTCCAGCGGAATGGTGGAGTGTCGGTGGCATGACGGATACGGCATTAAGCGTGAGGCTTTTCGAGAAGACGAGCTTCAGCCTGCGAATAACAGGCAAGAGCGCGACAAGGCTTAATCACACAACGCCCGGCCATGCCGGGCGTTTTACTGGCAGAAGACGTATCCTGTCGGATGGCGGGCGACAATCAGGGAGTGGGTGTGCAACACGATACCTTTGTTGAAAAACAATCTTTGTTGCAGTGGCTGCATAAGCGTAGCAATCCCGGTTTGATTGTTAATCTCTGTTTTATCGTTGTCCTGATCTTTTCCACCCTCCTGACCTGGCGCGAAGTCGTGGTGCTGGAGGAGGCCTACATCTCCAGTCAGCGTAACCATCTGGAAACGGTGGCCAGCGCGCTGGACAGACAGCTCCAGTTTAGCGTCAATAAAATGCTCTATTTTCGCCACAGCATGCTTGATGCGCTGGAGACGCCGCTGGCGTTTGGGGTTCTGCAAGAAGCGGTAAAGCGGTTTGAACGCGTGAGGCGCTCTCCCGTCTGGCAAATCGCGGTCGATCCAAAACGCACGTTACCGATTAACGGCGTTTCGGATGCGTTTGTTGAACAAACAACGCTGCTCAACCGCGATGACGATTACCTGGATAAGGAGATCTCCGCCGCCCTCGAAGTGGGCTATTTGCTGCGCCTGGCATCCACGAACTCACGTCACGAGGAGCGGATATTATACGTTTCTCGCGCGGGATTTTTTCTGGAAACGGATACGCCTCCCCATCACAGCGATATTGCACAGCGCTATTACCATCTGGTGACGCAGCCCTGGTTTACGCAGCAGACCGATCGTGAAAACCGGGCGCGGGCGGTTCGGTGGTTTATCTCTCCTCCCTCGGCCTTTGCCGGAAAAAAGCCGCTCATTACGGCCAGCGTGCCGGTTTACTACGATCATGTCTGGTATGGCGTGGTGGCGATGGATTTTACCTTTGCCACCATGCGTCAGCTGCTGGTGGAGGCAATGGACGACCATACGGAAGGGGAGTACCAGCTGTATGACAGCCGCCTCAACATGCTGGCGACCACCGAGAAGCCAGCGGACGAGGTGAATCATTTCAATGAGCTGGAATTAGCGCAAATCGCGCACGCCATAGAACAGGACACCGAGGGCGGTATTCGCCTGGGAAGCCGTTTTATCAGCTGGGCGCGCCTCGATCATTTCGACGGCCTCGTCCTGCGGGTCCATACCCTGGATGAGGGGGTGCGCGGAGATTTCGGCAGCATCAGCATTGTTTTGGCCCTGCTTTGGGCGCTGTTCACCGCGATGCTGCTGATTTCATGGCTGGTGATCCGGCGCATGGTGAGTAATATGTATTCGATGCAGAACTCGCTGCAATGGCAGGCCTGGCACGATCCGCTGACCCGGCTGAATAATCGTGGGGCGTTGTTTGAGCAGGCGAAAAGGCTGGCAAAGCAGTGTGAACAGCAGTCGCTGCCGTTCTCGGTCATTCAGATCGATCTCGACTGCTTCAAGAGCATCAATGACCGGTATGGGCATCAGGCGGGTGATAAGGTGTTGACCCACGCCGCCGGGCTGATTGCCAGTACCCTGCGCGCGAATGATATTGCCGGACGCGTCGGTGGCGAAGAGTTCTGCGTCGTGCTGCCCGGCCTGACGATTGAAGAGGCGGCAGACGTCGCAGAACAGATCCGCGAGCGTATCAACAGCAAAGAAATCCTGATTAAGAAAAGTACGACCCTGCGCGTGAGCGCGTCGTTTGGTGTTTCCTGCGCCCTGGAGAAGGGCGATTACCACTTCGAAAATCTGCAATCCGCCGCCGATGCGCGGCTGTATGAGGCGAAACAGCGCGGGCGTAACCGGGTTGTCTGGCAGGCTCACGACAAAAAGTGATCGAGCCCTTCACGCCAGCCGGCCGGTCCGGTGTGCTGCGTATGGTATACCCGCGCGGGATCGTTATTTTTCAGGCTGACACCCTCCCGGTTGAAGCCTTTCACCACCACGGCGAAGCCTACGCTGTCCAGCAGCGGCGCATCGTTGGGGCCGTCGCCCAGGCCCAGCGTCGTCGGCTCTTTACCTTCGTGCAGGCGATACTGGTCCACAAGCCAGTGAACCGCCACGTCTTTGCCGCAGGCGTTGTCCAGAATGTGCCAGAAGCGTGCTCCCTGGACGATCTTCAGCCCCTGCCGGGCCAGTTCGGTTGCGAAGCGCGTCATTTGTTCATCACCGTCACGCCAGATAAGCGTCACGGACGCCTCATGTTTGCGTGCAAACGCCGAACGAGGGCGGCTCAGCCCGGTCCATTCGGCGACCACGCGCTCATCCACATCATCAAAGGTGGTAAATTTCAGGTGCAGTTCCTGACGAACCCGGTCAATAAACTGCCGGATTTCGTCATGCTTTATTTCTGAGATGAACCGGGCGGCGTTTTCCCACCGTACGTCAGGCTGGATCACCGCGCCGTTTTCCGCAATGTAAGGTAGCCCGACAAGCCCAAGCTCCTGCTGGATGTCCTGCATCTCGGACGCGGTTTTGCTGCTGCACAGAATGACCGGTATCTGCTCATCCTGTAATCTCTCCAGCCAGGGGGCGGCAGGCTGCCAGTCAAACGTGTGAAAATCCAACAGCGTGCCGTCGAGGTCAGTAAAGACCAGCAGCGTCTCCTGAAGCGAAGGCATAAACTCTCCTGGAAGATGGCGTGTTTTATGAGAAAATTCTTAAAAAAGAGAGGCGTTGTCACCCCGTTGAACCGGTAACGATCCCGACAAACCCACACCCGACGCAGGTTTATACTCATAACAAAAATTCACATGTATAAAATATTATATTCGCTCAGAGAATATATGCTTGTAAGAAAATTCCGTTGGGGATAATGTCTTACCTGCATCAGATTTCCTGGTGTAACGAATTTACAAGTGCTTCTTGCATAAGCAAGTTTGATCCCGGTCATCCCCATGACCGGGATTTTTTTCGCCTTAGCGGTTCGTCTCCGAGACGCTAAAGTCATGGATATCCAGCTCGAACGCTTCAGCCAGTTCGCGGTAGGTATGGTAATCCCGACCGTTGACCACGACGCGGTCTGAATTATCCTCCGCACGATGAACTTCGGACTCACTGATTTCATTGATGGCGGCAAGCAGGGCATCGACGTCCACCTCAACCTCACGCTTAATGGTGTCGCTGTACTCTTTGTCGGTCTTCATTTCGGGCTCCTCATTTAACCGTCTCCACAGCTAAGTATAGACCGCACACAAAAACGCCATTCGCGCCGGGCGGCGATGCCAGGGAAGGTAATTTGTTCTACACTGGCTCAAAACCACAGGAGAAATGTATGAAGGTCAACGATCGGGTAACCGTCAAAACGGACGGTGGGCCGCGCCGCCCGGGTGTGGTGCTGGCGATAGAAGAGTTTAATGAAGGCACGATGTATCTGGTGTCGCTGGAAGATTACCCGCTCGGCATCTGGTTCTTTAACGAACTGGGCCACCCGGATGGGATCTTTGTGGAAACGGCGGAATAGGGCGGCGTCGGGGGCGTTGTCTCCCCGGCTCCGGCTGCTGAAAAGCAAAATCTCTGGCCAGGCCAGAGATCAAGGTAGGGTACAACATGGCCGTGCAACTTAGCGCATATTAACGAAAATCCCATTCGTCACATTATCTGTCAGGCGTACGACATGGTAAATCACTTGCTTATTATGCGTTTTAATTTTCCTTTTAATATTTCCTTTGTGTGACGATACTGTTTTTGCCTTGATATTCATCTGGTCTGAGATCTGAATTGTCCCTTGTCCTGCCATCCACATTCTTAACATACTTGATTCAGTTCTGCTTAATGATAGGGTGGGTAAGTTAATCGCACCTACATTCTTTACTTCTTTATTCAAATAATCGCCCAGAATGTCGTCAAGCGACTCTGGTTTAATCGATTTCGAACTGATTAATAAGTTTTTACGCACCAGCAAATACTCATCGAAATGAATATTGGCGATTGCCATAAAAACAATAAACAAGGTCTTAGGATGCTGATTAATGATCTGCTTAATGTGCTGACTGTTAGCGGGGTCGTGAATGAAACAGTCCTCATTAATAAACACCACGCCGGGCTTGTGGACGTCACAAGCGGCTGCGAGTTCTTCAACGGTGTGCGCATCGTTGATGTCTCTCTTTCTTACCCCTCTGCTTGCTAAGTACCCGGTTAACCCTAGCCGGGTGTAGCTGCATAAATCCATAATGATCGTTGACATGGCATACCCTCACTCAATGCGTAACGATAATTCACCATCTGCCTGAGAGCTCATAAACAGCCATACGGGATGGAAAAAAGCTAATAAAACCTGTGAGCATGACAAAGACTTTCAGGCGAACTCACTATCCCGTAAAGTTACGTATAATTTGCCAGGAATCATCTTAAAGTAAAGTAAATATTAAGTATTGTGAGGTGGTTAGAAACATTTAAACCGCGTCAGATATATCCTGGTAGATGTTTTTCGAGATTATTTTTAGGAATATCCTCAGAAAGACATTGCAAACGCTACGGGTTATTATTTGCGTGGTAGTTCGCTGACAATATCCGCTAACAGATTGAATATCTCGCTGAATAAATGTTCGCAGAAGGGGGCGATAAGGGGCATCAATAATGACATTAATAAAAGGCCAACCGTCAATGTCACTGGAAAACCGATGACGAAAACCGACAGCTGCGGGGCCATTCGGTTGAGTAAACCCAGTGCGAGGTTAACCGTGAGCAGCAGGGTAATGATCGGCAGCGCCAGCATCAGCCCGTTGAGGAAAATCAGCCCGGCGGCCCGCACCAGCGCCAGAAAGGCGTTGCTGTTTACCGGGTTGTCGCCAATCGGCAGCGTATGGAAGGTATCCACCAGCATGGAGATCAGCCACAGGTGGCCGTTGAACGAGAGAAACAACAGCATTGCCAGCAGGTCGATAATGCGCGCCAGCACGGGCATATTCAGATGGCTGCCGGGATCAACGAACGTTGCGAAGGAGAGGCCCATTTGCAAGCCGATCAGTTCCCCCGCCGTTCGTACCGCGGCAAAGGCGAGCTGCATCGTAAACCCGACCGCCACGCCAATCATCACCTGTTGCAGGGCAATCCAGATGGCATTCGGGGAAAAAATGGGAATATCCACCGCCGGCAGGGATGGGGCAACGATAACGGTGATAACGATGCCCAGCCCAATTTTGACGCGTTTAGGCACCGACTTTTCACTGAGAATGGGGGCGGTGGAGATCAGCGCCATGATACGCAGCATCGGCCAGAAATAGATCCCGAGCCACTGAACAAACTGATCGCTGGTGAAATGCAGCATCGTCCGTCAGCCGATGATGTAAGGCAGGTTGGTGAACAGGTTGCGCATATAGTCCAGCAGCAAATTCAGCATCCATGGCCCGGCGACGATAATCGCCACGAAGACGGCAATGATCTTAGGGATGAACGACAGGGTCATTTCGTTAATCTGCGTGGCGGCCTGGAGAATACTGATAATCAGACCGGTTACCAGCGCAACCAGCAGCAGGGGCGCGGCCACGGCAATCGCGACTTTCATCGCCTCCGTGCCCATCATCATGACCGATTCAGGCGTCATTGCGCGCTCCTCAACTGTAGAAACTCTGCGCCAGCGAGCTGACCAGTAGCTGCCAGCCGTCGACCAGCACAAACAGCATGATTTTAAAGGGCAGGGCAATGGTCGCGGGCGGAACCATCATCATCCCGAGCGCCATCAGGACGCTGGCGATCACCAGGTCGATGATCAGGAACGGAATGAAAATGGTGAAGCCAATCTGGAACGCGGTTTTCAGCTCGCTCGTGACATACGCTGGCAGCAGGATGCGCATCGGCACCGCTTCCGGCCCCTGTAGCTCCCCCGTGTTCGCGAGACGGGCAAACAGGGCTAAATCCGCTTCGCGCGTCTGGCGAAGCATAAATTCACGTAATGGCTGAGCCCCCTTTTCCAGGGCGACCTGCATGGAAATTTTATCTTCGCTGAACGGCTGGTACGCCTCGGTATAAATCTTGTCGATCACCGGCGACATAATGAAAAAGGTCAGGAAAAGGGCTAAGCCCAGCAGCACCTGATTGGGCGGCGCGGAAGGCGTGCCGAGCGCGTTGCGCAGCAGGCCAAACACGATGATGATGCGGGTAAAGCTGGTCATCATCAGCAGGATCGCCGGGATAAAGGTCAGCGAGGTGATGAACACCAGCGTCTGCACGGACAGGGACCAGCTTTGACCCCCGTTCGCCAGCGGTGTGGAAACCAGTCCCGGCAGTTGCGCATACACGGAGGGCGCGAACAGGCCCAGGCCTGCCAGCGTAAGGAATAACAGACGACGCATCAGGATCTCCCGGAACGCTTGAGCAAACTCTTCATAACGGACTGGAAATCCGCAGGGGCCGGGGCGTTTGCCTCTACCGCGGCAGGCGCAGGGGGCAGCGTGTGCAGGACGTTGATGCTGGAGGCGGTCACGCCCAGCACCAGTCGCGCATCTTCCACTTCCACAATAACCACGCGTTCGCGTGGCCCGAGCGTGGTGCTGGCGCTGACCTTCAGCCCGCGCGTGCCGGCCGTTTTCCCCGCCAGACCGAAACGCTTCGCCAGCCAGGCGGCGAGAAGGATAAAGGCAATAATACCAAACAGCGCGCCGCTCACCTGAAGCAGCGGTGAGCCGGGTACGGCGGAGGGCGCGGACATTGTTGCCTGGGTTTTCATGCTTAACGGCTCAGACGACGCATACGTTCGGAAGGAGTAATGATATCGGTGATACGTACGCCGTATTTATCGGCTACCACCACCACTTCGCCCTGGGCAATCAGGTAGCCGTTGATCAGAATATCCAGCGGCTCACCGGCTAAACCGTCCAACGCCACCACGGACCCCTGCGTCAGGCGCAACAGCTCTTTAATGGTCATGCGGGTGCGGCCCAGTTCAACGGTCAGCTTGACCGGAATGTCCATAATCAGGTCGATGTCCTGCAACGTGCCGCTGACGTCACCGCCGCCTAACTGCTGGAATACCGCGTCTGCCGCGCTTTTCGTCGGCGTCGTTTTTTGCTCGTTTAACGCGTCAGCCCACAGATCGTCCAGTGCTCCGCTGTTTTCATCGGACGGATTGTTCATGTCACTCATTTGGGCTGTTCCTCATTCAGCGAATTCAAAATCGGGTTGATCAAGTGCTCTACGCGTAACGCATACTGGCCGTTAATCGTGCCGTACTGGCTTGTCAGCACGGGTACGCCATCCACATGGGCAATAATGCGGTCGGGTTTGTCTATCGGCAAAACGTCGCCGGGTTGTAATTTCAGGATCTGCGATAACCGCATGGAGATATCGGCGAAGTTGGCCACCAGCTCCAGCTGCGAATGCTGCACCTGACGCACCAGGTTCTCACGCCAGTTCTGATCTTCATGGCGTGAGTTCTCCAGCGGCGGGTTCACCAGCAGTTCGCGCAGCGGTTCAATCATGCTGAACGGCAGGCAGATGTTGAACTCGCCCGTCAGGTTGCCGATCTCCACGTGGAACGGGGTGTTCACGACGATGTCGTTCGGGGAGGTGGTGATGTTGGTAAACTTCACCTGCATCTCGGAACGCACGTACTCCACTTCCAGCGGGTTAATCGCTTTCCACGCGTCGCTGTAGGATTCCAGCGCCAGCTTCAGCATGCGGTTAATCACGCGCTGTTCGGTATGAGTAAACTCGCGGCCTTCCACTTTGGTCGGGAAACGACCGTCGCCACCGAACAGGTTATCCACCGCGATGAACACCAGGCTTGGCGAGAACACGACCAGGCCGGTACCGCGCAGCGGTTTGAGATGGATCAGGTTAAGGTTGGTTGGCACCGGCAGGTTGCGGGCAAACTCATGGTACGGCTGAATGCGGATCGCCCCGACGGTGATATCCGGGCTACGACGCAGCAGGTTAAACAGCCCCATACGGAACTGACGTGCAAAACGTTCGTTGATGATCTCCAGCGCCTGTAATCGCTCGCGCACCACGCGACGCTGGGTATTAGGATCGTAGGGACGAACATTATCGTCGCCGGTTAAACTCGGCTTCGGATCGTCACTCTTATCGCTGTCGCCGTTGAGCAGCGCATCGATTTCTGCCTGAGAAAGAATACTGTCGCCCATGTCGTTACCGCAGAATGAAGGCTGTATACAGAACGTCAGTGACTTCCTGCTTAGGTTGGCCGTTGACCAGCGGGGTCGCCAGCGTCTGTTTGATGGCATCGACCAGCTTTTGCTTGCCTACATCGGTGGCGAGCGCGGAGGCGTCCTGACGAGAAAACAGCAGCAGCAGACGGCTACGCACTTCAGGCAGGTAGTCGTTCAGACGTGCCCGGGTCGCTTCATCTTTCAGGCGCAGCGTAATGCCCACGTACAGCACGCGATCCGCATCGCCCAGGTTAACGGTGAACGTATCCAGCGGAAAGAAGACCGGTGCCGGCGGAGGCGGCACGTCAGCCTTGGCGGCCGCGCCGGAGGGCTCCTGCTGCATACGCCAGTAACTGTAGCCTGCGGTGGCGCAGGCCGCGAGGGTAATCAACACCAGCAGCGGGATCCAGATGGAACGCTTGCTTTTTTTGGTGATAGCGGAGTCTGTCATCTGATACGAGCTTCCTGTTTCGGTACAGCTTAATACGGTGATTATCCCGTGTCCGGCTTAGGTCAAAGCGTGGAAAAGACGGAGATAATCACGTTACCTCTGGCGTTTAGGCAAAGATGTCTACGGCACGGCTGCCGCGCGCGGCGGATTGCAGGGCGGCAGGGGTTGGCAATAACTCTTCGCTCTCATCGTTAAACCCGCCAGGCTGACCGGAGCGTGAAGCGTGCTGTTGCTGCCCGGATGAAGACTGCTGCTGCCCGGCAAAGCCCTCGCTGCTGACGCTGCTTTGTGCAAGCTGAATACCGTTTTCCGCAAGCTGCGTGCGCAGGATCGGCAGGGCCGCTTCCAGCGCCGCGCGAACGTGGCTGTGAGGCGAAACCATCTGCAACTGCGCCTGGTTGTCATCCAGCTTAAGCGAAATTTGCACCTGACCCAGATCCTCCGGGTGCAGACGCAGCTCCGCGGTCTGCTGTCCCTGCTTTGTGAACAGGGTGATGTGCTGGCTCAGATTCTGCTGCCATTCGTGCGTGCCCAGCGGCTGGCTTAACACCGGTGCTGTCGCAACGGTTGCGGCAGGCTGGGGGGCAGGCAGATGGCTGACGACCGGGGCCAGCGTCGCGGTTGGGCTGGAGGCTGGCGACGCCGTGCTCGCTACGTCCTGCTTCTCCGCGACGGCGGCGACAGCTGGCGTAACGGATGCCGTGGCGGGCAGCGACGTATCGCTATCCTGAACCGGCGTTTTATCCTGACCCGGTAACGCGTGGCTAAGCGGCTGTTGCTGGCCGTTATCCGTCTGGGCTAGCGCAGAGGCAACGGCGGCGCGAGGCGCGATTCCCGTCGTACTTGCAGGCGTCGTCACCACCGGGGTGGCGATCTGCTGGTGCGGTAACATCGCCATCAGCGCGCTTAACCCGGCCAGCTCTTCCTCTTCGGTTGCGGTGTCGCTGCTTGCCTTCGCGTCCGTCTGGGTCAGCACCTTCAGCGCGTCCGTATTTGCTGTGGGCTTCAAGCCCGAGACGAGGCTTTGCAGGGAGAGGGCGGTATCCTCTCCGGTCAGTGTCTCCTGGCGGGAGAGCAGCTCGGCGATTTTGGCCTGGAGCGTGGTATCACCGCTTTTTTCCCGTGCCGCTGTCGACAGCTTGCTGCCCGCTGCTTTCAGATCGGCCAGCGTCAGCGGGGCATCTTTACCTTTGCCGGTGGCCTCCGTCAGCGCGCCAGCCAGCAGAGAAAGAAAATCCTGCGCGCCCTCAGCGCCTTTTCCGGCCAGCGTGCCGCCGGACGGGTCGCTGTCGGTCATCAGCAGTTGTTGCAGTGTGATCATTCTGGTTTCCTCATTGATGCGCGCTGGGCAAACTCATCCATTTTTTTCTGATCCAGACGGTTTTCCGCCAGGGTCGAGGCTGCAATTTGCCGGTCCTGTAAGGTTTGCCAGGCCTGCAACCGCTGTTTTTTCTCGCGCCAGAAGTTCAGCGCGGTATCGACTTTTTGCGTCCACTGGTTAAGCTGCTGGCGATGCTGCTCAATCGCCTTTTCCAGCGTCTGGATAAACTGCTGATAGTTGATCCAGCGCTGGCTACCAATGCCCTGCGTCATGTCGGTGTTAAGGTTGGTGCGGTATTCATGCTGATAGTCGATTAACATCTTCAACTGTTCTTCAGCCTGCTGGCACCCGCGCCGCATTGCGCCAAGCTGCAATGCAGCATCATCAACTTCTTTTTCAGCCAGATCTTTCAGCGTTGATAACGCGCTGTTTTGCGCCATGACCTTCGCCCTCCACCTGTGTTACACCTGCGGGAAAATCAGCTCCAGTGCCTGGAGGGAATCTTCCCAGTCGGCGCGTTCAAAAATACCTTGTTGCAGAAACGCCTCCAGCTGCGGCCACAGGGCAATCGCTTTATCGAGCATCGGATCGCTGCCTTTGGCGTACGCCCCGACGCTCACCAGATCGCGGTTGCGCTGGAAGCTGGAGAGCAGTTGTTTGAAGTTACGCACGCGGGCGTAGTGCTTCTCGGTAATCAGCGCCGTCATTGCACGGCTGATCGAGGCTTCAATATCAATGGCCGGGTAGTGCCCGGCTTCGGCCAGACGGCGCGACAGCACGATATGGCCGTCGAGGATCGCTCGCGCGGAGTCGGCAATCGGATCCTGCTGGTCATCGCCTTCGGTCAGTACCGTATAGAACGCGGTGATGGAGCCCCCGCCGCTGATGCCGTTCCCCGCGCGTTCCACCAGCGCGGGCAGTTTGGCAAATACAGACGGCGGGTAACCTTTGGTGGCCGGCGGTTCGCCGATGGCGAGCGCAATCTCACGCTGCGCCATCGCGTAACGGGTCAGGGAGTCCATGATCAGCAGCACGTGCTGGCCCCGGTCGCGGAAATCTTCCGCGATCCGCGTGGCGTAGGCGGCGCCCTGCATACGCAGCAGCGGCGACACGTCGGCAGGCGCGGCGATCACCACCGAGCGGGCGCGTCCCTCCGCACCCAGAATGTTTTCGATAAAATCTTTAACTTCGCGTCCACGCTCACCGATCAGGCCGACAACGATCACGTCCGCCTGGGTATAACGCGCCATCATGCCGAGCAGGACGGATTTACCCACGCCGGAGCCGGCAAACAGCCCCATACGCTGGCCGCGTCCCACGGTGAGCAGGGCGTTAATTGGCCGCACGCCGGTATCCAGCACGTGCTCTATCGGGGTACGTTGCAGTGGGTTGAAGGGTTGAGTGATCAGCGCGCCGGTTTCGGTGGTATCGGGGGAGGGCAGGCCATCGAGCGGTTTGCCGCTCCCGTCGAGCACGCGGCCCAGCAGCGCCGGACCGAGCGGCAGCTGTTTGCCGCTTTGCAGGCCGTCGCCGCTGATGTTTTTCGCATAGACGCGGGCGCCGGGCAAAATCCCTTCCACCTCTTCAAGGGGCATCAGGAACAGGCGATGACCGTTAAACCCGACCACTTCGCTTTCCACCTCGCGCGTGTCGCCCCCGTCCTGACGCTCAATCACGCAGGTGGCGCCGAGCGGAAGTTGCAGCCCCGTGGCTTCCAGCACCAGTCCGGTGGCGCGCGTCAGGCGACCATAACGACGAACGGACGGCAGCTGCGCCATCTTCGTTTCAAAATTGTCGAGCGTATTAAGCCAGCGCGTCAGGCGAGCGGTCATCAGACGACTCCCGGTGCCGCCAGACGGCACAGTTCCTGCCAGCGGGTCGCGACGCTGGCATCCAGATCGCCCTCATCCGCCGAGACCTTACAGCCCCCGTGATGAAGTGACGGATCGCCGCGCAGCCGCCACCCGTGCAGGCTCAGCGTCGCGCCGAGGCTCTCCTCCACGCGCTGCAAGTCATCAGGATGAACGCGCAGCTGCGGTTTGCCGCTGAACAGCGGCTCCTGCTGGAGCAGGGCCTGGATCTGCTTAATCAGCGCGGCGTTATCCACCACCGGCGTCTGGCCGATCACCTGACGGGCCGCCTCCAGCGCCATCTGCATCAGGCGCGAGGCAATCACGCTGTCCAGCGCATCCAGGGTATGCTGAAATTCGCTCACCAGCTGCTGCATGCGGGCATGTAGCGGCGCCTGCTGCTGGCGCGCCTGCTCGATGCCCTGCTCTAAACCTTTCGCCAGCCCTTCCTGATAGCCCTGCGCGTGCCCGGTCTGACGGCCTTCGTTCATCCCGGCGTTGAAGCCCTGCTCGTGCGCCTGCATTTGCATCTGGGCCAGCAGCTGGGCGCGCTGTTCCTCTTCACTCAGTTCCGGCAGGCCCGCATCGGTATCGCCCTCGTCGGACGACAGCGTGGCAGGGGTGAACTCTGCGGCAGGAGGGGAGAGGTCGTCAGGCGTCCAGCGCTTCCACGACAGTTCATCAGACATAGGTGTCGTCTCCGCTGCCAATCACCATCTCGCCGGTTTCCGCCAGACGACGAACGATAAGCAGGATCGCTTTCTGTTCGTTCTCCACCTGAGACAAACGCACCGGACCGCGGTTGGCAAGGTCGTCGCGCAGGATATCTGCCGCACGCTGGGACATGTTGCGCAGGAATTTCTCGCGCAGCGGCTGCTCGGCGCCCTTGAGGGCGATAAGCAGAGATTCCGAATCCACTTCCTGGAGCAGGCGCTGAATGCTGCGATCGTCCACTTCGACCAGGTTTTCGAACAGGAACATCTCGTCGATAATTTTCTGCGCCAGTTCGCCATCGAACTCGCGTACCGCCGTAATAACCGCTTCTTCCTGCTGGGTTTTCATCAGGTTGATGATTTCCGCAGCCGTTCTCACGCCGCCCATTTTGCTGCGCTTGAGGTTCTGGCCGTCGAGCAGGTTGTTCAGCACTTCGGTCAGCTCCGCCAGCGCGGCAGGCTGGACGCCGCCGAAGGTAGCAATACGCAGCATCACGTCGTGGCGCAGACGCTCGTCGAACAGCGCCAGAATATCGGCCGCCTGGCCCCGTTTGAGGTGGACCAGAATGGTGGCGATAATCTGCGGGTGCTCGTCGCGAATAAGATCGGCGGCGCTTTGCGGCTCCATAAAGTTGAGCGTTTCGATCCCGCTGGCGGTATCGCGCGTTTCGAGAATGTCTTCCAGCAGGCTGGCGGCGCGCTCTTCGCCCAGCGCCTTAACCAGCACGGAGCGCAGGTATTCGTTGGCGTTGACGTTGAGCGCAGCAAACTGTTCTGCTTCCTGTTCAAACTCCGCCAGCACTTCGGTCAGCTGCTTGTTGGAGATCTGGCGCACGTTGGCCATCGCCGCACTGAGGATCTGCACTTCTCTCTGGGAGAGGTGTTTAAACACCTCCGCCGCGCGGTCTTCGCCAATGGTCATCAGCAGGATGACGCTCTTATCGGTGCCTGTAAGCGTATTACTCATGTTCGTTACCCATCCAACCGCGGATGACCAGCGCGACGACGCGCGGATCGTTATCTGACATTTCGCGAATGCGCTGGCTCATCACCTCTGCGCCCATGCGCTGGTTAGCACGGCGCTGCTGCATCTGTTCATCTTTGCTGAGACGAACCTCGACCGCTTCTTCCTCGTCCTGACGCGTGCTCTTCTGTTCCAGCGCGGCTTTCTCGGCTTCAGCACGACGCTGAAGCTGAGGACGGACGCCTTTACGCCACAGCAGCCACGCGACAATCAGCACCAGCAGCCAGCGGCCTGCGGACATCAGCTGATCGAAGAACGCCTGCTGTTGCCAGAACGGCAGTTCGCCACCGGTTTCATCCACTGGGTTGAACGGTGAGTTCACGACGTTGAGGGTATCGCCACGTTTTTCAGAGAAGCCCATCGCTTCGCGGGTCAGGTTTTCGATCTGCTTCATCTGCTCCGCCGTGAGCGGCAGCGGTTTACCGTCCGGCAGCGTTTTGTAGTTCACGACAACGGCTACAGAAAGGCGCTCGATATCGCCCGTGTTCAGTTTGGTATGGCGGATGGTCCGGTCGACTTCGTAGTTGGTCGTTTCGTTACGGCTGCTGTTGCGCGGGCCGGCACTGTTCGCGGTCGAGGTCGTCTGCTGATTCGTTTGCTGACCGTTCTGCTGGTTTGCCGGCGGCGTGGAGATTGGCGCGGCGTTGGCAGGCGCAGGCTGGTTAGAGAGCGCACCCGGCACCCCGCCAGGATACTGGCCGCCGACCTGTTCCGTCTCATTGATCTGACGCGAGCGTAACACGGCGCGGGAGGCATCCCCGTTCGGAGCGTACTGCTCTTCGGTCTGTTCTTTATTCGAGAAATCAATCTGCGCGGTGACCTGCGCGTGCACGTTGCTGTTGCCAACCACCGGGCCCAGAATCGCTTCGATGCGACGCTGGAGACGGCCTTCCACATCGGCGGCATATTTCAGCTGGGCGTCGTTAAGATCGCGCCCGGCGGTGTTGGACTGCGTCAGCAGATGACCGCTCTGATCCACCAGCGTGACGTTACCCGGCGGCAGACCGGCTACCGCACTGGAGACCAGGTGCGTAACGGCGCTGATCTGCCCCTCATCCAGCGCGCGGCCAGGTTCGAGGTTAACGGTCACAGAGGCGGAAGGGGACTTTTGTTCGCGAACAAACAGGGACGGCTTAGGCATCGCCAGGTGCACGCGGGCACTCTTCACCGGGCCTAAGGTTTCAATCGTACGGGCCAGCTCGCCTTCCAGCGCGCGCTGGTAGTTAACCTGCTCGCTGAACTGGCTGATGCCGAATTTTTCCTGATCCAGCAGCTCAAACCCAACCGCGCCGCCTTTCGGCAGCCCCTGCTGGGCGAGACGCAGGCGAAGCTCGTGCACTTTATCTGCCGGTACTTCAAGCGCACCGCCGTTATCGGCAAAGCGATACGGGATGTTCATCTGGGTCAGCTGGGTGACGATGGCACCGCCATCCTGGTCGGAAAGGTTGCTGTAGAGCGTGCGGTAATCCGGGCTTTTTGCCCATAAGATCATCGCGACAATAATCGCAATGGCGGCAGCGCCTGCCACAATCAACGGGATCTTAGGGTTAGCGCGAAGGCGGTTCATCCACTCAAGTGATTTATTCTGCGGCGCTGTCGATGCTGCTGTCGCACTCATTGCGCACCTCTTAAATCCTGGTGGTTTACGTTATTCGTGTAGAGAAACAAAACTGACTCCCGGGTCGGCAAACACGACAAAAGTTCCATACTGATGGCCCAGCCATTATTTGATGATTCGGGATTTTCTATGCGTCAAATAACCTGGTTTTTTAACGCTATTTACCGCCTTTATCTTATTGACAATCTGTTAGTCTTGACCCCGTAAAAAACCATCCAGGGGAGAGTCATGGCTATACAGGGCATTGAAGGAGTACTCAGTCAGTTACAGGCAACGGCGATGACGGCCCGCAGCCAGAGCGTGGCTGACCAGCCACCGGGCATTAGCTTCGCCGGTCAGCTGCATGCGGCGCTGGACCGGATCAGCGACAAGCAAAACGCGGCCCGTACCCAGGCTGAGAAATTTACCCTCGGTGAACCCGGCGTGGCGCTCAACGATGTGATGGCCGATCTGCAAAAAGCGTCGGTGTCGTTGCAGATGGGATTGCAGGTGCGGAACAAGCTGGTGTCGGCGTATCAAGAAGTCATGGGGATGCAGGTTTAAACATTACCTATCTTACGCTGGCAGCCTGATGGCTTTAATGCCACAATATTTTTTTCTTCGCATGCAGGAAAGATGATGAAAAAAGTAGCAATTGTGGCTGCGATGCTGACGTTAGCGGGATGCGTTCAGGTCGAAAACTATCAGGAAGTGGTTAAGCATCCGGCACCTTCGCAACTGGCAGGTTACTGGCAGTCGAAAGGGCCGCAGAGCGCGATGGTGAGCCCGGAGGCGATTGCCTCGCTGGTGGTGACGCAAGAGGGAGATACCCTGGACTGTCGTCAGTGGCAGCGCGTTATCGCGGTGCCGGGTAAGATCATGCTGCGTTCAGATGATTATTATAACGTGACCGAAAAACGAGACGTCTATCCGCTGGATCGCGATGGAACCACGCTTGAGTATGACGGCATGGAGCTGCAAAAGGTTGACCGTCCAACGGTGGAGTGCGCAGATTATCTGAGCAAGAATCCGCTCGAGAGTAAGCTTCCGTAACCGTGTTTAGCCGGGTGGCGGCTTCGCCTTACCCGGCCTACAAAAACTAACGGTAAAAGCAAAACGGCAATCGTATTGCCGTTTTTAGGGTTTGCTCCCTTTCCCGTACTAGAGCGCGTCTTCAATCACCCAGACGCTGACGCTTCCCCCGTTACAGAAGAACGTCCCTTCGCCGTCCGCCGCCGTGGTTACGGTTTCCTCGCGATTGCCTAAAAAATCACGCCAGGTCTTATTGCCGTAATTCTCGCCGAGGCAGATTGTTTTCTCGCCGTCATCACCATTCGACAGCACCACCACGCAGCCCGGGTGATCCTCAGTCCCGCTGCGGCTAAACGCAATGCAGTTTGGATGATCGAAAAAGAGCGTCTGCACGCCGTGGGCAAAACGCTGACGGGCGAGTATCAGCTCGTGGAGCTGTTCAATTACGGGCATATCAATGTGATACGTCTCGCCGTCACCCCCGGTGTCGTCATAGCTGGCGCCAAAAAGATCCGGGTAGAACACGCTCGGCACGCCGTTTTCACGCAGCAGGATGAGCGCGTAGGCCAGCGGTTTAAACCAGGCTTCAACCGGGGCTTCCAGCGCCTGCAAGGGTTGGGTGTCATGGTTAGCCACCAGCGTCACGGCATGGAACGGATCGGCTTCCACCAGCGTACCGGTGAAAATCTGGCTCATGTCGTAGTCGCGGCCCTGGCGTGACGCCTCGTGAAATTTCATTTGCAGCGGCGCATCAAACAGCATGGTCTTGCCGTCTACCTGATCGATGTAGTGCTGCAATTTATCCACTTCGTGAGACCAGTATTCCGCCACGATAAACAGCGGCTGCGGGGCCACCTCCTGGACGTGCTCAATCCACTCTTTATAGAACCAGGCCGGGATGTGTTTTACCGCGTCCAGGCGGAAGCCGTCGCAGTGGGTTTGCTCCATTACCCAGCGCGCCCAGTATTTGATCTCTTCCGTCACCGCATGGTTGCGAAAATCAATATTTTCGCCCATCAGGTAATCGAAATTGCCCATCTCGTCGTCGACCTGATCGTTCCAGCCTTCGCCGGTGTAGTCGTTCACGATTTTGAAGATACCGTCCTCATTGGGGTTTTCAATGTGGTCGATACCGCTGAAGCATTTGTAATCCCAGACAAACTGCGAATACTGGCCGGCACGAACGGGGAAGGTGTAGCGCGTCCAGGCTACACATTCGATGATCTCATCGCTGATTTGGGTGCGATCCTGCGCATCCACGCGCTGGACGCGGACGGGTTCCTTTTCATCGGCGCCCATTTTATGGTTAACCACCACGTCCAGAAGCACCGCAATCTGGTTGCTTTTTAAGGCGTTGATGGCCTCCAGCAGCTGGGCTTTATCGCCGTATTTGGTGGCAACGCTGCCTTTCTGGTCAAACTCACCGAGGTCGAAAAGATCGTAGGAGTCATACCCGACGGAATAGCCTCCGGACGCGCCTTTGTACGCCGGCGGTAACCAGACCATATTGATGCCGATTTCGTTCAGGTTGGGGGCTAATGCCGTGACTTCTTGCCACAATTCACCGCCGGTGGGGTAGTACCAGTGAAAACATTGTAAAAGTGTTGGGTTGCGCATGCACCATCTCCATGAGGTCGCGAAACTCAAGTATGGAGCAGGTTTGGCAGAAATGCCTGGCGAACGAAACGGTTAACGCTTGCCCGCCAGTTAAATGGCTAATTAATATCGCTATTACTTTGCGGAACCAGGACATGACCGCCCTGATTACCGTAGGTGGAGAGCACGGTTTTCTGGATGGAGGATTGCCCAACCAGTTTCGCCAGCTCATCCATTCTGGCTTGCAGCAATGTTTTTACCTGGCCTTCGTTGTCCAGAATCACCCGCAGCGTCGGGCGAAGCTGTTCCTGAATCTGCATCGAAGGTTCACTTTCCTGAGTGAGACGAGCCAGTGAGTGCACCGCATTAACATAGTCGGTTTCACAGATGATCAGATCATCCCATAGTCCCTGCCGGGCCAGTCGCAACATCAACTGGCTCTGCTCAAGGAGTTGCTGATAAAGGGCATAAAGTTGCGGTGCGTTACTCATTAGACGGCGTCCTGCATCAGTTGTGGCGTACCGGCAACCTCCTTCCACCCGTCAGCGATATTGCGCAGCAGGTTTTCCACCTCTTCGATGGCGCTGGCGTCGTTATTCACGTTGGCGTGCAGGAGGCGACGTACCATATAGGCATAAAGGGCAATCAGGTTTTGCGTAAGCTCATCACCGTTATCTTCTACCAGGCCAACCTTCAGCCCGTTTTCGATAATGTTGATGGCTTTGGAGAGCGCCAGCCCTTTTGCCGGGATATTACCGTCTGCCAGGAACAGACGCGCGCGTACCAGCGCGCTGAGGGCTCCATCAAATAGCATGATAACCAGCTGCTGCTGGCTGGCGCTCATCACCGCGCTTTCAACTTCTATCTTTGCGTAGGCTTGCGTGCCTTTTGCGCCGTACATGTTATCCCCCTCGGGTCTGATTAGCGTTTACTACTTGTTGCTGGACGTGTTCTCGAACTGCTGCGTCAGGTAACTGCTGGTGTTGTTCAGCGAGGTCATCAGTACGTCCAGCTGGGTAAACTGGGCTTTGTACTGCGCCACTCTCGCGTCGATACGTTCGCTCACGGCGTTGTATTGATCCGTTAACTTGTTCAGTGTTTTGCTGACGCCATCTTTGGCCGCCTGGATAATGCCTTTACTGGAAAGCCAGTCAGTCAGATGGGTGGCCATGGTGGTGGTGATCCCGGTGGTTTTACCGTCACCTACAACCAAATCTTTCACCGCAGACGGGTTCTCCGTCAGCGTTTTTTTCAGCTTGTCGCTGTCCAGCTCCAGCTTGCCCGTGCTTGGATCGGAGGTAATGCCCACCTGTGACAGCGTTTTATAGGCAGTTCCGCCGACGGTGTTGCTCAGCATGGTTTTCAGCTGCGTCTGGATAGTACGCAGCGTGCTGTCCCCGAGCAGGGCGCCGTTGCTGGAATCCTGCGCATCTGTACCCGCATCAACCGCCGTATATTTGGTTAACGATGCAAAGCTGTCCTGAAGGGTGTTGTAGGCATCCACCCAGGCCTTCATCGCCGTTTCCGCTTTTGACGTATCTTTCGTTATCGTCAGTGTCTGGTTACCGGTGGTGACGTCGTTCAGGTTCAGGGTGATATCTTCCAGCGCATCGCTGATGGTGTTGCTGCTGTTTTCGATATCGACGTTATTCACCTTCAGCTTCGCGTTCTGCGCGGTGACGCTTTCCGTCATGCCGTTGCTGGCGTCGGTGCTGGTGCCGTTGTAACCCATAAAGGATTGCAGGGCGCTGTCGCCGCTTACGCTGATGCTGACCGCGTTGTCTGCCCCGGTTTCGGTGGAGGTGATGGACAGACGATACTGACCGTTACCGACGTTAATAATGCTGGCGGTCACGCCGGCGTCTGCTTTGTTAATGGCATCGCGAATGCCGTTCAGCGAGGAGTTTGCCGCGCTGATATCGACGGTCACCGGATCTTTACCGTTACCGGCGGTAAACGTGATCTTGCTGTCAGCCGTGGCAATGGCCGTTTTTGCATCTGCCTGCGTATTTTTGGTCGTCAGGGTTTGCGCCTGCGCCAGCTGCGACACGCTGATGGTGTACTTCCCGGCAATTGCGCTGCCGGTAGTGGTGGCGCTGAATGCCGTGGTGCTGCTCGCTGTGCTGGTCGCCGTAAACAGATCGGCTTTATTCAGTGCGGTGTTGGCGGTCTGAAACGCTTCCAGTGAACTCTTCAACGTGCCGTAAGCGCTCAGCTTGGCGGTATAAGATGATTGTTGTTTGGAAATCGGCGTCAGCTGTTCTTTTTCGGCCTTGGTCAGACTATCCAGAATGTCTGCTAACTTAAGACCCGATCCAATCCCCAATGATGAAATACTTGCCATATTTATTCCTTAATCTATCGACACGTAGAACGAATAGTGGGGTTATCGGCCTTAATGGGGGAAAGTTTACGGTTAATTTCTTTTTTTTAATGGCGGGAATAACGGTAATAGAGAAGAGCTTTTCCGTGGCTAAAAAAATTAACGCGATCCTGAAAAAATATCTAAAGGTTGGTTTGGACCAGACGATAACACCTTTGACGGCGATGAAGCCGAAGGGTGGAAACCCAAATCTAACCAAACAGATTTGATGAACAACAGGAATCGAAATCATGGCACAAGTCATTAATACCAACAGCCTCTCGCTGATCACTCAGAACAACATCAACAAGAACCAGTCCGCTCTGTCTTCTTCTATCGAGCGTCTGTCTTCTGGTCTGCGTATCAACAGCGCGAAAGATGACGCTGCGGGCCAGGCTATCGCTAACCGCTTCACCTCTAACATCAAAGGTCTGACTCAGGCTGCACGTAACGCTAACGACGGTATCTCTCTGGCGCAGACCACTGAAGGCGCACTGTCTGAAATCAACAACAACCTTCAGCGTGTTCGTGAACTGACCGTTCAGGCAACAACCGGTACTAACTCTGATTCTGACCTGTCTTCAATCCAGGACGAAATCAAATCCCGTCTGGACGAAATCGACCGCGTATCTGGTCAGACTCAGTTCAACGGCGTGAACGTGCTGGCTAAAAACGGCACCATGGCGATTCAGGTTGGCGCAAACGACGGTCAGACCATCAACATCGACCTGCAAAAAATCGATTCTTCAACTCTGGGTCTGAATGGTTTCTCTGTAACTAGTAATGCTTTGAAAGTAAGTGATGCTGTTACTCAAATTGGTGATGGTTCTGCTGCTCCAAAAGATGTTGATTTAAGTGCGGCAGCGACTGCATTGACAACTGCTACCGGAACCACTGTAGATGCCAAATCATTGTCCCTGCATAACGTATTGGATAAAGATGGTAACGCTACAGGAAATTATGTTGTTCAAAGTGGCGATGATTTCTATGCTGCATCAGTAACTACAGCGGGCGCAGTATCGTTAAATACTACCGATGTCACTTATGATGATGGTGCTAATGGTGTTACCGATGCTGAGCAGACAGGTAAACTGGTTAAAGTTGGCACTGATGATGGTGGTAACGCTGTAGGTTACGTAACTGTGCAGGGTAAAAATTATCTTGCTGCGGCTGGTAACCTTGCAAATGGTGCAACATCTGCTGCTACAGACATTGGTGATATTGCTAACGCTAACAATACTTCCGTATACAACGGTGCTGCTTCAGCAGACCCACTGGCTCTGCTGGACAAAGCTATCGCGTCCGTAGACAAATTCCGTTCTTCACTGGGTGCGGTACAGAACCGTCTGAGCTCTGCGGTAACCAACCTGAACAACACCACCACCAACCTGTCTGAAGCGCAGTCCCGTATTCAGGACGCCGACTATGCGACCGAAGTGTCAAATATGTCCAAAGCGCAGATCATCCAGCAGGCCGGTAACTCCGTGCTGTCCAAAGCTAACCAGGTTCCTCAGCAGGTTCTGTCTCTGCTGCAAGGCTAATCGCCTGATTACGCTAAAACCCCGCTTCGGCGGGGTTTTTTCTATCTACGTACACGCGTAACCCCCCAAATAACCCCTCATTTCACCCACTATTCACCCGATTAAAACCCCTCCAGAATCGGATAATCATGCCGATAACTCAACTAACGCAGGGCTGTTTATCGTGAATTCACTCTATACCGCTGAAGGTGTAATGGATAAACACTCGCTGTGGCAGCGTTATGTTCCGCTGGTGCGTCACGAAGCATTGCGCCTCCAGGTGCGTTTGCCGGCGAGCGTGGAACTGGACGATCTGCTACAGGCGGGCGGTATCGGGTTATTGAATGCAGTTGACCGGTACGACGCTCTGCAAGGAACGGCATTTACGACTTACGCAGTGCAGCGTATTCGTGGTGCGATGCTGGACGAGCTGCGCAGCCGCGACTGGGTGCCGCGCAGCGTTCGCCGCAACGCGCGCGAAGTGGCGCATGCGATGGGGCAGCTGGAACAGGAGCTGGGGCGCAACGCGACGGAAACCGAAGTGGCGGAACGTCTGGGCATTCCTGTTGAAGAGTATCGTCAGATGTTGCTCGATACCAATAACAGCCAACTCTTCTCTTATGATGAGTGGCGCGAAGAGCATGGCGATAGTATCGAGCTGGTGACGGATGAACATCAGCAAGAAAACCCGTTACACCACTTACTGGAAGGGAATTTACGCCAGCGCGTGATGGAAGCCATTGAAGCTTTACCGGAACGTGAGCAGCTGGTGTTAACCCTCTATTACCAGGAAGAGCTCAATCTCAAAGAGATTGGCGCCGTACTGGAGGTGGGGGAGTCACGGGTGAGCCAGCTGCACAGCCAGGCCATTAAACGCCTGCGCACCAAACTGGGTAAGTTATAGGTGAGTGATTCGCCTTGGTAATGCCGCACAACGTATTGACAACCAGGAGTTATCATGACGGTGCAGCAATCTAAAAGACGGCCTTTAAGCCGCTACCTGAAAGACTTTAAACACAGTCAGACGCATTGCGCCCACTGTAAAAAATTACTCGACCGAATCACGCTGGTTCGTCGCGGTGAAATCGTGAATAAGATTGCGATTTCCCGCCTCGACACGCTGATGGATGAAGCCGCCTGGCTTGAAGAGCAAAAAGAGTGGGTAGCGCTTTGCCGTTTCTGTGGCGATCTCCACTGCAAAGAGCAAAGCGACTTCTTCGATATTATCGGCTTCAAGCAGTTCCTGTTTGAACAAACTGAGATGAGCCACGGCACCGTGCGTGAATACGTGGTTCGCCTGCGCCGCCTGGGCCAGCATCTGACCGTGCAAAATATCTCCCGCGATCTGCTGACGACCGGCTATCTGGATGAAAATCTTGAGCCCTGGCTGCCCGCCACCAGTACCAACAATTACCGCATCGCGCTGCGTAAGTACGCGCAATATAAAGTCCAGATGCCGGGCGCCCTAAAGCAGAAAGTCCACGCCGGAACAACTTCTGATATATATTAAAAAAGAATAAGATGTAGCGCAGCCGCCTTTGACGTTGCAGGCGATTTATCTACACTACTCAAAAATTCCACTGTATCGGAGTACTTATGAAATTAGCACTTCTGGGTCGTCAGGCGCTGATGGGGATGATGGCCGTTGCGCTGGTCGCGGGGATGAGCGTAAAAACGTTCGCGGCAGATAATCTGCTCAATAAAGTCAAAGAGCGCGGCACGCTGCTGGTTGGGCTGGAAGGTACCTATCCTCCGTTCAGCTTCCAGGGCGACGACGGTAAGCTGACCGGTTTTGAAGTGGAGTTTGCGCAAGAGCTGGCAAAACACCTCGGCGTAAAAGCCTCTCTGAAGCCGACCAAATGGGACGGTATGCTGGCGTCACTGGACTCCAAACGTATTGACGTGGTGATTAACCAGGTGACCATTTCTGACGAGCGTAAGAAAAAGTATGACTTCTCCACGCCGTACACCGTGTCCGGTATCCAGGCGCTGGTGAAGAAAGGTAACGAAGGCAGCATCAAATCCGCCGCGGATCTGAAAGGTAAGAAAGTCGGCGTCGGTCTGGGCACCAACTACGAAGAGTGGCTGCGCCAGAACGTGCAGGGCGTGGACATCCGCACCTATGATGATGACCCGACGAAATACCAGGATCTGCGCGTAGGCCGTATCGACGCCATTCTGGTTGACCGCCTGGCAGCGCTGGATCTGGTGAAGAAAACCAACAATACCCTGGCTGTCGCGGGCGATGCGTTCTCCCGTCAGGAATCCGGCGTGGCGGTGCGTAAAGGTAACGAAGATCTGCTGAAAGCCATTGACGGCGCCATTGCCGAAATGCAGAAAGACGGCAGCCTGAAGGCGCTTTCTGAGAAGTGGTTCGGCGCAGACGTGACGAAATAAGTCTCTGACCGACAAAAAAAGGCGCTTTTAAAAGCGCCTTTTTTATTTCTCGCGCGTCTGCGTGCATAATGAAATAACAATTGTTTGCGTGACCGGAGGAACCATGTCACTACAGAATTTAACGCGCTTTCCCCGTCTGGAGTTTATCGGCGCACCCACGCCGCTGGAGTACCTGCCGCGATTTTCTGACTATCTGGGGCGCGATATATTCATTAAGCGTGACGATGTGACGCCCATGGCGATGGGCGGAAATAAGCTGCGCAAGCTGGAGTTTCTCGCCGCCGATGCCCTGCGCGAGGGCGCGGATACGCTGGTCACCGCCGGGGCCATTCAGTCTAACCACGTTCGCCAGACGGCGGCCGTGGCGGCAAAGCTGGGCCTTCACTGCGTAGCCCTGCTGGAGAACCCGATTGGCACGCAGGCTGAGAATTACCTGACTAACGGTAACCGCCTGCTGCTGGATCTGTTCAACGTGCAGGTTGAAATGGTTGACGCGTTGACCGACCCGGCTGCCCAGCTTGATGAACTGGCGACGCGCCTGGAAGCACAGGGCTTTCGTCCGTACGTCATTCCGGTTGGCGGCTCGAATGCGCTGGGTGCCCTCGGCTATGTTGAGAGCGCGCTGGAAATCGCGCAGCAGTGCGAGGGCGCGGTGAGTCTGTCCTCGGTGGTGGTGGCGTCCGGCAGCGCGGGTACCCATGCCGGTTTAGCGGTCGGGCTTGAGCAGCTGATGCCCGACGTTGAGCTGATTGGCGTAACGGTTTCCAGAAGCGTTGCGGACCAAAAGCCGAAAGTCGTCACGCTGCAACAGGCGGTGGCTGAACAGCTTGAGCTTAAGGCGAAGGCGGAAATTATGCTGTGGGATGACTACTTTGCACCCGGCTATGGCACCCCCAATGATGAAGGGATGGAGGCCGTTAAGCTGCTGGCGCGTCTCGAAGGCATTCTGCTTGACCCGGTCTATACAGGCAAGGCAATGGCGGGCCTTATCGACGGCATTGCCCGGAAGCGCTTTAAGGATGAAGGACCCATTTTGTTTGTTCATACTGGCGGGGCGCCTGCGCTGTTTGCCTATCATCCTCATGTCTAAAAATCAGGTCGAAAAATAATAATGCAAGAAAGTATTCAACTGGTTATTGATTCGCTGCCGTTCTTACTTAAGGGCGCGGTGTTTACGTTACAGCTCAGTATCGGCGGGATGTTCTTCGGGCTGGTGCTCGGGTTTGTGCTGGCACTAATGCGCATGTCAAACATCTTGCCGGTGCGGTGGCTGGCGCGGTTTTATATCTCCGTGTTCCGCGGAACGCCGCTTATCGCCCAGCTGTTCATGATCTACTACGGGCTGCCCCAGTTCGGTATCGAGCTGGATCCGATCCCGGCGGCGATGATTGGTCTGTCGCTGAATACGGCGGCGTACACCTCGGAAACGCTGCGTGCGGCGATCTCGTCCATCGATAAAGGGCAGTGGGAAGCGGCGGCCAGTATCGGGATGACCCCGTGGCAGACGCTGCGTCGGGCGATCCTGCCGCAGGCGGCGCGCGTGGCGCTGCCTCCGCTGAGCAACAGCTTTATCAGCCTCGTAAAAGACACCTCGCTTGCGGCGACCATTCAGGTGCCGGAGCTGTTCCGTCAGGCGCAGCTGATCACTTCGCGCACGCTGGAAGTGTTTACCATGTATCTGGCGGCCTCGCTGATTTACTGGGTGATGGCGACGGTGCTGTCGGCCCTGCAAAACTATTTTGAAAACCAGCTTAACCGCCAGGAGCGAGAACCAAAATGAGTGCAATTGACGTCAAAAACCTGGTGAAAAAATTCCACGGGCAAACGGTGCTGCACGGCATCGACCTTGAGGTTGAGCAGGGCGAAGTGGTGGCCATTATCGGCCCGAGTGGGTCAGGGAAAACCACGCTGTTGCGCAGCATCAATTTGCTGGAGCAGCCCGAAGGCGGGACGATCCGCGTGGGCGATATCACCATTGATACCGGGAAATCCATCAGCCAGCAAAAAGGGTTGATTCGCCGCCTGCGCCAGCATGTCGGCTTCGTATTCCAGAGCTTTAACCTCTTTCCACACCGTACGGTGCTGGAAAACATTATTGAAGGCCCGGTCATCGTCAAGGGTGAATCAAAGGAAGACGCGACGGCCCGCGCCCGCGAGCTGCTGGCGAAGGTTGGCCTGGCAGGGAAGGAGACGAGCTATCCGCGTCGCTTATCGGGCGGGCAGCAGCAGCGTGTCGCCATTGCGCGCGCGCTGGCGATGCGCCCGGATGTGATCCTGTTCGACGAACCCACCTCCGCGCTCGATCCGGAGCTGGTCGGGGAAGTGCTGAACACCATCCGCCAGCTGGCGCAGGAAAAACGCACGATGGTGATCGTGACGCATGAAATGAGCTTCGCCCGCGATGTGGCCGATCGGGCCATTTTCATGGATCAGGGGCGAATAGTAGAGCAGGGGCCGGCTAAAGCGCTGTTTGCCAATCCGCAGCAGCCCCGCACCCGTCAGTTCCTTGAAAAATTCTTAATGCAGTAGCATTTTCGCACTCAATTTGCTCCGGATGCCGCTTCTGGGGCAAATTATCCTCCCTTAAATTCGGTTCTGTTGCTTTTTTATTCCGGCTAATGTGGTTAAGCCTTCCTCAAATTAAAGATAATCTGCCCGTGGCCGATATTTTATATAAATAATCATGCTTTATGTGTTAGGTTATATTCACCATAATAATGATTATCTATTTCAGAGGCTTCATTCACTACGTATGAGGGATATAGACTTTTTCACCTGGCGACGGGAATGCTTCCTTCGGTTCCAGGAAATGACCTGTGCTGACGAGGTATATCAGGAGCTTCAGCGACAAACGCAGGCGCTTGAATTCGATTATTATGCGCTTTGTGTTCGACACCCTGTGCCATTTACCCGCCCGCGAACCTCCGTCCATTCCAGTTATCCGCAACAATGGATGGCACAATATCAGTCCGAGAATTATTTCACCATCGATCCGGTACTGAAGCCGGAGAATTTCATACAGGGACATTTGCCCTGGACGGATGAATTATTCGCGGATGCCCAGCAATTATGGGACGGCGCCCGCGACCACGGTTTACGCAAGGGAATAACGCAGTGTCTGATGCTGCCAAATCATGCGCTCGGCTTCCTCTCCGTGTCACGTACCAGCGTAGAAGCAAACGCCATCACCAATGAAGAAGTTGAGCTGCGTTTGCAAATGCTGGTCCAGATGGCGCTCACAACGCTGTTGCGTTTTGAACATGAGACGGTGATGCCGCCGGAAATGAAATTCAGCAAGCGTGAACGGGAAATACTGAAGTGGACCGCAGAAGGGAAGACGTCGGCAGAAATTGCTATCATTCTCTCCATCTCGGAAAATACCGTGAACTTCCATCAGAAGAATATGCAGAAGAAATTCAACGCGCCGAATAAGATCCAGATAGCGTGTTATGCCGCCGCGACGGGACTTATCTGACTGCTCTCACGTTCTGCGTGTCAGACGAGGAAAAGGCTGAATGCACTGCATCCAGCCTTTTTTGTTACTGGCGGTAGGCTTGTTTAATTTGCTTAACCGTATTGGCAAAAACAGCGGATTCCGCCTGGTCTTCCATCTGCGCGATCTGTTTTTCCATTTTAATGATCACACGTCCAGCATCAGCCTGGCCCATCGCTTGTAGCATAAGCGTCAGCAGCGACTTCAGGCAGTTAACTTCCTGTGCCAGTTCCTGGTTATTCTCGGCAGTGGCAAATTCAGGTGTGCTCATTTATTTTCCTCATTATAAAACAGCGCATGAGCGCGACGATGAAAGTTAAGGCGGCGGAGTATACCACAAGCTGTGGCAAAAAATGCAGTGGTTGTTTTTTATACTTTTCCGCGGATTGATTATTGGCTGGTGCGGATTATGAAGGTAATCTGTCCAATATGTTAGCGACAATTAAATGTTTATCGCCGGTACGTCATCCGTTAATTGTTGTTACAAAAAAATGAGAGCATTTTTTAGTTTACGTTAACAAATGTTTTGGTAGCTTTTTGAATGCTGGTGCCAAAAAATAGCGGTAAAGCCCAGCGTACATGGGTTTTCTTTCCACTTACTGTACAGCCTAATTTCCAAAAACGAGACCCGAATCGTATAGCCGATTTTTTAGCGTTTTAATCTTGCATGGAAAACCGTTAATATAAACACAATTAGCAGTCAGTAGCGTTATCCCTATTCTGGAGACATTTCCTTTGATCAACGTCCTTCTTGTTGATGACCACGAACTGGTGCGCGCAGGGATACGACGCATTCTTGAAGATATAAAGGGTATTAAAGTTGCCGGCGAGGCGTGCTGTGGTGAAGATGCCGTCAAATGGTGTCGTACTCACTCAGCAGACGTGGTGCTGATGGATATGAACATGCCCGGCATCGGCGGGCTTGAAGCCACGCGTAAAATCGCCCGCATGTTTGTTGATACCAAAGTCATCATGCTGACCGTACACACTGAAAATCCGCTGCCCGCCAGAGTTATGCAGGCAGGTGCCGCAGGATACCTGAGTAAAGGCGCCGCGCCGCAGGAAGTCGTCAATGCGATCCGTTCCGTACACGCAGGGCAGCGCTACATTGCTTCTGATATTGCCCAACAGATGGCGTTGAGTCAGATTGAACCGGAAAAAACGGAATCGCCGTTTGCCAGTTTGTCTGAGCGCGAATTGCAGATTATGCTGATGATTACTAAAGGTCAGAAGGTGAATGAGATTTCAGAGCAGCTGAATCTCAGCCCGAAAACGGTCAACAGCTATCGCTATCGGATGTTCAGTAAACTGAACATTCACGGTGATGTCGAACTGACTCACCTGGCCATTCGCCATGGTTTGTGCAATGCGGAGTCGTTATTAAGTCAGTGAGTGAAGCGTTCGATTCAAAAGCATTTCTGAAAACCGTCACCAGCCAGCCGGGCGTCTACCGTATGTACGACGCTGGCGGTACGGTTATCTATGTCGGTAAGGCGAAAGATCTCAAAAAACGCCTTTCCAGCTACTTCCGCAGCAACCTTGCTTCTCGTAAAACCGAAGCGCTGGTTGCACTCATTCATAACATTGATGTCACCGTGACGCACACGGAAACGGAAGCGCTGCTCCTTGAGCACAACTACATTAAGTTGTATCAGCCGCGCTACAACGTTCTGCTGCGCGATGATAAATCCTACCCGTTTATCTTCCTGAGCGGTGATACGCACCCGCGGCTGGCGATGCATCGTGGCGCTAAGCATGCGAAAGGGGAATATTTCGGCCCCTTCCCGAACGGTTATGCCGTACGGGAAACGCTGGCGCTATTGCAAAAAATCTTCCCCGTTCGCCAGTGCGAAAACAGCGTCTACCGCAACCGATCCCGACCGTGCCTGCAATATCAGATTGGCCGCTGTCTGGGGCCGTGCGTTGAAGGGCTGGTGAGCGAAGAAGAGTACGCGCAGCAGGTGGAATATGTACGCCTGTTTTTAGCCGGGAAAGACGATCAGGTGCTCACGCAGCTGATTGCCCGCATGGAAAAAGCCAGTGCGGGGCTGGAGTTTGAGGAAGCCGCCCGCATCCGCGATCAGATCCAGGCGGTGCGCAGGGTGACCGAGAAGCAGTTTGTTTCCAATACCGGCGACGACCTCGATGTAATTGGCGTCGCTTTTGACGCCGGTCTCGCCTGCGTTCACGTGCTGTTTATTCGTCAGGGTAAAGTGCTCGGCAGCCGCAGCTACTTCCCGAAGGTGCCGGGTGGCACCGAGCTGGGTGAAGTGGTGGAGACTTTCGTCGGTCAGTTTTATTTGCAGGGCAGCCAGATGCGTACGCTGCCTTCGGAGATCCTGCTCGACTTTACGCTCGACGATAAAACCCTGCTGGCGGATTCGCTTTCAGAGCTGGCAGGCCGCCGGGTGAATGTCCAGACGAAACCGCGCGGCGATCGCGCACGCTATCTGAAGCTGGCGCGAACCAATGCCGCCACGGCGCTGACCACCAAACTTTCCCAGCAGTCGACCGTCAGCCAGCGTTTAACCGCGCTTGCGACGCTGCTCAAGCTGCCGGAAGTGAAACGCATGGAATGTTTCGACATCAGCCATACGATGGGTGAGCAGACCGTAGCGTCGTGCGTGGTCTTTGATGCCAACGGTCCGCTGCGGGCAGAGTATCGACGCTATAACATCACCGGCATTACGCCCGGTGATGATTACGCCGCCATGAACCAGGTGCTGCGTCGTCGCTATGGTAAAGCGATTGAAGAGAGCAAAATTCCTGACGTTATCCTTATCGACGGCGGGAAAGGGCAACTGGGCCAGGCGAAGGCGGTGTTTGAATCGCTCGACGTGGAGTGGGACAAAAACCATCCGCTGCTGTTAGGGGTGGCGAAAGGGGCGGATCGTAAAGCGGGCCTGGAAACGCTGTTCTTCGAGCCGGAAGGCGAGGGCTTTAGCCTGCCGCCAGATTCCCCGGCGCTGCACGTGATCCAGCACATCCGCGATGAGTCGCACGATCACGCCATCAGCGGGCACCGCAAAAAACGGGCGAAGGTGAAAAATACCAGTACCCTCGAGACTATCGAAGGCGTTGGGCCAAAACGTCGCCAGATGCTGTTGAAGTATATGGGCGGATTGCAAGGATTACTCAATGCCAGCATGGAGGAAATTGCAAAAGTGCCGGGTATTTCGCAAGGGCTGGCAGAAAAGATCTACTACTCGTTGAAACATTGAGGGCTCTGTAGCAACATAGAGCTAAATTTTACTGACAACAGACAGTTACCGTCATCATGCGATTTAATATCCCTACGTTGCTCACCCTTTTTCGCGTTGTGCTCATTCCGTTCTTTGTACTGGCATTTTACCTGCCGGTCGTCTGGGCGCCTTTTGCCTGTGCGCTGATTTTCCTGATTGCCGCCGTGACGGACTGGTTTGACGGGTATCTGGCACGCCGCTGGAATCAGAGCACCCGCTTTGGCGCGTTCCTCGATCCGGTCGCGGATAAGGTGATGGTGGCTATCGCGATGGTGCTGGTGGCGGAGCATTATCATACCTGGTGGGTCACGCTGCCCGCCGCGACCATGATTGGCCGTGAAATTATTATCTCTGCCCTGCGCGAGTGGATGGCGGAGCTGGGGAAACGCAGCAGCGTGGCGGTATCCTGGATCGGTAAAGTCAAAACCACCGCACAAATGGCGGCGCTGGTGTGGATGCTGTGGCGTCCGAATGCCTGGGTCGAGTGGGCCGGCATTGGCCTGCTGTGGGTTGCGGCAGTGCTGACGCTGTGGTCAATGCTGCAATATTTGAACGCTGCGCGCGGTGATTTGCTTGAACAGTGATCGTTTCGGCTTAATTTTCAGCAAACGATCCTGAGATGCAAAAAATAACGTTGACTCAAAACGTCATATCAGTAGAATGCAACGCATCGAACGGCGGCACAGTTAGCCGGACGATAATGAAATCAAGTGGTTAGCAGTTAACTTGATAACATGCGGGAATAGCTCAGTTGG
>NZ_JADBQL010000018.1:0-56699 GCF_014895905.1 Enterobacter cloacae complex sp. P15RS | reverse complement strand
GAGTCTCGTTTCCCGCTCCAGATTAAAGCATCGGCAGTTTGCGGGTGCGTGTCGAAAGATAAAAGATTTAAGGCGCGTTAGCAAAGCGGTTATGTAGCGGATTGCAAATCCGTCTAGTCCGGTTCGACTCCGGAACGCGCCTCCACTTTCTTCCCTGGCCGGATGGTGGAATCGGTAGACACAAGGGATTTAAAATCCCTCGGCGTTCGCGCTGTGTGGGTTCAAGTCCCACTCCGGCTACCATGGGAAACAAAGAATAATCAAAGCAATAAGCAGTGTCGTGAAACCACCGAAAGGTGGTTTTTTTGTGTCTGAAATCCTCTTCCTGACAACAATTCTTATTTTTCCTGCCTGACCCATGCACAACCATAATTTTTCGATCATTATGCGTTGAGTGCGTTTCCTTATCGTGTAAATTCTTATATCTCCGTTTCATCGATTGCCCTGCGGCAGCTTCGCAGAGAACTTCATTTGGATTTTCCTTAGAAAAAGTGGAAGAGCTTGCAAATGGACTGGGCAAGGGTATCAACAAATGACCAAAACATTGTTCTCCGGCGACAAGCTCTCGAACGTACAGGATATGAACTACGGTTGGCAAGAGGCATCTAAAACCGCAATGGCGCTGGATTTGACCAGTGGGAGCATTACGGGTTGGCAGATGTACCAGATAGCAAAAGAGAACTGATTATGTCTCATGAGTTAGAATTTTCGCTTCATCCACCTGTTTGGCCTGCTGTGGTCTATTTCATTGTATCTGTTGCAATTTTTCTCTTGCTTTATCTCGGCAAACTAAAAGTTAACAGACTGCATAAATACCCGCTATTTATCGCGTATATGGTGTTTGTAATCGCTATTGCAGCCGTTCAGATAAACATCTTTGCCAATGGCTACGAGTTTGTCAGCAGCTTTTTGCATATAGATTTTGACCCCTATCGATATGACTCGGTATATTGGGGATCATTGTTTTTCTCCATAATTTACTTGCTGGCGTTGCCCCGGAACAAGTTTTAGCGTAATGAATTTATGAGAATGTGCCGCGCGTCGAAAGTGAAAGGTCAGGGTAAGGCTGAATCATCTGAACGCGAAAGACTGAAAGGCACCTTCTGCTTTGTCTGACAGGGCGTCTTGTAGCAGTGAGGAAAGAAACGCTTTCACAGCGGTACATTACACGTGCTCCGCTTTTCAGCGAGCCACCACAATCGGTTCTGATCCGTGTTTCTTCACCTTTCTCACCGCACCTGTAGCTGCATGACAACTAAATTTGTCGGTGAGCACTTTACCGTCGGCAGCTATTTTTGCGAAGCGGCTTCGTCAGGCAAGTTGGCAAGACATTCGCGTGAATAACAGTTATCCATTTCGTAACGGAATTAAACAGATACGCATTATGCTATCGTGTAGCGGGCGCGATATGCGGTTTGAACATGTGCACGTTTGCGACCCCGATTCCCCATCTCATCACGTTATGTAAGGGACGCTATGTCTTTACCGCCATTGTATGCACTGCGTGCGTTTGAGGTTGCTGCGCGGCTGAACTCCTTTAGTAAAGCCGCTGAAACGCTGAATATTACGCCGGGCGCGGTCAGCAGACATGTCCGTACCCTTGAACAATGGTTCGACTGCGAGCTTTTCAAAAGGCAAGGTCCTCGCGTGGAGGTCACTGAAACCGGGCGGGTGCTTGCCGGACAGCTGAACGAAAGCTTCACGAGCATTGAATGGGCCTGCCGGGCATTTCGCAGTGAAAACCATCTGCTGCGGTTAAAAGCACCCAGCACCCTGACCATGAGATGGCTTCTCGACGTGCTGCGATCTTTTCGCAACACCCATGCAAAACCACAGGTGGAGATTGCCAGCGTCTGGATGGACATTGACACCGTTGATTTCAATCTTGAGCCATATGACTGCGCCATTCTTCTCGGCAATGGCCGTTTTGGTGAGACAACGGAAAGCCAGCTGCTTTTTCATGAATGGCTTATTCCGGTTTGCACCCCATCGCTTCTCGAACCGGCCCGGCAGCAGCTTTCGCAATGCGATCTGATCCATCCTTCACCGGACAGACGGGACTGGAGGCGCTGGCTGCGAAGGACGGGCTTGTTCCCGGGGCTTGATATGAGCAGCGGTATGGTGTTTGACACCCTTGAACAGGGAAGTATCGCCGCGATGAACGGGCACGGCATCGCTATCGCCGACCTGCATCTCACGCTTGATGCCCTGAAAAGCGGCCTGCTGGGCCTGCCGTTCAGGGAAGCTATCGCGACGGGAGATGGCTACTACCTCGTCTGGCCAAAAAATTCGCTCAAAAGAGAGAGCATCCAGCACCTTCTGGCCTGGCTGCAAAGCCATACCCCGGTCGTTCCGGCTCTGGATATTCTTTATCTGGAATACGATGAAAGCCGGGTTTATTAATACCCTTATGAATAAGAGATATTTGCCATCTTTTTATAGCGTTCTGGCAAAGCGCTGTTCAGGCTGAGCACCTTATCCAGAATATAAAAAGCAGGGGTATTTTTTTGCTGCTCGGCCTCGATGATTGCGTCGCGTAATATCGTGGCCGCAGACGTAATCTTGTGAAAATATGCCTCGGACTCGGGCGTCTGAAATTCACCCGACGTGGCGTAACGCACGTGCGGCCAGCCGGAGAAGTCGAGCAGAGGAAGGGGCTTTCCTGCTTCAGGATGACAGGCTGAAATCAGCGCAGCCGCTTGTTTAGGGTCGCGATGGGCAACGGACAGCATGTACACGCGCTGCGAAAACGGTGACAGAGCCTCTGAGTGATGTTTCGTCGCCATAAGCATGGCCATAAAATCCTGTAAATCATTGGCTGAATCGGTGTCAGGTGGTAATACAGTTTTCATTAACTGATATAACGCATCAAGTGTCATGTTTGCCCCGGATCCTCTTATCATTATTATTCAGTTTGCGGCTGAACGTTTTATCGGCCCGCGCAAAGGCGGGTCGTGAGGATGATATTTGAATACGGTCGCATCAGAAAAACGATTAATAATGGAAATCACTGTGAGTTTTTCTCACTATAGCCCTGGCTTCACACGCCACCCAGATACGCCTTCCTCACTTCCGGATCCCTCAGCAGCGCCTCGCCGCTGCCGCTCAACCGAATCTGCCCGTTAACCATCACATAGCCGCGATCGGACAACTTCAGCGCATGGTGCGCGTTCTGCTCTACCAGAAAAATCGTCATTCCGTTACGGGCCAGCTCGCGCAGCGTCTGGAAGATCTGCTTAACCACGATGGGCGCAAGGCCGAGACTGGGTTCATCCAGCAGCAGAAGTTTGGGGCGGCTCATCAACGCCCGGGCGATAGCCAGCATCTGCTGTTCGCCGCCGGAGAGCGTCATCGCCCGCTGGTTGCGTCGCTCCCTGAGGCGGGGAAACAGGTCAAACATGCTTTGCAGATCTGCCGCCGCATGGTGATTGCCGATGGGGATTGTCCCCATCAGCAGGTTCTCCTCTACAGACATATCCGGGAAAATGCGCCGCCCCTCAGGGGCCTGCGCGATGCCGCCGGTGGCCACGTAGTGGGTAGATTTTTGGCTGATATCCTCCCCGCAGAAGAGGATCTGTCCGTTGCGGATCCGGGGCTGGCCAAAAACAGACATCAGTAATGTTGATTTCCCCGCGCCGTTAGCGCCAATCAGGGCCACGGTTTCCCCTTTATTCACCTCCAGCGAAACCTGCTTCAACGCCTGGATCGCCCCGTAGAACACGTCCACATCATGAAACTGAAGCATCGGTTCGCTCACAGATTTACCTCGCTTTCGTCGGTGCCCAGGTACGCGGCAATCACCTTTTCGTTGTGCTGGATCTCGGCGGGTTTACCTCTGGCAATAACGTCGCCGTGATCGAGCACAATGATGTCATCCGAAATGTCCATCACCATCCCCATATCATGCTCAATCAGCAATACCGTGATGTCGTGGTGGTCGCGCAGGAACCGAATGATATCGCTCAGCTTGTGCGTCTCTACCGGGTTCAGGCCGGCAGCGGGTTCATCAAGACAAATCATCTCCGGGCCGGTACACATGGCGCGGGCGATTTCAAGGCGTCGCTGCTGGCCATAGGACATTTCACCGGCCAGACGGTTCGCGCAATCCACCAGATCCACCACCTCCAGCCAGTAAAACGCCCGGTCCAGCGCATCGTTCTCTGCCCGACGATACGCAGGGGTGTTCAGCACCCCCGCCAGCAGGTTACGGTTGACGCGCATATGCTGTGCCACCAGCAGGTTTTCCACCACTGACATCTCGCGGAACAGGCGGATGTTCTGAAACGTACGCGCAAGACCCGCGCGGTTCACCAGATGCGTGCCGCCAAACATCTTATAGAACAGGCGTTGACCAAGCTGCGCCGGGTTGAGCCAGTCGCCGGGCTGGAATTTCTGCCCGAGCACCTGAATGACGTTGGTGGTTTTATGCTGGGCATTGAACAGGATGTTGCCGCCGGAGGCCCGGTAGAAGCCGGTCAGGCAGTTAAAGACGGTCGTTTTTCCCGCGCCGTTAGGGCCAATCAGGGCGGTAATTGACCCGCGCTGCACTTCAAGATTGACGTCATTCAGGGCCTTGATCCCGCCGAAATGCATCATCAGATGTTCTACGCGCAAAATCGTTGCGTTCATGGCGCCACTCCTTTCCGTACGGCAAATCCGCTGCGGTTGATGCGGATCAGACCGCGAGGACGCCAGATCATCATCACCACCATCAGCATGCCAAAGAGCAACACGCGGTATTCCGCAAAGCTGCGCAGCAGCTCAGGCGTGACGGTCAGCACAAAGGCGGCCAGCACAACGCCCACGGTAGAGCCCATCCCGCCCAGAACCACGATCGCGAGGATCAGGGCCGATTCAAAAAAGGTGAAAGAGGTGGGGTTAACAAATCCCTGATAGGTGGCAAAAAACACCCCGGCAATACCTGCCGTTGATGCGCCCAGGGTGAAGGCAGAAAGTTTGACCAGAACGTGGTTAAGCCCCATGGAACGGCAGGCAATCTCGTCCTCACGGAGCGCTTCCCACGCCCGGCCAATAGGCATTCGGGTCAGCCGGTGTTTAATGTACAGCACCAGCATGACCACCAGAAAAAGCACCGCATAGATGAAGATAAACTTCATGTTGGGGTTATAGGTCAGGCCGAAGAACTCGTGGAAGGGTACGCCGCCTTCTTTGGCGCGTCGGCCAAACTCCAGGCCAAAAAAGGTCGGGGCAGGGGCCGAAACGCCGTTTGGCCCGCCGGTGAAGGTGAGCCAGTTGTTCAGCACCAGGCGGATGATCTCGCCAAACCCGAGCGTGACGATGGCGAGATAATCCCCGTGCATGCGCAGCACCGGAAAGCCGAGCAGGGCACCCGCGCCTGCGGCCATCAGCGCCGCCAGCGGCAGCATGCTCCAGAACCCGAGGCCCAGATACTGATACCCGAGCGCCAGGCCGTAGGCTCCAATGGCGTAAAAGGCGACGTAACCCAGATCCAGCAGACCCGCGAGCCCGACGACAATGTTCAGCCCAAGGCCGAGCAGAACGTAGATCAGCCCGAGAATAGCGACCGTCAGCACGTATTTGGTGGCAACAAACGGGAAACAGATCGCCAGCGCGATAATCAGCGGAAGGATCCAGCGCAGGCGGCTTTTATATTCCGGTGGCCGGACATATACCCCCGCATTGTCGGATTCAAACCGCGCCTGTAAACGCCTTCCGGCCGCCGTGCCCGTGAAGGCGCTCAGCAAAAAACGTCCCAGCATCACGGTGCCAACAATCCACGCCAGACGCTGGCCGTCAAAGTTAAAGCTGTAACCATCCAGTATGACGCCCGCAATCGGGCCGAAAATAATCAGGGCGATCATTCCGGAAAAAATTGCGTCCAGAATGCAGCGCTTCAGGGAAAAGCCGTCAGAGGTCATCGCGTTGTTCCTTACACTTTAGCCACGACAGGGCGGCCTAACAGCCCCTGAGGACGGAAGATCAGAATTAAGACCAGCAAACCAAACGAGAACACGTCTTTATAATCTGAGTTCACCATCCCGGAAAATTGCGCTTCTGCGACGCCCAGAATCAGCCCGCCGAGCATCGCCCCGGGCAGAGAGCCGATGCCGCCCAGCACCGCCGCCGTAAAGGCCTTAATGCCGATAACGAACCCGACGTAAAAATCAAAGGTGCCGTAATTCATGGTGATCAGCACGCCCGCCAGCCCGGCCATGGCTGCGCCGATAACAAACACCAGCGAAATAATTCTGTCGGTATTGATGCCCAGAATAGAGGCCATTTTGCGATCCTGCTGCACCGCACGACACATCCGCCCCAGGCGAGTACGGTTGATGATCCAGGTCAGCACCAGCATGCCCGCGAACGAGGCGATGAGAATAAAGACTTTGGTATAGGTTATCTGGACAAACCCTTCGCCCAGGTGGAAACGCAGCACGCCATCCAGCAGGGTGGGCACGCCCTGCTGACGCGGACCCTGACTGAGCTGGGCGTAGTTTTGCAGTATCAGCGACATCCCGATAGCCGAAATCAGCGGCGCCAGACGCGTCGAATTGCGTAGCGGCTTATAGGCGATGCGCTCGATCGTCCAGCCGTAAACCCCGGTGACCACGATAGAGAAAACCAGGGTTCCCAGGATCAGCAGCGGAAAGGACTGAAGTCCAAAAAACGCCAGCAGGGCCAGGCCAATGGCCGAGAGATAGGCGGAAATCATATACACTTCGCCGTGTGCGAAGTTAATCATACCGATGATGCCGTACACCATGGTATAGCCGATGGCGATAAGGCCATAGACCGAACCCAGCGTTAAGCCATTGATTAACTGCTGTAGGAAGAATGTACTCATTGTCACGCACCTGAATAAAGGGTTACGCCGACAGGCAGACCTGCCGGCGCAGAGCAGATTCCGTCCCGTTATGGCACTTCTTTATATTTGCCTTTGTCGTCCCACTGGTAGACCACGTAGTCAGACACCTTGAGGTCACCTTTGCTGTCCCAGGCTTTTTGACCCATGACCGTGTCGACTGGGTTGGCCTTCAGCCACTCGCTGGCTTTCGCTGAATCCGTGCCTTTTGTGGCCTTGAAAGCCGCCGCGATAGCCTGCACGGAAGCGTAGGCGTAGAGGGTATAGCCTTCTGGTTCAAATTTACCGGCGCGGAATTTATCAATCACGGCTTTTCCGTCGGGGATCATGCGCGGATCTTTACCGAACGTCATGTAAATACCGTTGGTGTATTGCGCTCCGCCAGCAGCGGTGACCATCTCTTCATTGACGATGCAGTCCCCCGAGAAGAACTTCGCCTGCACGCCTTGCTCACGCATCTGGCGAACCAGCGGGCCCGCTTCCGGATGGCAGCCCCCGAAGAACACCACGTCCGGTTTTTGTGCGCCAATTTTGGTCACCAGCGCGTTAAAGTCTTTTTCCCCGCGCGATAATCCTTCGTACATCACATCCTTAACGCCGCGTTTTGCCAGCGCCGCCTTAGTGGCATCCGCCAGCCCCTGACCGTAAGTGTCCTTATCGTGGATGATGACCACCCGTTTGGCCTTCAGCTTATCAAGAATAAAATCGCTGGCGACCTGGCCCTGCTGGTCGTCACGACCGCACATGCGGAACACATCGCTCATGCCGCGCTCGGTAATCAGCGGGTTCGTTGAGCCGGGAGTGATGGAAAGGATCCCGGCATCGCTATACACCTCGGAGGCGGGCATGGTCGACGAGGAGCAGAAGTGGCCGACGACCGCTTTCACCTTATCCTGATCGACTAAGCGGTTGGCGACGGCAACGGCCTGTTTGGGTTCGCAGGCGTCATCGCCCTGAACCAGTTTGATTTTCTCACCGTTGATCCCGCCTGCGGCGTTAATGTCTTCCGCCGCCTGCGTAGCGCCATGCCAGTATTGATCGCCGTAGGTTGCGTTCGGGCCGGTGAACGGCCCGGCAACGCCGATGACGATATCGGCCTGCGCGGAAAAGGCCGTTACCAGACAGCCGGCCAGCACCAGGGAGAGGGGAGTTTTGGTAAATTTCAGCGACATTATTATGTTCCTTAGCAAAGAGGTTTTTGCACCAGGTATAAACCCGAACGCCTGATGGCATTGTTAATCCAAAAACAAGAGCGAGAACAAAATGCACTTTAGAAGCAATCTTCTGCTTAATACGGCGAGGATCCCACGCACCGTGAAGCGCGCAGAACATTAAGCAAAAAGGTTGCCAGAATGGTTAATCCCTTGACCGGGGCACAACATGTTGAGTATAGAGTGCCGTTTTACGCCCCTTTGCGGGATAAGATGAATTTTCAGCGGAGATCACATCTCCTTAACAACAAAGCCCATAAGTTGTGCAATGGTCACGATTTGCACGTTTTTGCAGCAGCAAAGACCTCAACTTCAGATAGGCACGGGCGGCGATATATGTCAGGATCGTTTTTTTTATCAGGAGTATCCGCAATGGCTGAAGGCCCATTAAATGAAAGCGAGATGGCGTGGCTGGAAGAGACGTTAATGTCTTACGGTCACGACGATGCATCCGTGATTGACGTGTCCGAACTGGACGGCATGCTTACCGCAGTACTTTCCGGTCCCGTTGTGGTGGAGCCCGACACCTGGCTGGTGGCGGTCTGGGGTGGTGAGAAGTATATTCCGCGCTGGAAAAACGATCGTGAGATGAACCGGTTTATCGATCTTTGCTTTAAGCACATGAACGATATTGCCGAGCGTCTGAGCGAATACCCGGATCAGTTTGAACCGCTGTTTGGCTATAACGACGTTGACGGCCAGAGCTACACCGTGGTGGAAGAGTGGTGCTATGGCTACATGCGCGGCGTGGCGCTGACGGACTGGTCATCCCTGCCGGAAGCGCTGGAAGCGGATCTGGCGGTGATTGCCCTGCACGGCACGGAAGAGAACAGCGAGAAGCTGGATGCGCTGACCGAAGAGGAGTATATGGCCAGCATCGAGAGCATTCAGCCTGCGGCGCTGCGTTTGTATAACTACTGGGTCGCTAACCCGCAGCAGCCGGAAGCGAAAAAGCCGATAATCAACGGGGCGAAAGTGGGGCGTAACGACCCGTGCCCGTGCGGCAGCGGGAAGAAGTTCAAAAGCTGCTGCCTGCACTGAAAAAAGGGGCTATTCATAGCCCCTTTTTTTACCCCACTTCCGGCAGCATTCCCGCTGCAATGAGCACCTGCACCAGAATAATCACCATCCCACAACCAAACACCGCGCACAGCATTGGCGTACCGCCCGCCACGCGATACCCCTGCTGCGGATGCTGCTGGCGGCTTTTCCACGCCAGCAGGGAAGGCAACAGCAGGGCCAGAACCGATAACGCCACGCCGGCATACCCCAGCGCCATCACAAACCCGCGCGGATAAAAGAGTGCGAAGGCCAGTGGCGGCAGGAAGGTCATCGCCCCCGTCTGTAAGCGTCCGGCAACGGTATTGCGACGCTGGAGCAGATCCGCCATATAGTCAAACAGGCCAAGCGCCACGCCGAGGAACGAGGTTGCCAGCGCCAGATCCGCAAACAGATGTACCGCCAGCTCTACGTGTGAAGAGGCCACCACGTTACGCAGGGCAACCAGGAAACCATTCAGACCAGAATGCTCGGCCATCAGGCCAATAAAAGTGGTGGAATCGATGCTGCCCAGCGTCACCAGCTGCCAGAACAGATAGGCAATCAGCGGAATGGCGCTGCCGATGACAAAGACGCGGCGCAGCTTGCGGGTGTCGCCGTTCATATAGCTCACGATGCTCGGCACGCTGCCGTGAAAACCGAACGAGGTAAAAATCACCGGGATGGCCGAAAGCGCCAGGCCTTTTTCCAGCGGCATCGTCAGCAGGTTGATCTTATGAATGTGCGGGGCCAGCAGCACCAGCATCACAACAAGGAAGAGAATTTTGGCGCTGAATAAAAAGCGGTTAAACAGATCGACCAGCGACGTGCCCGCGCAAACCACGCCGCCACCGATTAGCGCAAAGACAATGGCGCCTGTTTCCGGTGAAACCGACGCCCCGAAGCCGTCATTGATACTTGACGCTATCAGTTCCCCGGCGCCGCTGATGTAAGCGGCAGTCAGCGCGTACATCAGGAACATCATGCTAAAACCGGTGATCCACTGCCCGTAGCGTCCAAGATAGCGTGCCGCCAGGGAGCCTAGGCCGGTATCGGCAGGGACGTGCTGATAAACCTCCAGCAACAGGAGTGCGGTGTAACACATCAGGGCCCACAACCCGCCCAGTAACAGTAACGTCACGCCAAATCCGACGCCGGCAGCCGCCAGCGGCATAGCCAACATTCCTGCGCCAATTGTCGTTCCGGCGACGATAAAAATACTTCCCAGAGTTCTGTTCTTCACGCTTTCCTCTACAACCCTTCGATACCGCGACTCATTCTGCGGCGCAGAGTAAGGGAAAAGCCCCATCTCGTCAAATCACCGTTACATAGGATGTAATGATTAATTTACAAAAAGAAAAGGGGAACCTGCGCCAGCGCAAAGCGTGTCGTGGAGGGAGCGGTTAGTCTGCTTTTTATTTGCGAGAGGTAACCATGTCAATTCACGGTCACGACGTGCTTAATATGATGATTGAGTCAGGTGAGCGCTATACGGAGCAGAGTCTGGTTGAGGCAATTCATGCCCGCTTTGGCGAAGCGGCGCGATTCCATACCTGTTCGGCTTCGGAGATGTCCGCCGCTGAGCTGGTGGCGTTTCTGGCGGCTCGCGGAAAATTCATTCCGGCAGAAGACGGATTTTCTACGCACGAAAGTAAGATTTGCCGTCATTAAAATAAAACGGTGCTGAAAAGTCAGCACCGTTTTGATATTAATTCTGAGTATCGAGAGTCGACAGCTCTTTATCGATGAAGTACAGGCCTTCCCCGGATTTCCCCGCCAGCGATAATTTATCCAGCACGGATTTAAACAGCTTCTCTTCTTCGTGCTGTTCAGCCACATACCACTGAAGGAAATTAAAGGTTGGATAATCCTGGCTGGTCATAGCGGCATGAGCCAGTTCATTTATTTTCTGGGTGATCAGCTGTTCATGCTCGTACGTGGCGCGGAACAATTCATCCAGAGAGCCGTACTCGGCGAAAGGCGACGCCACGTTATCAATGCGCGGCAGGCTGCCGGTATCCGTCAGATAATCAAACAGACGCTGCATGTGCGTCATCTCTTCCTGAGCATGACGACGCAGGAAGGCGGCGGCCCCTTCAAAGCTGTGATAGCTGCACCAGGCGCTCATCTGCTGATAAAGCAGGGAAGAAAAAAGCTCAAGATTCATTTGCGCATTGAGCTTGTCGATCATTTCAGTTTTTAGCATGGTGCAGCTCCGGTTTATTATTTCTGGTTCACGATGAGCGACACTATAATTTGTTATTTAATTATTTGCAAAAAGTAAAATAAATATCTCTTTATTAAAAATACGAATGGGAATAAAACGCATTGCCGCTATTTATTTTTATTAATGAGAATTGTTTTTGTTCTTATTAAATAAACTGCCAGCGTGACTGGCAGTACGGGTTAATACCACGGATTCTGGCTGCCGGCGGTTACGGCATAACCCTGACATTTATACTGAATGGTCACGCTTTCATTCAGACACAGCGAGCCGCTGATGAGCGTACAGGTTTTAATGGGCTGTCCGTAGGCTGACGCGGTGGCATAGCCCATGTTTTGACAGGCTTTTGTTGCCGTACCGTTATTGACATAGTCGTCAGACCAGGCGTTTTGCAGCATGGCCTGGCCGTAGTCGAGGCGCACAATCCCGTTAGGGGCATCGGTACTGCTTACTTCTGCCTCACGGTTGATGCTGCACCCGGCGAGCAGCAGGACGGTTCCGGCGATGATTACACTTTTCATGGTTCACTCTGCGTGACGGGAAATATGCCATTGTAACCAACGCGATGGGGCGCAATGGCTGGAATAGCCGGAGGATCTGACCCTTCACCGTGCAACGAGCCGGCCCCGCCTGCGAAATTGTGAGCGCATCTTTGTTTTTTAAAACAAGCTTTCACTTAATTTGAAAGTGCGTTTGTTTGATAGTAAGGTTAAGTGGAAAAGGTATCCACAGCGGGATTGCCCGCCATGCATTCAGGAGAGACGAGATGAAAATTGCACTGATGATGGAAAACAGCCAGGCCGCTAAAAATCCCATCATCCTTAATGAGCTGAAAGCCGTTGCTGATGAAAAAGGTTTCCCGGTCTATAACGTCGGTATGAGTGATGAGAACGATCATCATCTCACCTATATTCACCTGGGCATCATGGCGAGCATTCTGCTGAACGCGAAAGCCGTCGATTTTGTTGTTACCGGCTGCGGTACCGGGCAGGGCGCATTGATGTCCCTGAACATTCATCCGGGCGTCATTTGCGGCTACTGCATCGATCCTGCGGATGCTTTCCTGTTTGCACAAATCAACAACGGTAACGCGCTTTCTCTGCCATTTGCGAAGGGCTTCGGCTGGGGGGCAGAACTGAACGTCCGCTTTATCTTTGAGAAAGCCTTTACCGGACGCAATGGCGAAGGCTACCCGCCAGAGCGTAAAGAGCCGCAGGTGCGTAATGCGGGGATCCTTAATCAGGTGAAAGCCGCCGTGGTGAAAGAAAACTATCTGGATACCCTGCGTGCAATCGATCCTGAGCTGGTTAAAACCGCCGTCTCGGGCCAGCGCTTCCAGCAGTGCTTCTTCGAAAACTGCCAGGACAAAGAGATCGAAGCCTTTGTGCGCGGTATTGTTGGCTGATTCCGTTGTGCCGGGCGGCGCATTGCCCGCCCGGCAAGAAGCCTTACTTTTTCGATGAGACCGCGCTGCCTGCATCTTTGGTCAGGCGCAGCGTGTCAAACATTCCCACCAGGCAGATTAGCGCGATCGCCACAAATGCCAGCCGGAAGCTCATTCCCGGCATGGCGGTAAGCCCCAGCGCCTCGCTGACTGTTTCCCCGATACGAATACCAATTGCCCCGAGTGAGATGCCAAGCCCCACGGCAAGCTGCGTTGCGGTTGAAAATAACGTATTGGCGTAGCTCATCTGCGCCGGGGGCACATCCGCAAAGGCCAGCGTACTGACCGCCGTAAACTGAACCGAGCGGAAAACGCCGCCCAGATAGAGGATCAGCATCACGAGCCAAACCGGGGTCTGCGGAGTGAGAAACGCGCAGGCCAGCAATGCCACCACATTCAGCGCACCGTTAATCAGCAACAGCCGCTTAAACCCCAGGCCGCGGATCAGGGGCGTCGTCGCGGGTTTAATGGTGAGATTGCCAACGAAAACGGCCAGCACCAGCAGGCCCGAATGGAACGCATCCATGCCAAAGCCGACCTGAAACATCAGCGGTAGCAGGAACGGGACCGCGCTGATGGAGGCGCGAAACAGCGATCCGCCGTACAGGGTGACGCGAAACGTCGGCACCTGCATCGCATCGAGACCGATCATCGGCCAGGCTGCCCGTTTAAAATGACGCAGCGCCAGGCCCAACGCGACAAAACCGACGATGAACAGCGTGGCCGTTAATCCTGCCCGGAGAGGCTGTCTTCCCATCAACTCCATCGCGTACACCAGGCTTACCATGGCAAGGGTGGTGACAACAAAACCCGGCAAATCAAACGGCCGTCGCGTATCTTCATGCAGGTCAGGAATGATGCGCAGCGCCAGCAAAATGGCGATGAACCCCAGCGGCACGTTAATAAAGAAGATCCAGCGCCAGTCGGCATAGCTTGTGATGAACCCGCCCAGCGGCGGGCCGATGATTGGCGCAACCAGCGCAGGCCAGGTCAGGGTGGCAATTGCCGTGATGAGCTGGTGTTTTGGCGTTGTGCGTAACACGGCCAGGCGGCCAACGGGCACCATCAGCGCGCCGCCTATGCCCTGGAGCACGCGCATCGCCACGAACTGCTCAAGCGTTTTGGACAGGCCGCAAAATACCGAGGCCAGCGTGAAGATTGCCAGCGCGAGGGCGAACACTTTGCGTGCGCCGAAGCGGTCGGCAATCCAGCCGCTGGCGGGGATCAGCACGGCCAGGGTAATCAGATAGGCGCTGATACCAATATTCAGATCCACGGCCTGTACGCCAAAGCTCTTTGCCATATCCGGCAGCGCGGTGGCAATCACCGTCCCGTCCAGAAACTCCATAAAGAAAGCACCGGCCACCAGCAGCGCCGCAGGCGAGAGTCCACGGCCCTCTTTGCCGGTTAGGTTTTCACTCATTCTCTTCCTGCCCGTTCAAAAAATTTTATAAAAATTTACTGGAATTTATAAGTCTGTAAGATGCGGATTTATCTTGGCTTTTTTTAACAAACCAGCAGCATTGTGGGGTTAGTAACCGTGATGCAGGTCACAAAATGGTTGATTTTTGTGATAGTGGTCATATTATAAGCGTATTGACAATAACACCTGCATAACACATTACTGGAGCAACATAATGAAACTGCGCAAAATCCTGAAAAGCATGTGGGCGAACTACTGCACGACGTTCAAAGACGTCCCACCGGGTGCGATGTTTTAATAGAAAAACCTGCTTCGGCAGGTTTTTTTATGTCTGCGAACGACGAGAGGAAGATAGAAGGGCGTCTGTTTTGCTACTATGGCGGCCTTTCAATAAGGAGAAACCCATGTCACAAAACCTGAGCGCCGATCAGGAACTGGTATCTGACGTCGTCGCCTGCCAGCTGGTTATCAAACAAATCCTTGATGTGATTGACGTTATCGCGCCGGTAGAAGTGCGCGAAAAGATGTCGACCCAACTGAAAAACATCGATTTCACCAACCATCCTGCCGCGGCGGATCCGGTTACGCTCCGCGCGATCCAGAAAGCGATCGCGCTGATTGAACTCCGCTTCACGCCGCAGGGTGAGTCACACTAAAATAAACCGATGTTTTAAAATTAGAAACTGTTTTCTGATTTTACGTTGAAGGGCGACAGCGTCTGTCGCCCTCAGTAGGGTCAGAAGAACGTCTGCACCAGCAGATAGCTCACCACGCAGGCGCAGCTAACGCCAATCAGCCCCGGCAGAATAAAGCTGTGGTTAATGATGAATTTGCCGATGCGGGTGGTGCCGGAACGATCGAATCCGATACAGGCAAGATCGCTCGGATAGGTGGGCAGCACAAAGTAGCCGTATGACGCCGGGAAGAAAGCAACCAGCATTTTCGGGTCGATGCCCAGCATCAACCCCATCGGGGCGACGGCGGTCAAGGCCGCGGCCTGGCTGTTGACCAGTTTTGAGACCAGAAACAGCACGATGGCATACGTCCAGGGATGGCTCTTCACGACCCCCTCCAGCGCCATTTTCAGCTCGTCGAGATGCGCCTGAAAAAAGGTATCGCTCATCCACGCCACGCCAAACACCGAGAAGATGGCGACCATCCCCGCCTTAAACACTGCCCCGTTTGAAATTGCCGATGCATTGACCTTGCAGGTCATCAGCATGACGGCCCCGGCGATCAACATCATCATTTGAATGACAAGATTCATCGACAGAGCCGTCATTTTACCTTTGATCTCAAAGGCCGGGCGTAGCGCTGGCACTGCCCCCAGCAGCACCACGACGGCAATACCGGCGAAGAAAATCCACGTTGACCAGTAGGCCTGTTTCGGGAAGCGCTGATCCATCAGCGTCTCCGTTCCCCCGTAGATAAACTCCCGCTGTTTCGGATCTCTCAGCTTTTCCTGAAACTCAGGATCGTCTGCCAGGTTCTTCCCGCGGCGTAAGCTCCACAGCGCGGCGATAGCGACGCCACACAGCGAGGCCGGTACGGAGACGGCCAGGATTTCGAGGATCCCCCACGCGTGGCCGATACCGTGCTGCGCACCCAGAATGGACACCAGCGACACGACGGCCACGGAAACGGGGGAGGCGGTGATCGCCATCTGAGATGCCACCGAGGCCACCGCCATCGGTCGTTCCGGACGTATGCCTTTTTTCAGGGCAATATCCGCGATAATGGGAAACATGGTGTAAACGACGTGGCCGGTCCCGCAGAGAAAGGTCAGCGTCCAGGTGGTAAATGGCGCGAGAAGGGTGATGTGCTGGGGATGTTTACGCAGCAGACGCTCCGCGAACTGCATCATCACGTTCAGGCCACCCGCAGTCTGTAGCGTGGCCGCACAGCCGATGACCGCAAGGATTGTGAGCATCACGTCAACCGGGGGTTTACCGGGTTGCAGACCAAAGACAAAACTCAAAATAAACAGGCCGATGCCGCTTATCAGCCCCAGGCCCATACCGCCGAAGCGTGTGCCTATCAGCAGGCAGAGGATAATGACAATAAACTCAATGGTGATCATGATGCTCCCTCGTCAATGAATGTAATTAAACAAATCATTACACGATGTGTGGTTATTCATTGGGAGCGAGATCTGATTTGTTAAATGTCAGTAAAAGCAGGGAGTTGGTACCCACTCCCTGACGGGAGCGGGTGAAAGGGATTAGTGGTGCTGAACGGTGGCAATGTCGAGAAGATGGCGGTCCGTCTGCTCCAGGCAAATACCCGCGCGCTTCGCGTTGCGGATTTCATCTGCGAGCGTTTTCAGCAGCATGCCATCCTGCTGCTGCTCTCTGTCCATATCACGTAAAAACCTGAAGGTCGTGATGTCCTGTTGTGCTTTGGCTTCATCAGCCAGCTTGCTCAGCGTCGCACAGCGTTGCTCATACTCTTCGAGCGTTTTCTGGAACAGTTCTTCCAGAGAAGAGTAATTATCTTCAATCGTTTCAAGCTCTTTTACGGTGGGGTTTGCCCCGACGGCTTTTAAAAAGTTAAAGACACGCATCATGTGCGTGACGTTACTTTGCGCCTGAGTACGAAAGAAGGTGGCAGTGCCGTTGAGGCTTTTTCTGGAACACCACGCGCTCAAATGCAGATGCAGATTTGAAGCGTAAAACTCCAGGTTCATCTGAGCATTCAGTTTTTGCATCATCGTTTGGGTAGTCATACTCATATCCTTATTGACTGTGGGACTTGATGTCCGCTACTTAACCTGACCCGGCAGGTATTGACGATTGAATGGCAGAAAAAGATTTCTGCAAGGTAAAGAAACTCGAAAATTCACTTCCTGTGTTCGATTTAAATAAGCATACGCTTCTCTTTGAATTAAGAAAACTCTTAATTGGGCTGTGTTTACCATACATTACAAATTTAAATATAGCGCAGAATAGAAAACAGGCGATAAGACAGATTGTTTTTTAATTATATGATTTTATTGATTTAAAAAAGAATAACGCTCATTTTTATCGTTTCAGGAAACCTTCTTTGGCGGGAAATTCTGCGAAAGTGTTAAATGAGAAATAATATCTGCAAATATATCCTGCTGTAGGAAATTTGAGCTAAATCAATTTTACCGCAATATACGGTTCTGTGATCGCGTCGCAAGAATGTCATCTGACAAGGTGTAAAAATGAAACAATGTTTTATATCGTTTCATCCGTTGAGGTTTATGATGACTAAAGTTGCGGTGCTGTTGGCACCAGGTTTTGAAGAAGCAGAAGCGATTATCACTATTGATATTCTGCGCCGCTTGCAGATTGAGGTGGAAACGCTGGCCTGCACGGAGTCCCGTGCGGTAGTGAGTTACCACAACATTCCCATGGTGGCCGACAGTACGCTAACGGAGCGCAGTGAGACGCTTTATGACGCGGTGGTGTTACCCGGCGGGCCGCAGGGAAGCGTCAGCCTCGCGGCTAACCGCGAGGTGATACGCTTTATTTCCGCGCACGACGAGCGCGGCAAGCTTATCTGCCCCATCTGCTCTGCGGCAGCGCGGATTCTGGGCGGCAACGGGTTGCTCAAGGGGCGCCGCTACGTCTGTTCCGGCGATCTTTGGGAAACCGTTACTGACGGGGTTTATGTGGATGCGCCGGTCGTAGAAGATAACAACCTTATCAGCGGTAAGGGCCTGGGACACGCTTTTGACTTTGCGCTGACGCTCTCTGCTCGTCTGTTGGGCGACGACGCCCCCGTTCGCGATCATGCGGAACACATCTATTACTCCTGGTAATTTCTCTGCCGGGCGCTCAGGCGTCCGGATGACAGGGACGTCTTAGCTGACCTTATGGATAATTCTGCTTAATCCCTTTCCATTTGTAGGACAATTACGGCCTTTTTTATGTCATTTTTCGCTGAATTTATGTACGCAATTACTGTAATTCTGCGGTGTGATGGCGCTCTCTTATGGATGATTAATTTCCCGCTAAAACTATCTCCAGCAATAACGCTTATGACGAGGTAAGCGCTAATGCCTTGTTTTAAGTCCGATTAAATAAGCTGTTCGCCATTATTCCCTACAGATAAGAATACTTAAGCTGGAGTTTACCATGCACAAATTTACTAAAGCGCTGGCGGCCATCGGCCTGGCTGCCGTTATGTCACAATCCGCTATCGCTGAAAATTTAAAGCTCGGTTTTCTGGTCAAACAGCCTGAAGAACCGTGGTTCCAGACCGAATGGAAATTTGCTGATAAAGCCGGGAAAGATTTGGGATTTGAGGTGATTAAAATCGCCGTGCCTGACGGCGAGAAAACGCTGAACGCCATCGATAGCCTGGCGGCCAGCGGCGCAAAAGGTTTCGTTATCTGTACCCCGGATCCAAAACTGGGTTCGGCTATAGCCGCGAAAGCGCGCGGTTACGATATGAAAGTCATTGCCGTGGACGACCAGTTCGTGAATGCCAAAGGCAAACCGATGGATACCGTTCCGCTGGTGATGATGGCGGCCACCAAAATCGGTGAGCGTCAGGGTCAGGAACTCTATAAAGAGATGCAAAAACGCGGCTGGGATGTGAAAGAGACCGCCGTAATGGCCATTACCGCTGACGAGCTGGATACCGCCCGTCGTCGTACCACGGGCTCCATGGACGCGCTGAAGGCGGCCGGCTTCCCGGAAAAACAGATCTACAAAGTGCCGACCAAGTCCAACGATATCCCGGGCGCCTTTGATGCGGCGAACTCCATGCTCGTCCAGCATCCGGAGGTGAAACACTGGCTGGTGGTGGGCATGAACGACAACACCGTGCTGGGCGGCGTGCGTGCAACGGAAGGTCAGGGCTTTAAGGCACCGGACGTGATTGGGATCGGCATTAACGGCGTTGACGCCGTGAGCGAACTGTCTAAAGCGCAGGCGACCGGCTTCTACGGCTCCCTGCTGCCAAGCCCGGATGTCCACGGCTATAAATCCAGTGAAATGCTCTACAACTGGGTGACCAAAGGGGTTGAGCCGCCGAAATTCACCGAAGTGACCGACGTGGTGCTGATCACCCGCGATAACTTCAAAGAGGAGCTGGCGAAAAAAGGACTGGGCGGTAAGTAATACGCTGTGATTGTGCCCCTCACTCGCCGTGAGGGGCCAGACGTACACACTACAGGAATCACGGAGTCGTTATGCAACAGTCTGATCCGTATCTCTCTTTCCGCGGCATCGGGAAAACGTTCCCCGGCGTAAACGCGCTGACCGATATCAGCTTCGACTGCTATGCCGGCCAGGTTCACGCCCTGATGGGGGAGAACGGCGCGGGAAAATCCACGCTGCTAAAAATCCTCAGCGGCAACTACACGCCCACCACCGGTACGCTGGCCATTCGCGGCGAAGAGGTGGCCTTTGCCGACACCACGGCCGCGCTAAACGCGGGTGTCGCCATCATCTATCAGGAGCTGCATCTTATTCCTGAGATGACCGTGGCGGAGAATATCTATCTGGGCCAGCTTCCGCATAAAAGCGGCGTGGTCAACCGCTCGCTGCTCAACTATGAAGCGGGCTTGCAGCTGAAGCACCTTGGGCTGGATGTCGATCCGCAAACGCCCCTTAAGTATCTCTCCATCGGCCAGTGGCAGATGGTGGAAATTGCCAAAGCGCTGGCGCGTAACGCCAAAATCATCGCTTTCGATGAGCCAACCAGCTCGCTCTCCGCGCGCGAAATAGAAAACCTCTTTCGCGTGATCCGCGAGCTGCGCAAAGAGGGCCGCATCATTCTGTACGTTTCTCACCGTATGGAAGAGATTTTCGCCTTAAGCGATGCCATTACCGTGTTTAAGGATGGCCGCTACGTACGCACCTTTACCGATATGAAGCAGGTCAATCATGACCAGCTGGTGCAGGCGATGGTCGGACGCGATCTGGGAGATATCTACCACTGGAAACCGCGCGAATACGGCCCGGAGCGTCTGCGTCTGGATAACGTTAAAGCGCCCGGCGTTCGCACGCCCATCTCACTCTCGGTGCGCAGCGGCGAAATCGTCGGGCTGTTTGGCCTGGTGGGGGCAGGGCGCAGCGAGCTGATGAAAGGGCTGTTTGGCGGTACGCGCATCACCCAGGGCCAGGTCTTCGTCGACGGGAAAAAGGTGGATATTCAGAAGCCTGCCCAGGCGATTAACGCGGGCATCATGCTCTGCCCGGAGGATCGAAAGGCCGAAGGCATCATTCCGGTACATTCGGTGCGCGACAACATCAACATCTCTGCCCGGCGCAAGTTCATCCGTGCGGGATGCCTGATTAACGATGGCTGGGAGGCGAGCAACGCGGATCACCATATCCGTTCGCTGAACATCAAAACCCCCGGTGCTGAACAGCTGATCATGAACCTGTCCGGCGGCAATCAGCAAAAAGCGATTCTTGGCCGCTGGCTGTCGGAAGACATGAAGGTCATTTTGCTCGACGAGCCGACGCGCGGCATCGACGTCGGGGCGAAACACGAAATTTATAACGTCATCTATGAGCTGGCAAAACGCGGCGTGGCGGTGCTGTTCGCCTCCAGCGATCTGCCCGAAGTGCTCGGCGTTGCCGACCGTATCGTTGTGATGCGCGAAGGCGAAATTGCCGGTGAATTGTTGCATGAACAGGCGAATGAACAACAGGCGTTGAGTCTCGCCATGCCTAAAGTTAGCCAGGCTGTCGCCTGAGTAAGGAGTCAATGATGTCCTCTGTTACTACATCCGGAGCGCCGAAGTCGGCCTTCAGCGTTGGCCGCATCTGGGACCAGTACGGCATGCTGGTGGTTTTTGCCGCCCTGTTCGTTGCGTGCGCGATTTTTGTGCCAAACTTCGCGACCTTCATCAACATGAAGGGGCTGGGGCTGGCGATCTCCATGTCCGGCATGGTGGCCTGCGGAATGCTGTTCTGTCTGGCCTCCGGCGATTTTGACCTGTCGGTCGCCTCGGTGATTGCCTGTGCCGGCGTCACCACCGCCGTGGTCATCAACATGACCGAAAGCCTGTGGATCGGCGTATTTGCCGGGCTGATGCTCGGCGTGCTGAGCGGCCTGGTGAACGGCTTCGTGATTGCGCGTCTGAAGATTAACGCCCTGATCACGACGCTGGCGACCATGCAAATTGTGCGCGGTCTGGCCTATATCATCTCTGACGGTAAGGCGGTGGGGATTGAAGACGAGCGCTTCTTCACGCTGGGCTATGCCAACTGGCTGGGCCTGCCCGCGCCTATCTGGCTGACGGTCGCCTGTCTGATCCTGTTCGGTTTCCTGCTTAACCGCACCACCTTTGGCCGTAATACCCTGGCAATTGGCGGTAACGAGGAGGCGGCGCGCCTGGCGGGGGTGCCGGTTGTGCGCACCAAGATCATTATCTTCGTGCTTTCCGGGCTGGTATCGGCGGCGGCGGGGATTATTCTGGCGTCGCGCATGACCAGCGGCCAGCCAATGACCTCTATCGGCTATGAGCTGATTGTCATTTCAGCCTGCGTTTTGGGGGGCGTTTCCCTCAAGGGCGGCATCGGAAAAATCTCATATGTGGTGGCGGGGATCCTGATTCTGGGGACCGTGGAGAACGCCATGAACCTGCTTAATATTTCTCCGTTCTCTCAGTACGTCGTGCGCGGCCTAATCCTGCTGGCAGCGGTGATATTCGACCGTTACAAGCAAAAAGCGAAGCGCACCGGCTGATTTATTTTTAGCCACCAATATGCTCAACTATTAACCATAGTTGACCCCCTGACCGGCCCGCCAGTTTTGCTGACGGGCCGGTTGCTAAATGGCGAGCAGCGTCACACTGTCTATACTTACATGGCTGTTTTGCTAACCGTAAGGAGGATTAGGGTGGCTGACTTGTTAACCGCACCGCCTGTACTGCCCGGAAAATTTGCTTTCTTTTTTGACCTCGACGGGACGCTCGCCGGGATTGAGCCGCATCCTGACGACGTCGTTGTACCGGATACGGTGTTAGAGAATTTGCAGCAGCTCTCACGACAGAACGAGGGGGCACTGGCATTGATTTCAGGGCGCTCAATGGCTGAGCTGGACGTGCTCGCCAGTCCTTATCACTTTCCGCTGGCCGGTGTACACGGAGCGGAGCGCCGCGACATCCATGATCAACTGCACATAGTTTCACTCCCCGATACGCTGATTCAGGCGCTGCATGCGCAACTCTCTTCGGCACTGGAACTGCTTCCTGGTACGGAACTGGAAGCCAAAGGCATGGCCTTTGCGCTGCACTACCGTCAGGCACCCCACCATGAGTCGGCGATCTTTGCGCTGGCAAGAAGCGTGGCGGAAGCCCATCCGGAGCTGGCCTTACAGCCGGGTAAATGTGTGGTTGAGATTAAACCGGCAGGCATTAATAAAGGCGCTGCCATTGCAGCGTTTATGGCGGAAGCACCGTTCAAAGGGCGTACGCCAGTCTTTTTTGGGGATGACCTGACCGATGAGGCCGGGTTCAGCGTGGTAAACCAGGCCGAGGGCATGTCTGTCAAGGTCGGGCCTGGTGAAACCATTGCCGGATGGCGTCTGGAAAATGTCGCCAGCGTCTGGCAGTGGATATCTGACGTCGCTAACCAGCAACAACAACAAATAGCGCAAAACAACGGGAGAAATCATTATGGGTCGCTTAGTCGTCGTCTCTAATCGCATCGCACCGCCGGATGATAAAAAAGCCAGTGCCGGTGGACTGGCGGTCGGGGTATTAGGTGCCCTCAAAGCCGCGGGTGGTCTCTGGTTTGGCTGGAGCGGTGAAATCAGTAATGATGAAAAACCGCTAAACAAGGTGTCGCGGGGCAATATCACGTGGGCCTCTTTCGCCCTCAGCGAAAAGGACTACGATGAATATTATTCCGAGTTCTCGAACGCCGTGCTGTGGCCTGCGTTCCACTATCGTCTGGACCTGGTGAAGTTCCAGCGTGAATCGTATGAAGGCTATATGCGCGTCAACGCGCTGCTGGCAGATAAACTGCTGCCGCTGATCGAAGAAGACGATATTTTATGGATCCACGATTATCACCTGCTGCCCTTCGCCAGGGAGCTGCGTAAACGTGGCGTGAAAAACCGAATCGGCTTCTTCCTGCATATTCCCTTCCCGACTCCGGAGATTTTTACGGCGCTGCCGCAACATGAAGAGATCCTGGAGGCGCTGTCCGATTACGACCTGCTCGGGTTCCAGACGGAAAACGACAGGCTGGCCTTCCTCGACAGCGTGTCGGGTAAAACGCGGCTTGTCACTCACGGCGGAAAATCTCACACCGCGTGGGGGCGAAATTTCCATACCGAAGTTTACCCGATTGGTATTGAGCCTGACGAAATCGCCGAACAGGCCTCCGGCCCGCTGCCGCCGAAGCTTGCGCAGCTTAAGAACGAACTTAAGCACGTTAAGAACATCTTCTCGGTCGAGCGTCTGGACTACTCCAAAGGGTTGCCGGAACGATTCCTTGCTTACGAAACCCTGCTGGATAAATTCCCGCAGCATCACGGCAAGATCCGCTATACCCAGATAGCCCCAACCTCGCGCGGTGAGGTTCAGGCTTATCAGGATATTCGTCACCAGCTGGAGACCGAAGCAGGGCGCATCAACGGACGTTACGGCCAGCTCGGCTGGACTCCGCTTTTCTATCTGAATCAGCACTTTGAGCGCAAAATCCTGATGAAGGTATTCCGCTATGCTGACGTCGGCCTGGTCACGCCGCTGCGCGACGGGATGAATCTGGTGGCAAAAGAGTATGTTGCAGCACAAGATCCTGCTGACCCTGGCGTGCTGGTGCTGTCACAATTTGCCGGTGCGGCAAACGAGTTAACCTCAGCGCTGATTGTGAACCCTTACGATCGCGATGACGTGGCCAATGCCCTGAACCGCGCGTTAACCATGCCGCTTGCGGAACGTATTTCGCGTCATTCGGAAATGATGGAGACCATCGTTAAGAATGATATCGACCGCTGGCAGGCGCGTTTTATTGACGATTTGCGCGCGATCCAGCCGCAGAGTCAGGAAGGTGACCTGCAAAAAAAGATCGCGACATTCCCTAAACTCGCCTGATTTTCTCCGGGGGCATTAATTGCCCCCGAGAGGCACCAGCAGTACATCAACACGGCTTGATGAAACAATGGATTTTGCCGAGCAAGCCGCACGAGAAAAAAAGCTCTGGTTATGATTCCCGCAAATAACCAGGTCAATATTCTCTTTCTGGCACAAGTCGAGAATATGCGCGCTTAATTCACCCGTCGCGATGACGGTCTGATGAATCGGATAGTCTGCCCTCTGTGCCAGTTCTCGCAAAAATTGCTGCGTTTCCTCCTGCAACACCTCACGAATATCCTCCAGCATCGGCGCAGCCAGCTGATTATACATTTCGGGTTCGGCGGCCAGCGTGATCAGGCTGATGCGGGCGTTTGCGGGGCGGGCGATGGACACGGCTCGGGCGACAAGCTGATGGCTTTCGGGAGAAACAGCAACTGAAACAAGCAGATGGGAGTAACTCATCACGCACTCCTTTGATGTCAGAATGACAAGTTTCCCCAGCTTTACCGCGAAACTGACGTTACTGCAAGAGGTGAATGCGTCATTAGTGTGAAGCTTATCATAATTATTCATTAATTATTCTTATAAGAAGAATAACTGAAAAGTTGGGCTAAATGAAAATAATTAACAACTTAACGTAAATCACACATTTAAGCTTCCGGGCGGTTTACCCGTCTTAACGCAACGTCAACCCGACGAAGATCGTTACGCAACGAAACTGTTTTTTTGGTTGCCAACGTTAACCTGCTGTTTTTACTTTATTAATTAAATGTCGTTTCAGCGTGACGTTTTTCCCATAGCAGGTTATCGCGAATTTGCCCTGTTCTCGCCTTTCCCCGACCCAATTTTCCCGTCCTGATGCATGAGTATTCGTTGCTTAAGAATATAAACAAGCTTCGGTTGGGTGAAAAACACCCAAATTACAAGTCACGCTGATGGATTTATGGGTTACATTCGCGTAAATTATGTGACGTAGATCACATTTTTTTTAAATTCCAGGGGGGGCTGCATTGTATGTGTCAAAACTGACGAGTAGAGTTTGCGTCGAATTAGGAAAAATCTTAGTTATTTGTAAGAAAAGATAAAATGTGTAACCGACATTTTGGCCATGTTAGCCGGTCACGCGCTTTACGACGTACAAACCTAAATTCAACTATGCATTTGGCCTTTTCTTTTTTATACCGGGTGATTTCCCGGCGACATCACGGGGTGCGGTCTTTCCGCATAAAAATAATAGTTGGTTATTCGGGATGGGAAAAATGCATACATCCGAGTTGCTAAAACATATTTACGACATCAATTTATCGTATTTATTGCTCGCGCAGCGTTTGATTAGTCAGGACAAACCGTCAGCGATGTTTCGTCTGGGTGTTAACGAAGAGATGGCAACCATGCTGGGTGGATTAACGCTTCCGCAAATGGTCAAGCTGGCGGAAACTAACCAACTTGTCTGCCAGTTCCGTTTTGATAACCCCCAGACCATTACGCGTCTGACTCAGGAATCCCGCGTGGACGATCTGCAACAGATCCACACCGGTATTCTTCTCTCCACCCGCCTGCTCAACGAAATCAGCCAGCCTGATGACGTAGCCCGGAAGAAAAGGGCTTAACAATGAGCGAAAAAAGCATTGTTCAGGAAGCCCGTGACATACAGCTGGCGATGGAGCTGATCACGCTGGGCGCGCGTTTACAGATGCTGGAAAGCGAGACGCAGCTGAGCCGTGGACGTTTGATCAAGCTGTACAAAGAGTTACGTGGAAGCCCGCCGCCGAAAGGCATGCTGCCGTTTTCAACGGACTGGTTCATGACCTGGGAACAGAATATCCACGCTTCCATGTTCTGCAACGCCTGGCAGTACCTGCTTAAAACGGGCTTATGCAGCGGCGTTGACGCCGTGATCAAAGCCTACAAACTTTACCTTGAGCAATGCCCGCAGCAGGAAGAGGGTCCTCTGCTGGCGCTGACGCGCGCCTGGACGCTGGTGCGTTTTGTTGAAAGCGGAATGCTTGAATTGTCGCGCTGCAACTGCTGTGACGGCAATTTTATTACCCACGCGCACCAGCCTGCGGGCAGCTTCGCCTGTAGTTTGTGCCAGCCTCCATCCCGAGCCGTAAAAAGACGTAAACTTTCCCGGGATGCTGCCGATATTATTCCACAACTGCTGGATGAACAGATCGAACACGCTGTTTAACCCGAACCTGTGGGCAAGATTCCAGCAGCGGTAAGCCATTACCGCTGCTTTTTTTTACCCTGCGTTCCGGTCATGCGCTCGAGATGAACGTCCTGCCATAGTCACTAGCGGAAGGATGATGTCGTGCTTATCTTATTAGGTTACCTGGTAGTTCTCGGTACAGTTTTCGGCGGTTACATGATGACCGGCGGGCACCTTGGAGCACTCTATCAACCGGCTGAACTTGTCATCATCGGCGGTGCAGGGGTAGGGGCTTTTATCGTTGGGAACAACGGTAAATCGATCAAGGGCACGCTGAAGGCGATTCCGCTGCTGTTTCGTCGTTCGAAATACACCAAAAGCATGTATATGGATCTGCTGGCGCTGCTCTATCGTCTGATGGCGAAGTCACGTCAGCAGGGGATGTTCTCGCTGGAGCGGGACATCGAAAACCCGAAAGAGAGCGAAATTTTCGCCAGCTACCCGCGTATTCTGGCCGATGCGATGATGCTCGATTTTATCGTCGATTACCTGCGCCTGATCATCAGCGGCAACATGAACACCTTCGAAATTGAAGCCCTGATGGACGAAGAGATCGAAACCCACGAGAGCGAATCCGAAGTGCCGGCCAATAGCCTGGCGCTGGTGGGCGACTCGCTTCCGGCCTTCGGGATCGTGGCGGCGGTTATGGGCGTTGTTCATGCCCTGGCCTCGGCGGATCGCCCGGCGGCAGAGCTGGGCGCGCTGATTGCCCACGCGATGGTGGGAACTTTCCTCGGTATTTTGCTGGCCTACGGCTTTATCTCCCCGCTGGCGAGCGTGCTGCGCCAGAAGAGTGCCGAAACCACCAAAATGATGCAGTGCGTGAAAATTACGCTGCTCTCAAACCTCAACGGCTATGCACCACCGATCGCCGTCGAATTTGGTCGTAAAACGCTCTACTCCAGCGAACGTCCGTCGTTTATCGAACTGGAAGAGCACGTGCGTGCGGTGAAAAACCCTAACCAACAGACGACCACCGAGGACGCATGAAAAACCAGTCCCACCCGATCGTCATCGTAAAAAAGCGCAAGCATAAGGGGCACGGGCACGGTTCTCACGGCTCCTGGAAAATCGCCTACGCCGACTTTATGACCGCCATGATGGCCTTCTTCCTGGTGATGTGGCTGATCTCCATCTCCAGCCCGAAAGAGCTTATCCAGATTGCGGAATATTTCAGAACGCCGCTGGCGACGGCGGTCACCGGCGGGCCGCGTATTTCGAACAGCGACAGCCCGATCCCCGGCGGCGGTGACGATTACACCCAGCAGCAGGGCGAAGTCAAAAAACAGCCTAACATCGACGAACTGAAAAAACGGATGGAGCAGGCGCGCCTGAAAAAACTGCGCGGCGACCTGGATCAGCTGATTGAAGCGGACCCCAAACTGCGCGCGCTGCGTCCGCATCTGAAGATCGACCTGGTACAGGAAGGGCTGCGCATTCAGATCATCGATAGCCAGAACCGACCGATGTTCAAAACCGGCAGCGCCGACGTGGAGCCCTATATGCGCGATATTCTGCGCGCGATTGCACCGGTGCTGAACGGCATTCCTAACCGCGTTAGCCTGTCCGGTCACACGGATGATTTCCCGTACGCCACGGGCGAGAAGGGATACAGCAACTGGGAGCTTTCTGCCGATCGCGCCAACGCCTCGCGACGCGAGCTGGTGGCGGGTGGGCTTGATGATGGCAAGGTCCTGCGCGTGGTCGGCATGGCTGCAACCATGCGCCTTACCGACCGCGGACCGGATGACGCCATCAACCGTCGTATCAGTCTTTTAGTGCTGAACCAGCAGGCGGAGCAGGCCATCCTGCACGAAAACGCCGAAAGTCAGAATGAGTCACTGGACGATTTAAAACAGCCTGGGGCCGTCCCTTCGGCTGCCGTTCCAACATCGCCACCAGCCAATCCGAGGTGATAGCGTGAGCATGGATATTACCGATTTTTACCAGACATTTTTTGATGAAGCCGATGAACTGTTGGCCGATATGGAGCAACATTTGCTGGATCTGGTGCCCGAAGCACCGGACTCAGAACAGCTCAATGCCATCTTCCGTGCGGCGCATTCCATTAAAGGCGGAGCCGGCACGTTTGGATTTACCATTTTGCAGGAAACGACCCATTTAATGGAAAACCTGCTGGATGAAGCACGACGCGGTGAGATGCAGCTCAATACCGACATTATCAACCTGTTTTTGGAAACGAAAGATATTATGCAGGAACAGCTCGACGCCTATAAAAGTTCGGCAGAGCCTGATGCCGCCAGCTTTGAATACATCTGCAACGCGCTGCGTCAGCTCGCGCTGGAAGCCAAAGGTGAGGCGTCTGCGCCCGTTGTCCCTGCGGCAAAACTGAGCGTTGTTGACGCCGTTGCTGAGCCAGATACGGCTCCTGAAGCGCCCGCAGGGAAACTGCGCGTGGTGCTGTCACGCCTGAAAGAGAGCGAGGTCAACCTGCTGGAAGAGGAGCTGGGTAACCTGGCGACGCTCAGCAACGTGGTGAAGGGCAAAGACAGCCTGGCCGCGACCCTCGACGACGGTATCGGCCAGGACGACATCGTGGCGGTGCTGTGCTTCGTTATTGAAGCGGATCAGATTGCTTTCGAAACCGACGCTGCGGCGGTTGAAGCGCCCGCTGCGGAAGAAAAGGCCCCTGCGGTGGTCCCTGCTGCCCCTGCGCTGAAGGCCGTGCCTAAAGAGACGGCATCGCCGGCGCGCGGTGAAAAACCGGCGGCGCGTTCCAGCGAGTCCACGAGCATCCGCGTGGCGGTAGAAAAAGTGGATCAGCTGATCAACCTGGTCGGTGAACTGGTCATCACCCAGTCGATGCTGGCCCAGCGCTCCAACGAGCTGGACCCGGTGACCCACGGGGATCTCATCACCAGCATGGGCCAGTTACAACGTAACGCCCGCGATTTGCAGGAATCGGTGATGTCCATTCGCATGATGCCGATGGAATATGTCTTCAGCCGCTTCCCGCGCCTGGTGCGCGACCTGGCCGGCAAGCTCAACAAACAAATCGAACTCACGCTGATGGGCAGCTCTACCGAGCTGGACAAAAGCCTGATTGAACGCATTATCGACCCGTTAACGCACCTGGTGCGTAACAGCCTCGACCACGGCATCGAGCTGCCGGAAAACCGCGTGGCCGCCGGGAAATCGCCGGTTGGCAACCTGATCCTCTCTGCGGAACATCAGGGCGGCAACATCTGCATCGAAGTGACCGATGACGGCGCGGGCCTGAACCGCGAGCGTATCCTGGCGAAGGCGATTTCGCAGGGGATGGCGGTCAACGAAAACATGACCGATGAAGAAGTGGGCATGCTGATTTTTGCCCCGGGCTTCTCAACCGCAGAGCAGGTCACCGATGTTTCCGGCCGTGGCGTGGGCATGGACGTGGTGAAACGTAACATTCAGGAGATGGGCGGTCACGTTGAGATCCAGTCTAAGCAGGGCGCGGGCACCACGATTCGTATCCTGCTGCCGCTGACGCTGGCCATTCTTGACGGTATGTCCGTTAAAGTGGCGGACGAAGTCTTTATTCTGCCGCTGAACGCGGTGATGGAATCCCTCCAGCCGCGTGAAGAAGATCTCCATCCGCTAGCGGGCGGCGAGCGCGTGCTTGAAGTGCGCGGCGAATACCTGCCGCTGGTGGAGTTGTGGAAAGTGTTCGAAGTGGACGGGGCAAAAACCGAGGCGACGCAGGGTATCGTTGTGATCCTGCAAAGCGCCGGGCGCCGCTACGCGCTGCTGGTCGATCAGCTGATTGGTCAGCATCAGGTGGTGGTCAAGAACCTGGAAAGTAACTACCGCAAAGTGCCGGGGATCTCTGCTGCCACCATCCTGGGTGATGGTAGCGTCGCGCTGATCGTCGATGTATCGGCACTTCAGGGATTAAATCGTGAACAACGTGTGGCGAACACAGCCGCCTGATTAAGTAAAAGGTAATAACATGACCGGTATGAGTAACGTAACGAAACTGGCGGGCGAGCCATCTGGGCAGGAATTCCTGGTTTTCACTTTAGGGGATGAAGAGTACGGGATCGACATTCTGAAAGTGCAGGAAATTCGCGGTTACGATCAGGTAACGCGCATTGCGAACACGCCAGCGTTTATCAAGGGTGTGACCAACCTGCGCGGTGTGATTGTGCCTATCGTGGATCTGCGCGTGAAGTTCAGCCAGGGCGACGTGGAGTACAACGACAACACGGTGGTGATTGTCCTGAATCTGGGGCAGCGCGTGGTAGGGATCGTCGTGGACGGCGTGTCTGACGTGCTGTCGCTGACCGCCGATCAAATCCGTCCTGCGCCGGAGTTTGCGGTCACGCTGTCGACGGAATACCTGACGGGTCTGGGTGCGCTCGGCGAGCGTATGCTGATTCTGGTCAATATTGAGAAGCTGCTGAACAGTGAAGAGATGGCGCTGCTGGACATCGCGGCGAATCACGTGGCATAAAACAAAGCCGGGTGGCGCTGACGCTTACCCGGCCTACGTGTTCGAGCCATTTGTAGGCCGGGTAAGGCGAAGCCGCCACCCGGCTCTTTTGTAACCTTACGCCTCCTGCTCCACCAGCTCTGCCTCCGCTTCCCGCGCCCCTTCATTCTGCGACAGCATCGCCGTCGCAATCCCGTTCCCCAGCACGTTGATAGCCGATCGCCCCATATCCAGGAAATGGTCAATTCCCATCAGCAGCAGGATCCCGGCGACCGGAATGTTAAAGCTCGGAATGGTTGCCGCCAGCACCACCAGCGACGAGCGCGGTACGCCCGCAATACCCTTCGAGGCCAGCATCAGCGTGAGCATCAGCACCGTCACCTCGGTGAAACTCAGGTGAATATTGTACGCCTGGGCGATAAACATCGAGGCGAACGAGCAGTACACCATGGAGCCGACCAGGTTAAACGAATAGCCGATTGGCAGGACGAAAGAGGCGATATTACGTGAACAGCCGAAGCGCGCTAGCTGCTCCAGCGTTTTAGGGTATGCCGCTTCTGAACTGCTGGTGGTAAACGCCACCAGCACCGGATCCTTCAGCATCGCTACCAGACGGAAAACCTCTTTTTTCAGCACCATGTAACCGACCGCCAGCAATACCAGACAGGTCAGGAGGATCGCCACATAGTAACCACCAATAAACGAGGCATAGTTCAGCAAAATGCCCAGCCCCTGCGTGGCAATCACCGACGAAATCGCTGCAAAAATGGCGAGCGGCGCAACGTACATCACGTAGCCCGTCACTTTAAGCATAATGTGGGACACCACATCCAGCGCCGCGACCAGCGGGGCGTTGAATTTTTGGCCCAGCGACGCGCCACCAATGCCGAAGAACATCGAGAAGACCACAATTTGCAGGATCTCATTGTTGGCCATCGCGCCGGCAATGCTGGTTGGAATGGTGTGTGACAGGAAGGCTTTCAGCGACATCCCGCTCACGGCCAGGCCGGTATCAACCGTCTCAACAGGAATGCTCAGGTTCAGACCGCTGCCGGGTTGTTCAAGGGTAACGATAAACAGCCCCACCAGAATGGAAAGCACGGACGAGCTGATAAACCATACCATCGCTTTACCACCGACGCGTCCAATCGTCGACGTTTCACCCAGCCTCATAATGCCCACCGTCAGGGTGCTGAACACCAGCGGGGCAATCACCATTTTAATCAGCCGCAGGAAGATATCGGTCAGCAGCGTAATGTTCTCCGACCAGGCCTGTATCGCGTCGGGCGAAGCATATTCATGGATCGCTGCACCTGAAAGAATACCCGCCAACATGAAAATCACGATGAAGAGCGTGAGTTTGTTTGCACTTGCCACAAAAAGATCCTCGATGCGCTAAAAGAGTTTCCTGCGTCAATGCATACAAAATTTTTATTTAAGCGCAGGAAAATATTCGGGGCATAAATTGAAGTAAAGCGGGGTGAGTTACAACTTGTTTTTAATTTTTATGAAATTCGTTGTTTTGCAGGTCACGATATATTGTGACGCAGATCACACTACAGGCGATATATCCTCAAGCTAAGCAAGAATAATGCCTCTTTTTTTTTGCTAACTCTTTGTAATGTTTGTTAATAGTCTGTTAATTCGGGAGAAGTTGACCGCTTTTTGATGAAAGTGGTTGAAGTGCTAACCATAAACTAAATTCTCAGTAACCGCGCCGGGGAATGTTTTAGCGGGGCTAACATATTGAACAGTATGAATAAAATATAGCAAGCGAACCTATAATCTTCTGGAGAGTGGTAAATGAAAAGAAAACTTCTTTTTATCTGCGCGGGCACGCTGCTGACGGCGACAACGGTCGGTCAGGCTCTCGCGGTCACCAGTAGCGGCACTATCGGCGCGACGCTGACGCTGACCAACGGCTGCTTGATCAACGGCTCGCCAACGCAAAACGGCATTAACTTCGGTACGCTCGATTTCGGCACCCATCCTGCTACGTTTTCCACGCTGACAACCCAGTTAACCGGTGCCAGTGGAGGAAACACCTTTACCATTCAATGTACCACCGCCAGCTATACGGTGGCGATCACCGGCAACACCAACGCTACCGCACCCGGAACCGTCGTCGGCACCCCAGGTACGCCGGGCCGCTATTTGGTGAACACCGCCAATGCGGCGCAGGGCGTTGCCTACAGCCTGTTCAGCGACAGCGGTTACAACAACGTGGTTGCGAACAATGCCGCGCTGCCGGTTGCCTCTACGGCGGGTGGGGTGGATAGCTACACCCTCTACGCACGCATTACGGGCGGCGGTAATAGCGTAACGGTCGTACCGGGAACCTATACCGACACGATTAACGTCAGCGTCACCTACTGATTCAGCCATGAAGGCACTGTGTTTATGTCTGCGCGTCAGCGCAGAGGGCCTCGTGCACCCTTTTTTGGCCCTGTTCGTCGGGCTGGTGCTGCTCCCCGACGCCAGGGCGGTGACGTCCCAGTCATTCAGGGTGAGCGCGACGGTGGTACCCGGATGCTCGGTAAGCACCGGCACCGGCGGGCGTTTCGGTACGCTAAATTTCGGGACCCGCAGCGGCGTGGAAAGCGCGCCGGTCAGCACCAGCTTTGTCGCCGACGGCGCGTTGTCCATCGCCTGTACGCCGGGCGTGGCGCTAAGCATGAGCATTAACGGCGGGCAGAACTACAGCTCGGTGCGGCGGATGACCCGTTCTGGCGGGACGGAGGTGGTTGGATACCGCCTCTACAGCAGCAGCTCTCTGGCCGCAAACAGTGAAATTGGGGTTAACCAGGCCATACCGATTACCTATACCAACAGCAATAACATCGCGCTGCCTCTTTTTGGCGTCGCGCTGCTGACCGGGTTTAGCCCGTCAGGAACTTATTCAGATCAACTCACCGTGACCTTGTCATGGTAGGAAAGGGAGAGCATCGATGAAGGCATTATTCAGGCGGTCAGGCCTGATAAGTCTGTTGGGGGTAACGGCCCTCGCGGCGGTAAAGGCGCAAGCAGCGGCAACCATTCTTCTGTGGCCCATCGATCCGTGGCTTGCGGCAGAGGCCAAAGCCACTGAATTGTGGATCCAGAACCAGGGCAACAGCGCCACGACAATGCAGATACGTATTGTACGCTGGAAACAGGAGGGCGGTTATGAGCGTTACACTGCCCAGCAGGATGTGGTCGCCAGCCCGCCGATTGTGACCATCGCAAACGGCAGTAAACAGCTTATTCGCCTGATCAAGCAGGGGACGATCCCGTCGGGCGTCGAGCAAGCCTACCGCATTATCGTGGATGAAATTCCCCAGCCGGATGCTAAAGCGGAACCGTCCCTCGGCCTGAAACTGCAAATGCGCTACTCCATTCCTTTATTCGTCTACGGCCAGGGGATCCCCACTCTCAATGAAGGAGCGCATCACGCGCTGGCGAACACGCAACAACTCAGCTGGCGGGTCATTCAGGAGGAGGGAAAACCCGCGCTTCAGGTCCGCAATCAGGGGAACGTTCACGTCAGGCTCAGCCAGGTTGCGGTTGAGCAGGGCGGGCAAAAACGCACGGTTGCCGAGGGGCTACTGGGTTACGTGCTGCCAGGCAGCACCCGAAGCTGGCCGCTTCCGGCAGGGATTTATCAGCCGAATCGGATGAGCGCGCAAATTAATGCCAGGGATACCCAATGGCAATCGACGCCCGACAGCTGAAACCGGCGATGATGATCCTGCTTTGCGTCAGTACCAGCGCCTTTGGCGAAACCGGCGACGACAGTTTACCGCCGCCGCCGGACGCGCAGACGATGAACGGTGAAGCAGTATTCCAGCTCGCCCTGGTGCTGAACCACTATGACACGGGTCTGGTGGTGCCGGTGACGCAGCGCGAGGGCGCCTGGTTTATTTCAGGGGCAGATTTGCTTCGCGCCGGGCTGCCGCCGGAGCATGTGCCTGCCGGAGAGGTGAACCTTTCAACGCTTTCATCGGTACGCGTGGAGTATGACAGCAGCGCCCAGCGGCTAATGCTGACGGTCCCCCGGGACTGGGTTGCGGCGCGGATCACCTCGTTTAACGGTCAGAGCGCGCAAAGCAAACCGCATTATGGCCGGGGTGCGCTGCTCAACTACGACGTTTATACCAACCATACCGAGCACACGGGCGGCCAGGCATCGCTGTGGCATGAGTTCCGCTATTTCAACGAAGACTATTCGTTTTCTTCAACAGGGTACGCCCGACAGAATTTCGCCGGAAGCAGCGGGCAGCAGGAAGGGTACGTGCGTTATGACTCGACCCTGCTGATCACCAACGAAGAGGATGCCACCACCTGGACCGTCGGGGACGTTATCAGCGATGCGCTGAGCTGGAGCACCAGCGTGCGCATGGGCGGGATCAGCTACGGGCGCGACTTCTCCCTGCGTCCGGATCTGGTGACCTGGCCGCTACCGGAGTTTTCCGGTGAGGCGGCGGTGCCGACATCGGTCGATCTGTTTATCAACGGTTACCGTTCCGGCTCCACCCGTCTTCAGCCGGGGCCATTTACCCTCACTAATCTGCCGTATATCAACGGCGCGGGGGATGCGGTACTGGTTACCACCGACGCGCTGGGGCGTCAGGTGAGCACCACGCTGCCGTTTTACGTCAGCAGCGATGTGCTGAAGCAGGGGTTAAGCGACGGCGCCGTGACGCTGGGCAGCCTGCGGCGCAACTACGGTATAGACAATTTCGACTATGGCCCGGCGGCGGGCAGCGGATCGTATCGCTACGGGTTGACCGACTGGCTCACGCTGGAAGGGCACGCGGAAGGGGCGGAATCGCTGGCGCTCGGCGGCGCGGGCACGGTGGTGAAGCTCGGGCGTTTTGGCGTGGTCAATACCGCTTATACCCAAAGCCGGATGCGCGGCGACGAAGGGGGACAGATGAACTGGGGCTATCAGTACAGCACCAGCGAGTTTAGCGTAGCGACCCAACATACCCGACGCGATCGCGGCTTCGGCAACCTCGCCCTGTACGATCAACCCACCGTTTATGATGAATATGATAACCCCATTGCCAGCCTGAGCCGCAATACCGACCAGTACTCCTTAACCTTTAACCTCGGTGATTACGGCAATATCGGCGCGGCGTGGATTGGCGTTGAGAGTTTTGACAGCCGCAAAACCGAGCTGCTTAACCTCTCCTGGAGCCGCAACCTGTGGGGGTCAAGCAGTATTTATCTGGCTGCCAGCCGTGACCAGCAGCGAGGCGACTGGACGGTTGCGCTGTCGTTGCAGGTTCCCCTCGGCGAACGTGACAGCGCCGCCGTCACCTTTGAAAACACGCCTGACGCAGGCAGCACGCAACGCATTAACTATAACCACTCGATGCCGTCTGACGGCGGCTTTAGCTGGAACATGGCCTGGGCCAACCAGTCGCGGTCGAGTAACTATCAGCAGGCCACCCTCGGCTGGCGCAATAACAACGTTGAGCTTCAGGGCGGCGGCTACGGCGAGAAGGGCATGATGACCTGGTGGGGCGAGGCGATGGGATCCATCGTGCTGATGGACGGTGAACTGTTTGCGGCGAACAAAATCAACGACGCGTTTGTGGTGATCAGCACCGACGGACACCCGGACGTACCCGTCAGCTACGAGAACCAGCCGGTGGGTAAAACCAATAACAAAGGCTACCTGCTGGTGAGCGGCGTTTCCGCCTACTATCCGGCAAGCTACCGCATTGATACCCTGAACCTTCCGGCAGATACCCGGCTGAAGGAGACCGAGCGTCGGGTGGCGATTCGTCGGCATAACGGCTATCTGGTGGATTTCCCGATGGAGCAGGAGCGGGTTGCCAGCGTGATCCTCCACGACGCGCAGGGCTATGCGATCCCGGTGGGAAGCCAGGTCAAACGCGCGTCCCGCAGCAGCGCGGTTGTCGGCTATGACGGCCTCGCCTGGCTGGAAAACCTCAACGATGTGAATCCACTGGAGGTTATCACCCCGGACGGTAAACGCTGTACCGCAACGCTGACCGTGGGCGCAAACCCCGAGCATAAGCTGCAAACCTACGGTCCGCTGACCTGCCGGGAGGCGCCATGAAACGTTTGATGATAGCCATACTGCTGCTGTTCTCGGGCAGCAGCTGGGCGGCCTGCACCGTCAGTACGGTGAACGCCTCGTTTGGCAGCGTCACCTCGTTCGCCCTGAGCAGCACGGGGGAGGTGCAAACCACCGGCACGCTGGTGGTCTCCTGCGATACGGTCCTTAACCTCCTCACCAACGACTCGGTGACGCTGACCTACACCTCGGCATCGATAGCCGCCAACAGCCGCGCCACCATGAAACGAACCGATAACGCGGCTATCGCGGACGTTATACCCACGCGCCTGTGCGGTGCCACTGGCTGTGGCGGAAACAGTGAAGTGCAAATCAGTAAATCCTATACCTGGAGCGGCAACACCCTGCTCGGGCTGCTGGGGTCCAGACGCTACAACATTCCCCTTTATTTCCGTACCGTGCCGGGGCAGAACGTCACGGCCGGGCCGTACCAGGTATTGCTAACGTTCAGCATCAACTACAACGTGTGCGCCGTTGGCGCGGTCGGGGCGTGCCTGACCCCGCAAACCGGCACGGCAACCACCTCTATCCTCCTCAATATGACCGTCACCAACGATTGCAGCACCATGACCACGCCTGACGTGAACTTTAACAGCGCGCCGCTGGTGCAAAATTTCCCCACCGTTTCGCAGTCGATCGCCGTCACCTGCACCAAAGGCAGCACCTACACCATAGGGATAAACAATGGCGCAAACGCCCTGAACAACGTTCGTCGTATGGTTAGCGGCAGTAACTTTATGAGTTACGACATCTATAAAGAGGCGACCAGCAACCGCTGGGGCGGCAGCGGCAGCGAGCGCTGGGCCAGCGCCAGCTCGTCCCAGGTCAGTACCGACGGGCTTTTACGCACCTACAACTACACCGCTAAAGTCCTGACCAGCCAGGCCACGCCGCCTGCCGGAACCTACAGCGACACGCTGATTGTTGACGTCGCGTTCTGATCCTCCGCGCTTTTCCCTTTCGCAAATGTAAAGTTCCCGTGGCCCGTGCCGATAACACCGTTAATCAATCGATGAGAAGGTGTTGTATGTTGAACCGTATCCGCGTTGTCACAATGCTAATGATGGTGCTGGTCATTTTCGCACTTCTTCAGCTTATTTCTGGCGGCCTCTTTTTCTCGTCTTTAAAACAGAACCAGGACAGCTTCGCGGCCTCGAACGATTTGCGGATGCAGCAAAGTGAACTGACCACGACCTGGGATCTGATGTTGCAGACGCGTATCAACCTGAGCCGCTCGTCCGCCCGCATGATGATGGACCCGAACAACCAGCAGAGCAGCGCCAAAACGGAACTGCTGAAGAACGCGCGCGCCACGCTGGCAGACGCGGCGAAACACTATGACGCCTTCAGAAAAATCGCCCCTCAGCCCGCAATGGCGCAGGCGAGCGCGAATATAGATGAAAAATATCAGGCCTACTTTGCCGGCCTGACGGAGCTGGTGCAGTTCCTGGAGAAGGGCAATATGGAAGCCTATTTCGCCCAGCCGACCCAGGGCATGCAGAACGCCCTCGGCGCGGCGCTCGGCGAGTACGCTAAAGCCAGCGGCGAGCTTTATCACTCGGCGTTTACGCAAAGCCAGAACGACTACCGTTTTGCGAAATGGCAGATGGCGGTTCTCGCCCTCGCGCTGGTCATCGTGCTGATGGCCGTCTGGTACGGCATTCGCCATATCCTGCTGAACCCGCTTGGCCGCGTCATTGCGCATATCCGTGACATTGGCCGGGGCGATCTCACTAAAACGCTGACCGTTTCTGGCCGCAACGAGATCACCGAGCTGGCGACCAGCGTCGACCATATGCAGCGTTCGCTGATTGATACCGTCGCCAACGTGCGCGAGGGGGCGGATGCCATCTACACCGGCACGAGTGAAATCGCGATGGGTAACAACGATCTCTCGTCCCGTACCGAACAGCAGGCGTCTGCCCTGGAAGAGACGGCGGCCAGCATGGAGCAGCTCACCGCAACCGTGAAGCAGAACGCCGACAACGCCCGCCAGGCGTCTCAGCTTGCAGAAAGCGCGTCCGATACCGCCCAGCGCGGCGGTCGCGTGGTCGACGGCGTGGTGAAAACCATGCACGACATTGCCGACAGCTCGAAGAAAATCGCCGACATCATCAGCGTTATCGACGGCATCGCCTTCCAGACCAACATTCTGGCGCTGAACGCGGCCGTTGAAGCGGCGCGAGCGGGCGAGCAGGGACGCGGATTTGCCGTGGTCGCCGGCGAAGTGCGCAACCTTGCCAGCCGCAGTGCCAACGCGGCGAAAGAGATCAAAGCCCTGATTGAAGACTCTGTTTCACGCGTGGATACCGGCTCGGTGCTGGTAGAAAGCGCGGGTGAAACCATGAATGACATCGTGAATGCCGTGACGCGCGTGACGGACATCATGGGTGAAATCGCCTCTGCATCGGACGAGCAGAGTCGTGGTATTGACCAGGTCGCCCTGGCGGTATCGGAAATGGATCGTGTGACGCAGCAAAACGCCGCCCTGGTGCAGGAGTCCGCTGCGGCGGCTGCTGCGCTGGAGGACCAGGCGAGCCGCCTGAAAATGGCCGTCTCGGCGTTCCGTCTTACTTCAAAAACAACAAATACGGTCAGCTCGCGGCAGGCGTACGGCGAAGCAGCCCCGGCGCCCGTGACAGCACGTACGCGCGCAGCGGTGACCGGACAAGATGAAAACTGGGAAACATTTTGACTGACAATTAAACCGCGGCTGCTTGCCGCTTGATGGGAGCGTGGATGTTAAATCGTATTCGTATCTCGACCACACTGTTTTTGATTCTGATCTTGTGTGGGGTTTTGCAGGTTGGCAGTAACGGGTTGTCTTTCTGGGCGTTTCGCGATGGCTATCAGAATTTGCAGGAAGTTGAGACGAGTAATCAGCAGCGCTCCGCACTGGCACAAACGCGTGCCGTGCTGTTGCAGGCAAGCACTGCGCTGAACAAAGCAGGGACCTTAACCGCGCTGAGCTATCCGCCGGATGATATTAAGACGCTGATGGTCGTGGCCCGCAGCAGCCTGAAGCAGGCCGACGCGCAGTTTAAGGCGTTTGCGGCGCAGGAGGCGGTGAGTGAGAAAGAGAAAGCGCTGAAGGTCGCCATGAAGAAGAACTTTGATGCGTGGTACGGCGATCTCGAGCATCAGGCGACGTGGCTGGAGAACAACCAGCTTTCTGACTTCCTGACCGCGCCGGTGCAGGCATCTCAGGCGGCGTTCGACGGCAGCTTTAACGCGTGGCAGCAGGATATTAACCAGTTTGTGGCGCGTGCCGGCGCGGACAGCCGTACCAGCTACCGCATGTCAGGGATGATTTTTCTGACCGTGGTGATCCTGGCGGCCCTGCTGACCGGCGGCTCGCTGTGGTGGTCGCGCAAAACGATCGTGCAGCCGCTGGCCATCATCAGCAGCCACTTCGACAGTATCGCAAAAGGCGATCTGGCGCGTCCGGTTGCCGTGTATGGCAAGAATGAAATATCGGCGATTTTTGCCAGCCTGAAGGCGATGCAGGGATCGCTGCGGGAAACGGTAAGCAACGTTCGTCAGGGCAGTTACGCTATGCACACCGGGATCTCAGAGATTGCGGCGGGCAATAACGATCTGTCGTCCCGCACCGAACAGCAGGCGGCATCGCTGGCGCAGACGGCAGCCAGCATGGAGCAACTGACCGCGACGGTAAGCCAGAACGCCGATAACGCGCGTCAGGCGTCCGACTTGTCCAGACAGGCGGCGATGACGGCGAAACGTGGGGGTGACCAGGCCTCGCACGTCGCCAGCACGATGCAGGAGATTGCCGCCAGTTCGCAGAAAATTGGCGACATTATTAGCGTCATCGACGGTATCGCGTTCCAGACCAATATTCTGGCGCTGAACGCTGCGGTGGAAGCGGCGCGTGCCGGGGAGCAGGGACGCGGGTTTGCGGTGGTTGCCGGTGAAGTCCGTAACCTCGCCAGCCGCAGCGCCAACGCGGCGAAAGAGATCAAAGGGCTGATTGAAGAATCGGTCTCCCGCGTCCAGCAGGGATCCGCGCTGGTGGATACCGCCGCGCAGACCATGCACGAGATTGTCACCTCCGTGACGCGGGTGAACGACATTATGGGCGAGATTGCCTCGGCGTCGGATGAACAGCGCCGCGGCATTGAGCAGGTGGCGCAGGCCGTCACGCAGATGGATCAGGTTACGCAGCAGAACGCCTCGCTGGTGGAAGAGGCGGCGTCGGCTGCCGATCAGCTGGCGAACCAGGCGGATCACCTTACCGGGTTAGTCGCCGTATTTAATGTGAAAGAGCACGTTGAAGCAGTAACAGAAGTCGGACGGTCACAGGCCGTGCCCGTTGTATCCTGAATGTGATTAAGAAGGCGCTATGACATCACCCATGCCCTCAGGGCAAACGTCATTATTGTTGCAGATGACACAGCGCCTCGCGCTGTCGGACGCGCATTTTCGTCGGATATGTCAGTTAATCTACCAGCGTGCGGGGATCGTGCTTGCTGACCATAAGCGAGACATGGTCTACAACCGGCTGGTGCGGCGCCTGCGCACGCTGGGGCTGGACGATTTTGGCCGCTATCTGAGCATGCTCGAAGCGAACCAGAACAGCGCCGAATGGCAGGCATTTATCAACTCATTAACCACCAACCTGACCGCGTTTTTCCGCGAGGCGCATCACTTCCCGGTGCTGGCGGAACACGCCCGTCGCCGTAGCGGAGAGTATCGCGTCTGGAGCGCGGCGGCCTCCACCGGTGAGGAGCCGTACTCGCTGGCCATCACCCTGGCGGACACCCTGGGCATGGCGCCGGGCCGCTGGAAAGTGTACGCCAGCGACATCGACACCGAAGTGCTGGAAAAAGCCCGCAACGGCGTTTATCGCCAGGATGAGCTGAAAACCCTGTCGCCTCAGCAGCTACAGCGTTACTTCATGCGCGGTACAGGCCCGCACGAAGGACTGGTGCGCGTACGCCAGGAGCTGGCGAACTGCGTGGAATTTGCCCCCGTTAATTTACTGGACAAGCAGTACAACGTGCCGGGGCCATTCGACGCCATTTTTTGCCGTAACGTGATGATCTATTTTGATAAAACGACGCAACAGGACATTCTGCGTCGCTTTGTTCCGTTGCTCAAGTCTGACGGTTTACTGTTTGCCGGGCACTCGGAAAACTTTAGCAACCTCGTGCGTGAGTTTAGCCTGCGTGGGCAAACGGTATATGCGCTGAGTAAGGAAAAAGCATGAGTAAAATCAGGGTATTGTCTGTCGATGATTCGGCGCTGATGCGTCAGATCATGACCGAAATCATCAATAGCCACAGCGATATGGAGATGGTGGCGACAGCGCCCGATCCGCTGGTCGCGCGGGATTTAATCAAAAAATATAACCCCGACGTGCTGACGCTCGATGTCGAAATGCCGCGCATGGATGGCATCGATTTTCTGGAAAAATTAATGCGCCTGCGACCGATGCCGGTGGTGATGGTCTCCTCCCTGACCGGAAAAGGCTCGGAGATTACCCTGCGCGCGCTGGAGCTGGGGGCGGTGGATTTTGTCACCAAGCCGCAGCTCGGCATTCGCGAGGGGATGCTGGCATACAGCGAGATGATCGCCGAGAAGATCCGCACCGCATCCCGGGCGAAGCTCGCCGCGCACAAGCCGACGGCGGCCCCGGCAACGCTGAAGGCGGGGCCATTACTCAGCTCGGAAAAACTGCTGGTGATTGGCGCGTCAACCGGAGGAACAGAGGCAATTCGCCATGTACTCCAGCCATTGCCGCTCTCAAGCCCGGGTATCCTGATTACGCAACATATGCCGCCAGGCTTCACCCGCTCGTTCGCGGAGCGCCTGAATAAGCTGTGCCAGATTAGTGTGAAAGAGGCGGAAGACGGCGAGCGCGTGCTGCCGGGACACGCGTATATCGCTCCGGGTGACAAGCACATGGAGCTGGCGCGAAGCGGGGCGAACTATCAAATCAAAATTCATGACGGGCCGCCGGTTAACCGGCACCGTCCGTCGGTGGATGTGCTGTTTCATTCGGTGGCGAAACATGCGGGGCGCAACGCCGTAGGGGTGATCCTGACGGGGATGGGCAACGACGGCGCCGCCGGAATGCTTGCGATGCACCAGGCTGGCGCCTGGACCATCGCGCAGAATGAAGCAAGTTGTGTGGTGTTCGGCATGCCGCGCGAGGCCATCAATATGGGTGGCGTGAGCGAAGTGGTCGATCTTAGCCAGGTAAGCCAGCAGATGCTGGCGAAAATCAGTGCCGGACAGGCAATACGTATTTGACTCAGGAGTATTATTTTATGGCGGATAAAGAGCTTAAGTTTTTGGTTGTGGATGACTTTTCCACCATGCGTCGCATTGTGCGTAACCTGCTGAAAGAGTTGGGATTCAACAATGTTGAAGAAGCAGAAGACGGTGTGGATGCGCTGAACAAACTCCAGGCTGGCGGGTTTGGCTTTGTGATTTCCGACTGGAACATGCCAAACATGGACGGTCTCGAACTGCTGAAAACCATTCGCGCGGATGCAAGCATGGCCTCTCTGCCGGTGCTGATGGTGACCGCAGAAGCGAAAAAAGAGAACATTATTGCTGCCGCACAGGCGGGCGCAAGCGGCTACGTGGTGAAGCCTTTCACCGCGGCGACTCTGGAAGAGAAGCTCGGAAAGATCTTCGAGAAACTCGGCATGTGAGGTGGTGGTGATGATGCAACCTGCTATGAAACCCGTTGAAGAACATTCGCCGAGCGACATTATCGCCCGCATTGGTAGCCTCACGCGCATGCTGCGCGACAGCCTGCGTGAACTGGGGCTGGACCAGGCGATCGCCGAAGCGGCGGAAGCCATCCCTGACGCCCGTGACCGTCTGGACTACGTGGTGCAGATGACCGCGCAGGCAGCCGAGCGCGCGCTGAACAGTGTTGAAGCTTCGCAGCCGCACCAGGACGCGATGGAGAAGGGCGCAAAAGCCTTGACCCAACGCTGGGACGCGTGGTTTGAAAACCCAATCGAGCTGGCCGACGCGCGCGAGCTGGTCACCGATACCCGCCAGTTCCTGGGTGACGTGCCGGGACACACCAGCTTCACCAACGCCCAGCTGCTCGACATTATGATGGCGCAGGATTTCCAGGATCTTACCGGCCAGGTGATCAAGCGCATGATGGATGTGATTCAGGAGATTGAGCGTCAGCTGCTGATGGTGCTGCTGGAGAACATTCCGGAACCGGCCGCCCGTCCGAAACGCGAAAACGAAAGCCTGCTCAATGGGCCACAGCTCGACGCCAGCAAGGCGGGCGTGGTGGCAAGCCAGGATCAGGTGGACGATCTGCTGGACAGCCTCGGCTTCTGATTAATGCGTTTACCCTCAGGTTGTTTGAGCAGCCTGAGGGTGTTCTGGCTAGCGTAGATCCATTTTTACCGTCACGTTACCTTCGAAGCTGCCGGGGGCAGGAGAGGCATCCTTAAGGCTGACCGGCACAGCCTGAATTTTAATGACACCATTTCCCTGTTCGTCCATTGCTACGGGAAATTCATAAGTACCGTCCAGCGCAACGTTTTGGCTGTTTTCGTCATAGACGCGTACACCCAGGTCATCTCGCTCAAGCAGTTTTGCAATGTACGGCGTACGGCTGTCCGCCACGCCCTGGTCCGCTGACAGCGTAAGCTTAATTCGATCCGTGTTACCAACGGCGTTATCGTCACAGTGATAAGCTATATCGACGCCCTTAAGGGCGTAGCCCTGCGGCGGCTGCCCTTTTTGGGTGAACTGCTTGCTGACAATGCTACCAAATTCCACCTCAATGGTGCTGCCTGCGTTGATCGTACAGCTCAGTGGCGCTGAAAGGGCCCCCCCAAACCAGATATCCGAGACCTGTTCTGCCTGAGTACCGTCGCAGGTAGTACCGGAGCCGATATAAAGGCAGGCATAGTTCTGAGCAATGAGCGTGGGTGGAATCACCTCTTCACCCAGAATCGGCTTTTTAACGTGGAGCATGACCGCCACAACATTCCAGCGAAATTTACGTTTTATTGCTGCGGCTCCTGAGGGTTGGGTATCGCTGCTGCAAACGCTGGCTTCGGACTCGGGTTTCGCCAGCGAATTTTCAAGGACACTCTGCATATTTCCCCGCGACGTGGGGTATTCATTTATTGGCACCGGCGTGAGATAAGTGCCGTCTGGGGAGTTAATTGCATCGGCGTAGCCGGTAATATCCGCATCAATCTTGTCGGTCAGATAGCCATAACCATTTACGCCTGGGCTGAGCGGGCTGCCCACCAGCGTTTTTTCATACACCATGCTGGAGGAAAATAAATTGTTTGGACAGGTGCAGTTAGCCTCCATCTCTACGCCGGCACCCACCAGATGATCGGGAATATCGTAGTCGCGATTGGCCACGTTTTCACTGGAATCAAATTCATGGTCGTACGACACATTGTAGGTTTGCGGTGCGCCGAAACAGTTCTGGAGTTGGGTTACGCCAGCAGCGCTGCTGGAAGGATAATAGGCCATAGCCAGCACCGTTGTGAGTGAGGCTGTTGTCGTAAGTCGCTGTAGTTTATTCAACATGCGGGTGCTCCTGCTGACAAAGCACGCTAACTGAGCGAATGCCGTTAGGGCTTTCATTTTGACGATCTGTCTGCTGTGAAAGAGAGGTGCTGCACTGCTGATCGGGTCCGTTACCCCACTTTACCGTCAGCTGCGCGGTATCCCCGATGCCTGCCAGATAAACGGTGCCGGTATCATCCACGATCCCGCTGATGACGGGGGATGCACTGGTCGCGATGGCACCAAACGGAACGCGCTGCCCGTTCGGACGCGTCAGAGTGATTAACATTCGGTAGCCAACGTGAGCATCAAAATTGGCCACTACCGCAGCATTACGGGACGGAATAACCGTGGCCGAGGTATCGCTGCTGTCTACGTTTTCCGGCAGGCTGGAGGTATCGATTCGAATTCGGTTCTCCTGATACGGAGTCAGCGACGGGATGATGGCATTCCCTTGCCAGTCAGTCTGAATGCCACGCTGGTTCTGGAAACGAACACCCGCTGCGTTGTTGGCATTAATAATGGCAAACTGATTGCCCAACGGTTGAGCAAGGGTGACACCGTGCGGGTGTGCCACAATACCGCCGCTGATCCCATAATTAAGCTGTTGAGAATGATCGGAAGAGGCGTAGTACCCGGCATTCAGGTTGGCATATTGCGAACGGTAACTGCCATATATGCTGCTGGTGTCTTCTCCATCGTGGTTAGAATGGCTTTGCTGTAGCGAGTAGCTCAGACGCTGATCATCCAGCAGGGTGCCGTTGAAACCGAGGTTTTGCCGGGTGTATCCGTGTTTGGTGTTGCTAATGTTATAGCTGCTCCACGCACGCGGTAGCCATCTGGCGAGTGGAACGCTAAAGCCAAAAGACACCATCCGGTCTGACTCTTCGCCATTCGTTTTACTGTAGGTATACGCCAGATGATAGCTAACGCCTGCGAGAACGGTATTAAACCCGACAGAGAGGCTGCGTTCTTTTTTCGAGGTTCCCCAGTAGTCCTGCTGATAGCCGTTAAGGTACAGACTCACGCCGGAAATAGTCTGGCTAATGCTGGCCTGAATACGGTTGCGTTTGTTATAGCGGAACAGCAGGTCATCTTCGTGCCCGTCAAGCTTTTGGTTGGCGTCTGCAAAACTGTAATAACCCCGGCTGGAATAGCGATAGCTGCCGAGGGTGAAATTCGTATTGGTACTGTCAATTTTACCGGTATACAGCAAACGCCAGGACTGGCCTTTGTGCTCGCTGTCGTCGTCGAGCCGGGTATCGGCTACGGTGACGTCTGCTGAAAGTGAGCCCAGCGGGCCTAACGCTATACCCGCCCCCGTATTGGCGGCGTTATAGTCTTTTGAAAGCGTTAAGCCGCCAAACCAGGTGAGAATATTGTTGAATCCGTAGATAAAACTTCCCTGCACGAAGTCGGGTTCATTTTGATCGCTGCCGCTATCGGCGCGATAACGTCCCGCCGTGAATTCATACTTCATGTGCCCCGGACGTTGCATAACGGCGATACTGGAGTAGGGTTGCGTAAAGTGATGCTCGGTACCGTCGGCTTCTTTTACCGTTACCTCCAGATCGCCGCTGTTTGTGGTGGAGTAAAGATCGTTGATCTCAAACGCGCCCGGCGCGACGTTCTGCTGATAGATGAGGTAGCCATTCTGGCGAACCGAGACTTCCGCGTTTGAGCTGGCTATCCCTCTAATGACAGGCGCATAACCGCGCTGGCTGTAAGGCAGCATCTCTTCGTCTGAGGCGAGGTTCACCCCACGATACTGGAGACTGTCAAACACCTCACCGCGGGTGTTACTTTCCCCAGCAGTAAACTGAGCCTTAAGCGCATCAACGTCATGTTGCAGATAGGTATTTATGTTTTCCCAGTGATTATCAGTATCTGATTTGCTCCACGTGGAGTAGTTTCGCACGCGCCATCCCTCAAGGTTTGCGCCGGTGCGCAAATTCAGGTACTGGCTGGACGTTTCATTATCGTCGCTGTCTTTGTTTTGCGACCCGGAAAAGGCATAGTCGCTGAACACGACAGGAACCCCGTCATCCCAGCGTGATGGGTCGATGTAATCCCGGCCGGTCCCGCCGATCGCTGCCTGAGGGATACTCAGCTTTAGGGTCATCGTCGAGAAATCAAGCGCGGCTGAGGCCATGGGAATGTAGTTTCCCAGGGATTTTGGCAACGTTTCGCCAGCGGGAAGTTCCAACAGTTTCGGAAAACGATCGACATTAATGCCCCACATTCGCAGCATATCAGGCGTCATTTGTGGCGCTAATGCGCCGTCGGGCGTGCTCACATACGTGATATCAGCGTCATCAAGGCGACGATCGTTGACCATCACTCTTGAAGAGTAGGTTCCGGGTAGCTGAGCGTTGGATTTCGAAAATAGCGAAAGATCGATATCCTGCTGAGTCAGCATGTCCCCTTCCAGCGAAGAGGGGGAGAAGCGGTATTCGCGGGCATGTCCGGAGCAGCTCGCCATAATCAAGAGGCCACCCAGGCAACGAAGAAGTGGATTCAGTCGAAAGATACCTTCGCATCGCAAGGAATTAGGTCCTGTCATCATTGTGAGTTTTTAATCCTGCGCCAGGGTAGAAATATGTTTTTCAGAGGCGTTGCCGTAATCGGTGATACAACGCCAGCTAACACTCGTACCTGATACGTTGGCGGGAAGCGTAATATCGACGCGTGATTTTGGCCCCACCATGTCCGCGTCTTTCAGCTTCTGCGATCCAAGTGAAAGTGAGTCGAAGATGCTATAAAACGCGCCGTCGTTAATGACGGTGAGTTGCTGACCATGACGAACGAAGCGCAGATTTTTACACGTTTCGGTGGATGTTCCCGCAAGCCCGGTGGGGCGCCAGAAGAGTTTCAGGCGAGTTTTATAGATTAGTCGGAGTACATTTTTATCTTCTTCATCCGCGGCAGTGGCAGGAACGGTACGCACATTCATATAGAAAAGCGTCTCTTTGTCGCCGGGCAGAGATTTGCCGTTCCAGGCGATACGCAGACTTTGCTCTTTTTGCGGATCAAGGCGAAAAAGGGGAGGCGTCACAATAAACGGCCCGCGCGTTTTACCATCACCCGTGTCTGTCCATGACTGAATTAACCAGGGGAGCGCTTTATCATTATTCTGTAAGGGCAGGGCAACTTCCTTTTTTGCGGCATCGTAAATTATGCGTGTACGGCTGATTTGTACGCCTGTAGCGTGACAATACATGCTCGTAATAACGGGAAGGCATAATAAAAATTTTATAGATGTGCGCATGGTCAAACCTTTAATAAAGGAGGTTGATAAAATGACAATAGTCCGGAATAGGATCCGAACTATTTTCTGAGCATGACTCCTTAAACGTCATGAGGCGTAAATATCTATTTGCTGAATACCAGAGAGCCGAATATTAGCGATATAGAATATTTACGGTCATATCCGCATCGGCCGGCCCGGCTGTAACGTTAGCTGCAAAAGATTTATAGCGAGCGTTGAAATCAGCTTTAATCGTGTCGGAGGATTTTGTCGCCAGCTCGATATAAACCTGTTCTTCAGCACCATCCATGGTGATGAGTTGTTCATTCCGCCCAGCCGGGCTGACGGCAATACCAATACCTGCGGCCGCAGTATCGCCTGAGGTGGTGATTTTGCTGACATTAAGTAGCGTTGTAGTGCCCGTAAGATCCGTTGGGCCAACAAACGTGAGCTGCACAGCTGGCAGACCGTCGCTTCTTAACGGACAATTTGCAAGGGTAATAGAAAACGGCGTGAGAGAGGTTTCCTTGCCGACTTCGGTGAAGTAAGACGTTGGATAGGTGCCCAGCGGAATGGTGCTATCTGTACCGTTATCGCCCTGAATGGTGCAACTTGGTTCAATAATTTCACCCGTAAAGTGAATGGTACCGGCATTCATTTCGGCAGCAAAACTGCTCATCGAAAGGGTGGCAAGCGCCAGGCCTGCGATAATATTCTTTTTGAAGTCCATCTGCTAAATTTCCTGAGTTTAAAATGTATGTCGGGCTGTTCATCTGACGTTGTGATTCAAATGACGCCGCGCAGAAGTATAACGGGTAATTTTTCGCAGGTAAGCGTTGGTCAAGATGAATATTATAAAGAGTAAAACCCTTTTACTAATTTGTAAATTAATGGGAGCCGGTTATTCAATATTCATTGTTTATTGAATTTACATACAGTTATCATTTCTGCAAACAAATAAGTCTAAAAAAAAGCAAAAAGTGAAGATGTTTGAGAGAGAGTTAGCCAGTTAGACTTATTAATTTATTTTTACTTAAAATATTTTCAATTATTAATCATCTCATAAAATGATTGACTTCATGTCAGTGAGCAATCTTTAGCCCATTTTTTCATCCCCCTTGCAGTCTGTTATCTCTCTAAGAGAATAAAAAGCCCCGCTAATGCGGTTTTATCAGCCCATTGGCGCATTGACATGATGGCATGATATCCCTGAATCATTGGGCTGCGAGACCGAAAGTGGCAGAAGAGAACGACGACAAAACAGAAGCCCCCACACCCCACCGACTTGAAAAAGCCCGTGAGGATGGGCAGATCCCCCGATCCAGAGAGCTGACGTCCCTACTGATCCTGGTGGTCGGCGTGTGTATCATCTGGTGGGGCGGGGAGATGCTCGCCCGCAGACTGGCGGGCATGCTCTCTGCTGGCTTACGTTTCGATCACAGCATGGTCAATGACCCCAATCTGATCCTCATTCAAATCATCAATCTTGTTAAAAGCGCGATGATCGCCTTGCTGCCGCTGATCGTGGGCGTGGTCATCGTGGCGCTTGTATCCCCGGTCATGCTCGGTGGCCTGGTGTTCAGCGGTAAATCGCTGCAACCGAAATTCTCTAAGCTCAACCCGCTGCCCGGTATTGCAAAAATGTTTTCCGCGCAAACGGGCGCTGAGTTGCTCAAAGCCATTCTGAAATCGCTTCTTATGGGCGGGACAGCCGGGTTTTTTCTGTGGCACTACTGGCCGGAAATGATGCGCCTGATCAGCGAATCCCCCATGACGGCGATGAAAAATGCCCTGAATCTGGTCGGATTATGCTCGCTGCTGGTGGTGCTCAGCATTATTCCGATGGTGGCGTTCGACGTTATCTTCCAGATCTTTTCCCATATCAAGAAGCTGCGAATGTCGCGTCAGGACATCCGCGATGAATATAAACAGATGGAAGGCGACCCGCACGTCAAGGGCCGTATCCGGCAGATGCAGCGTGCTGCCGCGCGTCGTCGCATGATGGAAGATGTGCCGAAAGCCGATGTGATCGTCACTAACCCGACCCACTACTCCGTCGCGCTACAGTACGACGAAAACAAAATGAGCGCGCCGAAAGTGGTGGCGAAAGGTGCCGGGCTGATTGCGCTGCGCATTCGTGAAATCGCCACGGAAAACCGCGTGCCGATCCTTGAAGCACCGCCGCTGGCCCGTGCGCTGTACCGCCACGCGGAAATTGGACAACAGATCCCGGGCCAGCTCTATGCCGCTGTCGCAGAGGTGCTGGCCTGGGTGTGGCAACTGAAACGCTGGCGTTTAGCAGGCGGTCAACGACCTGTAAAACCTGAGAACCTTCCGGTGCCTGAAGCACTGGATTTTTTGAACGAGAAGGACACTGATGGCTAATCTGGTGGCAATGTTGCGCCTGCCCGGCAACCTGAAAACGACGCAATGGCAGATCCTTGCCGGACCGATTCTGATCCTGCTAATTTTGTCGATGATGGTGCTGCCGTTACCGGCATTTATCCTCGACCTGCTTTTCACCTTCAACATTGCGTTGTCCATCATGGTGCTGCTGGTGGCGATGTTTACCCAGCGCACGCTGGAGTTCGCCGCGTTTCCAACGATCCTGCTATTCACCACGCTGCTGCGCCTCGCGCTGAACGTTGCCTCCACGCGTATCATCCTGATGGAAGGGCACACCGGCGCGGCGGCGGCGGGCAAGGTGGTAGAAGCCTTCGGTCACTTCCTGGTGGGCGGCAACTTCGCCATCGGTATCGTGGTGTTCGTCATTCTGGTGATTATCAACTTTATGGTTATCACTAAAGGTGCAGGGCGTATCGCAGAAGTGGGCGCGCGCTTCGTGCTCGACGGGATGCCGGGCAAGCAGATGGCCATCGACGCCGATCTTAATGCCGGGCTGATCGCGGAAGATGAAGCGAAAAAACGCCGTGCCGAAGTGACCCAGGAGGCCGATTTCTACGGCTCGATGGACGGTGCGAGTAAGTTTGTACGCGGTGATGCCATCGCGGGCATTCTGATTATGGTGATTAACGTCGTCGGCGGCCTGCTCGTCGGCGTGCTGCAACACGGAATGGACATGGGCCACGCGGCGGAAAGCTATACGCTGCTGACCATCGGTGACGGTCTGGTCGCGCAGATCCCGGCGCTGGTGATCTCCACCGCGGCGGGTGTGATCGTGACTCGCGTCAGCACCGACCAGGACGTTGGCGAGCAGATGGTGGGACAGCTGTTCAGCAACCCGCGCGTTATGCTGCTCTCCGCGGCGGTGCTGGGCTTGCTCGGGCTGGTGCCGGGCATGCCAAACCTGGTGTTCCTGCTGTTTACCGCTGGACTGCTGGGGCTTGCCTGGTGGATGCGTGGCCGTGAAACCCAGCCAGCGGCAGAGCCGGCCCCGGTCAAAATGCCTGAGAATACTCAGGCGGTGGAAGCGACCTGGAACGACGTTCAGCTTGAGGATTCTCTGGGGATGGAGGTGGGCTACCGCCTGATCCCGATGGTGGATTTCCAGCAGGATGGTGAACTGCTGGGCCGTATCCGCAGCATTCGTAAAAAATTCGCCCAGGACATGGGTTTCCTGCCGCCGGTGGTTCATATCCGTGACAACATGGATCTGCCCCCCGCACGCTACCGCATCCTGATGAAAGGGGTGGAAATCGGCAGCGGCGACGCGTACCCCGGCCGCTGGCTGGCAATTAACCCCGGCACCGCCGCAGGCACGCTGCCGGGCGAGCAGACGACCGATCCGGCCTTTGGTCTGGCCGCTATCTGGATCGAAAGCGCGCTGAAAGAGCAGGCGCAGATTCAGGGTTACACGGTCGTTGAGGCCAGTACCGTGGTGGCGACGCACCTTAACCACCTGATTGGTCAGTTCTCTGCGGAGCTGTTCGGGCGTCAGGAGGCGCAGCAGCTGCTTGACCGCGTAACGCAGGAGATGCCGAAGCTGACCGAAGATTTAGTCCCGGGCGTGCTGACCTTAACCACGCTGCATAAAGTGCTGCAAAACCTGCTCGACGAGAAGGTGCCTATCCGCGATATGCGTACCATCCTCGAAACTCTGGCCGAGCATGCGCCGCTGCAAAGCGATCCGCACGAGCTGACGGCGGTAGTGCGCGTGGCGCTCGGACGCGCCATTACCCAGCAGTGGTTCCCGGGAACCGGCGAAGTGCAGGTGATTGGCCTCGACACGCCGCTTGAACGTCTGCTGCTTCAGGCCCTACAGGGCGGTGGCGGACTGGAGCCAGGCCTGGCGGACAGATTACTGGCGCAAACTCAGGAGGCGCTGGCGCGTCAGGAGATGCTGGGCGCACCGCCGGTGCTGCTGGTGAATCATGCGCTGCGTCCGCTGCTGTCGCGCTTCCTGCGCCGGAGCCTGAACCAGCTGGTGGTACTGTCGAACATGGAGCTGTCCGATAACCGCAATATCCGCATGACGGCGACCATCGGAGGAAAATAATGCGTAAATGGCTGTGGATCTTACTTTTTCCGCTGGCGGCGCAGGCCGCAGGCGAGGGGGCATGGCAGGCCAGCAGTATCGGCTTAACGCTCAACCATCGGGGGGAGGCGATCTCCTCCCGTCCGCTGTCGGCCTCTGAGCCCGTTTCCGGGCAGATGACGCTGGTGGCCTGGAATTACACATTGACGGGCCCTACGCCGGCCGGATTACGGGTGCGGCTATGCTCGCTGACCCGCTGCGTGGAAATCGAGGGGCAGAATGGCACAACCCAGGCCTTAAACGGGGTGTCTGCTCAGGAACCTTTACGCTTCATCTGGGAAGTGCCGGGCGGTGGACGCCTGATCCCGGCGCTAAAAATTCAGCGCAACGAGGTGCTCGTCAACTACCGCTAACTGCCCGCCTTTTCGCCAGTCTTCAGGCATTTCTGAAGGCTGGCTCGCAAAATTGACCTTCCCTTTTGATACAAAAGAAACGCTGTTTTATAAATCAGTGACACGCGTAACGACACTCTTTGCATTTTTGCCATTTGCCACCCGGTGATGGCAGAAACAGAAAGGTTTCACCAGGTCGATACTTTTACTGTAGCCGTGTAAAAACTCCCGGACGAGGTTTGCTTACAGGGAGTCTCCCAAAACTGATTAGGGTTGACGGCAATGAAAACACGAAAAATTGGACTCGCAAATTATCTTGCTTACGGGTCAGGGGACTTCCTCGGGGCGGGGACTACCGCCCTGACGGCCGCCTGGCTTTTGTATTTTTATACCACCTTCTGTGGACTCACACCGATTGAAGCAACCTTTATCTTCGCCGCCGCAAGGGTGCTGGATGCGGTTGTCAGCCCTTTAATGGGCTTTTTAACCGATAACTTTGGTACCACCTGGCTGGGTAAGCGTTTTGGCCGTCGTAAGTTCTTTATTCTGCTCGGTATTCCCTGCGTGTTCAGCTATTCGCTGATGTGGGTAGGGGACATGAGCTTCTGGTACTACCTGCTGACTTATCTGATCTTCGATATCGTCTACACCATGATCCTGGTGCCGTACGAAACGCTGGTGCCGGAAATGACGGACGATTTCAAACAGAAAACCAAATTCTCCGGGGCGCGTATCTCCATGGCGCAGATGTCTGCCATTCTCGCCTCCTTCCTGCCGGGGATCCTGCTCACGCAATTTGGCAAAGACAACGCGATCTCTTTCTTCTATGCCAGCCTGGTCTTCTCCGTACTGTGCGCCCTGATGCTCACTTTTGTCTGGTTCTTTACCTGGGAACGTCCGCGTGAAGAGTGGTCTGAAGCGGCCCTGCGTGCCGAAGAAGAGAAGAAAAAGCTGACCCTGGGCCAGAGCCTGAATCGTCTTTTTGTCGAATTAAGTTCAACGCTGCGTATCAAGATTTTCCGCCAGCACCTGGGCATGTACCTCGGCGGCTATATTGCTCAGGACGTGTTCAACGCCGTCTTCACCTATTACGTGGTGTTTGTGCTGATGCAGGAAGCGTCGATGGCGTCCAACCTGCTGGGCACGATGGCCATCTTCCAGTTCCTCGCTGTGATCGGGATGATTCCGCTGTGCATTCGCTTCGGACCTGCACCGTCTTACCGCATGGTGGTCGTGCTGTTTGGCCTGGCTTCGCTCTCTTACGCGGTGCTTTACTACGCGGGTCTGAGCGACGTATACGCTCTGCTGTTGCTGATCTCTGCAATTGCCGGTCTTGGCCGCGGGGGTATCAACTACGTACCGTGGAATACCTACACCTACATTGCTGACGTGGACGAAGTGATCACCGGTCAGCGTCGCGAAGGGATCTTCGCGGGCATCATGACCCTGACCCGTAAAGCGTCTCAGGCCGGCGCGGTGATGCTGGTGGGTATCGTGATGCAGATGTCCGGCTTTGTCAGCGGTCAGAAAGTACAGCCTGCGGAAGTGAGCCATACCATTCTGATGATCCTGAGCGTGGGCACCATTCTGGTGCTGTTCTGCGGCTTCCTGGTCTCCCTGCGCTTCAGGCTCAATTTACAAACCCACAGCACCCTGCGTGAAGAGACCGCGAAAATGCGCGAGTCCGGCCATGCGATGCCGGAGGCGGCGACCCCGCAGGCGCGCGCCACCGTGGAGATGCTGGCCGGTATGCCGTATGAATCCCTGTGGGGCAACAACAATATCGGTTATCTGAATCGCAATAAGCCGGCGGCCCCTTCGCTGAAGGATCGTGCGGTACTGAATTCGACATACAACAGAGGTTAAGATGATGAAAGTTTGGCCTGTCAAACATAGCCCGCTACTGCGTCAGCCTGAGCGCTTTATCGCCAGGGATGAGCTGAAATCGCTCATTCAGAAGGTGACGCATAACCTGGTCAATATCCACGACAAAACGGGTGAGTTTTTGCTGCGGCTGGACGACGGGCGTGTGATCGACACCAAAGGCTGGGCCGGATGGGAGTGGACGCACGGCGTCGGTTTGTACGGTATCTGGCAGTATTACTGCCAGACCGGTGACGAAGGCATGCGCGAGATTATCGACAGCTGGTTTGCTGACCGTTTCGCAGAAGGCGCAACCACTAAAAACGTGAACACCATGTCGCCGTTCCTGACGCTGGCGTACCGCTACGAAGAGACCAAAAACCCGGCCTGGCTACCGTGGCTGGAAAGCTGGGCAGAATGGGCGATGAATGAGATGCCGCGCACCGAACATGGGGGCATGCAGCACATCACGCTGGCAGAAGAGAACCATCAGCAGATGTGGGACGACACGCTGATGATGACGGTACTGCCGCTGGCGAAAATCGGCAGGCTGCTGAACAAGCCGGAGTACGTAGAGGAGGCGATCTATCAGTTCCTGCTCCACGTGCAGAACCTGATGGACCGGGAGACGGGGCTGTGGTTCCACGGCTGGAATTACGAAGGTAATCACAACTTTGCCCGGGCCCGCTGGGCGCGCGGCAACAGCTGGCTGACCATCGTGATCCCGGACTTCCTTGAGCTGGTGGATCTGCCGGAAAACAACGCCGTTCGTCGCTATCTGGTGCAGGTGCTGAATGCGCAGATCGCCGCGCTGGCAAAATGTCAGGACGAGAGCGGGCTGTGGCATACGCTGCTTGACGATCCTGATTCTTATCTGGAGGCGTCGGCCACGGCAGGGTTTGCCTACGGAATTCTGAAGGCCGTGCGCAAGCGTTATGTCGGCGCAGAGTACGCTGAGGTGGCGGAGAAAGCGATTCGCGGTATTGTGCAAAATATCTCGCCGGAAGGGGAGCTGCTGCAAACCTCGTTCGGGACGGGAATGGGCAGCGATCTTGATTTTTATCGTCAAATACCGCTGACGTCGATGCCGTATGGCCAGGCAATGGCGATTCTGTGCCTGACGGAGTATTTACGCAAATATTTCTGACGGCTGCTTAATAATTTCATTACTGCAAAGCCCCTCTTTAAAGGGGCTTTTTTATTATAATAACGGTGGGTAAATATAATACACCATCAATAGGATATTCTGCTTATATTTAAGACGTGAATAATAGGCTTAAAATAAATTCAGGCTATTATTAA
>NZ_JADBQL010000017.1:0-62297 GCF_014895905.1 Enterobacter cloacae complex sp. P15RS | reverse complement strand
TGCGGCGCGGGGTGTGCATATTACGCTTTCCCGCTTCAGAGTCAAGCGTTTGTTTTGCTTTTCTCTGCTGACCCGGCGGCTTGCGTGCCGTTGTTCCGTGTCAGTGGAGGCGCATTATAGGGAGTTCTTCCGAAGTGACAAGCACTAAATACAAAAAACTTTTCGTTCGCTCACTTTTCAAACTTAACGCTTATTTAACCCGCGGATCGTCCGTTAAACGCGCAATCTCACGGGCAAAACTGGCGACCTGAGCCCAGTCGGTGTAGACCACTTCTTTACGCGTATCCGTTTCACCACCTGTCATCTTCATGATCAGGCGGATCATAAAGCGGTCATACCAGCTATAGCGCGGATAACGCAGCGCGCCCGCAAAGACAGAACAGATATCGGGCTGCCATGGCGAATTCAGTAAAAACTTGCGCGTATAGCTGTTGGTCTGCGGCGTACGCTTCTCCGCTTTACGGGCAACCAGGTTGACCGAGTAAAACGCGCCAGGCCGCTTCGCGAGTTCCGCCGTATGCTTTTTCACAAAACGATCCAGCGCAGGGTGGAAATGACCGTAACGAATTGAAGCGCCAATGACCACACGGTCGTAATCCTGCCAGGCAATCTGTTCTGTGCGATTCAGGTTCACCACATCAGAATAAATGCCCAGCTCTGTGAGTTCAGAAGCCAGATAAGAAGCAATCTCACGCGTTTGACCGTCACGCGTTGAGAAAAGAATTAACGTTTTCACTTATGTCTCCTTACTCACGCCAGAATGTTGGGGTAAACAGCACCAGCAACGTAAAGACCTCAAGACGCCCAAACAGCATATTGGCAATTAAGATCCACTTCGCCACCGGGTTCATACTGGCGAAGTTATCCGCCACGACGCCCAGCCCCGGCCCCAGGTTGTTTAACGTTGCCACCACAGAGGCGAAGGCAGAGAAATCATCCACACCCGTGGCGATAATCGCCAGCATACTGACAATAAAGACCAGCGCATAAGCGGAGAAGAATCCCCACACCGCTTCGAGGATACGCTCCGGCAGCGCGCGGTTCCCCAGCTTAATGCTGTAAACTGCATTCGGATGCACCAGACGTTTCAGCTCACGGTTCCCCTGCTTGAACAGCAGCAGTATACGGATCACCTTCAGACCACCGCCCGTCGAACCGGCGCAACCGCCGATAAACGCAGAGCACAGCAGCAGCACCGGCAGGAACAGTGGCCAACGCGCAATACTGTCCGTGGTGAAACCGGCGGTTGTCGCCATCGATACCACCTGGAAGAAGGCCTGGTTCAGGGTCGTGACCGCCGAGTTATAGACATCATGGAACCACAGTACCAGAGTACAGATGATCACCAGGGTCAGCTGGACACCAATAAACATCCGGAATTCCGGGTCGCGCCAGTACACCTTCAGGCTACGTCCGCTGAGCAACGAGAAGTGTAGACCGTAGTTACAGCCTGAGATCAGCAGGAAAATGGCAATGATGGTATTGATTGTCGGGCTGTCGAAGTAACCGACGCTGGCATCATGGGTAGAAAACCCGCCAATGGCGATAGTCGCGAAGCTGTGCCCGATGGCGTCGAACGCGGGCATTCCGGCGAACCACAGCGCCAGCGCGCAGGCCACCGTCAGCAAAACATATATAAGCCACAGGGTTTTCGCCGTTTCCGCAATACGCGGGCGCATCTTGTTATCTTTCAGCGGGCCAGGCATTTCTGCCCGGTAAAGCTGCATCCCCCCGACGCCCAGAATCGGCAGGATAGCCACCGCCAGGACGATGATCCCCATACCGCCAAACCACTGGAGCATCTGCCGGTAAAAGAGAATCGCATGCGGGAGCGAATCCAGCCCCACAAGCGTGGTGGCGCCGGTGGTCGTTAAACCTGAGAACGATTCAAAAAACGCATCCGTGATGGTGAGATTCGGTTGTTCAGAGAAGATAAACGGCAGCGCACCCACGCTTCCCAGTACCGTCCAGAACAGGACCACAATCAAAAAACCCTCACGGGATTTCAGTTCACCCTTCTCACGACGGTTTGGCCACCACAGCAGCGAGCCAATCGTCAGCGCGACAAAAAAGGTTTGCGTGAATGCACGCCCCGCACCGTCCCGGTAGATGAGCGCCACCAGTCCGGGGATGATCATCGTCCCGGAGAAAAGTATGACCAGCAATCCAACGATTCGGGTAATGGCACGAAAATGCATCTCTGCCGCTTCCTTAGGTATTCAAAATGATGAGGTGGGGATTATTCTTCAATCGGCAGTAATTGCAATGAACCGCGACTAAAATCAGCGAGTTTTGCTGAAAAAGCAGCCAGTTCCGCCTGAGGAAGCGCCACGCGTAGTTGCACCATTGCCTGATAATCACTGTGTGCGATGACGCCGTTAAACTGTTTAAGCAGTGCTTCGATACCCGATAGCTGGGCGTAATCGCATAACAAAGTATATTCTGTCAGCGGCGTTTTGCGGGTCGTTATCAGAAGATTAAGCGCCTGCTGAACACCACCGCCGTAGGCTTTAACCAGGCCGCCTGTGCCTAACAAAATGCCACCGTAGTAGCGCACAACGACGGCGGTGATTTCACCCACACCGCTGCCCATTAGCTGGGAGAGCATCGGTTTTCCGGCCGTGCCCGCCGGTTCACCGTCATCAGAAAACCCGAGCTGCTGTGAGTCATTCGGCGGCCCTGCGACCCACGCCACACAGTGGTGGCGGGCATCGGGGTGCTGCGCGCGAACGGACTCGACAAACGCCTTCGCCGCCTCCACGCCGTCGGTATGCGCCAACAGCGTGATAAAGCGGCTTTTTTTGATTTCCTCAACAAAGGTGACCGGCTCAGCCGGTATCAGCCAGCTTTCCATCAGGCCAGCTTCAGATCTCGCGTCATGTTCTCAATGCTGTTCTCGTGAATAACCACGTTATCTTCGATACGAATGCCGCCAAACGGTTTCAGCGCGTCAATTTTCTCCCAGTTGAAGTGCTTGCTGAATTGGCCTTCACGCCACGGCGCCAGCAGGGATTCAATAAAGTAGATGCCCGGCTCGATGGTCAATACCATACGCGGCGCCAGAACGCGGGTGCAGCGCAGATAAGGATATTTAGACGGTGCCGCCAGGTGCGTACCGGTATCATCCTGCATAAAGCCTGCGACGTCATGAACCTGCAAACCCAGCGGGTGGCCGATACCGTGCGGCATAAATGGCCCGGTCAGATCGTTCTCAACCATCGCCTCTTCGCTCATGTCTTTGACAATCTGATGCTTACGCAGCAGTTTCGCGATGCGCTGATGGAACTGGATGTGGTAATCCACATAGCTGGTTCCCGCTTTCATGGTGCCAATCAGCGCCAGCTGTTCATCGTTCACGTCTTTAATCAGCTGCGCGAAATCGGTATCCGCATTCGCCGCCCAGGTACGGGTCAGGTCTGCCGCATAGCCGTTGTACTCTGCGCCGGCATCCAGCAGGAAGCTGCGCATCTCAGCCGGAACCTGATGATCCAGTTTGGTGTAGTGCAGAACAGAGGCATGCTCATTCAGCGCCACGATGTTGCTGTAAGGCACATCGGTATCGCGGTGGCCGGTCGCGGTCAGGTAGGCCTGATTGATATCGAACTCGCTCATGCCGGACTGGAACGCTTCATGCGCCGCACGGTGGCCATTCACCGCCGTTTTTTGCGCTTCACGCATGCAGTAAAGTTCATAGTCAGTCTTGTAGGCGCGATAGTAGTGCAGATAATCCAGCACGCCTTTCGGGTTAAGTTTATCTGCCGGAATATCCAGACCCAGCGCACGCTCGGGAACCGGACCAATGTAGCCGATGTTGCCGCGCGCCGCTGGCAGCTGGCTGCCAATGCCGTCCGCTTTTGGCAGCGCAACCACGTCAATTTCTTCGGTCCAGAATGAGGTCGGCAGCGGTTCCACGTTGTGCCAGTAATCGACCGGCAGGTAGAACCACAGTTTCGGCTTGTTCACGCCATCCACCAGCAGCCAGCAATTTGGAACCTGTGTCACCGGCACCCAGGCTTTAAACTGCGGGTTAACCTTGAACGGATAAGCATGGTCATCAAGAAACGTATTCATCAGCTCGCCGGAGTGGATCAGCAGAGCATCCAGCTTGAAGCGGGCCAGTACATCGCGGGTACGTTCCTGTAGGGTAACGATATGATTTTTATAGAGCGAAGCCAGTGAGTCCATCATTCTTCCTTTCGTTTTTTTGACCTCAAGTCATCGCATCTTAGCACACCTCACTCCGGCTGCGTGATTTCCACCGACCGTGATCAGCGCAGCAATTTCTTAATGAGTAATTTGCATTTTATTAACATAAATTCCACACTCCGTCTCATCTGGTATGACCAGATCCAATTGCTGGATTCAGGAGACCGACATGCTCTACAAAGGCGACACCCTGTACGTAGACTGGCTGGAAGATGGCATTGCCGAACTGGTGTTCGATGCCCCCGGCTCAGTGAACAAGCTTGATACCGCGACGGTGGCCAGTCTTGGCCAGGCGCTGGATGTACTTGAAAAGCAATCAGATTTAAAAGGGCTGCTGCTGCGCTCCAACAAAGCGGCCTTTATCGTTGGTGCGGATATCACCGAATTCCTGTCGTTGTTCCAGGTTCCTGAGGAGCAGCTGAGCCAGTGGCTGCACTTTGCCAACAGCGTCTTTAATCGTCTGGAAGATTTACATGTGCCAACGATTTCCGCCGTTAACGGCTACGCGCTGGGCGGCGGCTGCGAATGCGTGCTGGCGACAGATTACCGTCTGGCAACGCCGGACCTGCGCATCGGCCTGCCGGAAACCAAGCTGGGCATCATGCCGGGCTTTGGCGGTTCCGTGCGTATGCCACGCATGCTGGGTGCGGACAGCGCCCTGGAAATTATCGCTGCCGGTAAAGATGTCGGCGCGGAACAGGCGCAGAAAATCGGCATGGTCGACGGCGTCGTGAAACCAGAGAAGCTGGTTGAAGGCGCACTCGCCATTCTGCGTCAGGCGATTAATGGCGATCTCGACTGGAAAGCCAAACGCCAGCCGAAGCTGGAGCCGTTAAAGCTCAGCAAGATTGAAGCCACCATGAGCTTCACTATCGCCAAAGGCATGGTGATGCAGACGGCGGGTAAACACTACCCGGCGCCAATCACGGCGGTGAAAACCATTGAAGCGGCAGCCCGTCTGGGCCGTGATGAAGCCCTGAAGCTCGAAAACCAGAGCTTTGTCCCGCTGGCGCATACCAATGAAGCCCGCGCGCTGGTTGGCATCTTCCTGAACGATCAGTTCGTGAAGGGCAAGGCTAAGCAGCTGACCAAAAACGTTGAAACGCCAAAACACGCGGCGGTGCTCGGCGCCGGCATTATGGGTGGCGGTATTGCTTACCAGTCGGCCTGGAAAGGCGTGCCGGTGGTGATGAAAGACATCAACGAAAAATCCCTGACGCTGGGCATGACCGAAGCAGCCAAGCTGCTGAATAAACAGCTGGAACGCGGCAAAATTGACGGTATGAAACTCTCCGGCGTGATCTCCACCATCCAGCCAACGCTGGAATACAGCGGCTTTGACCGCGTGGACGTGGTGGTTGAAGCGGTCGTTGAGAATCCGAAAGTCAAAAAAGCAGTGCTGGCCGAAACGGAAGAGAAGGTGCGTCCTGAGACGGTGCTGGCCTCCAACACCTCCACCATTCCTATCAGCGAGCTGGCAAGCGTGCTGAAGCGTCCGGAAAACTTCTGCGGAATGCACTTCTTTAACCCGGTGCACCGCATGCCGCTGGTCGAAGTGATCCGCGGGGAAAAAACCTCCGACGACACCATCGCCAAAGTGGTGGCGTGGGCCAGCAAAATGGGCAAAACGCCAATCGTTGTTAACGACTGCCCGGGCTTCTTCGTTAACCGCGTGCTGTTCCCCTACTTTGCCGGCTTCAGCCAGCTGCTGCGCGACGGCGCGGACTTCCGCAAGATCGACAAAGTGATGGAAAAACAGTTCGGCTGGCCGATGGGCCCGGCCTATCTGCTGGACGTGGTCGGGATCGACACCGCGCATCACGCTCAGGCGGTGATGGCAGCGGGCTTCCCGCAGCGCATGCAGAAAGATTATCGCGACGCGATTGACGCCCTGTTCGACGCCAACCGCTTCGGGCAAAAAAACGGCATGGGCTTCTGGCGTTATAAAGAAGACAGCAAAGGCAAGCCGAAGAAAGAGGAAGATCCGGCGGTGGATGGCCTGCTGGCCGACGTATGCCAGCCGAAACGCGACTTCACCGACGACGAAATTATTGCCCGCATGATGATTCCGATGATCAACGAAGTGGTGCGCTGCCTCGAAGAAGGCATTATCGCCAGCCCGGCAGAAGCGGATATGGCGCTGGTGTACGGCCTGGGCTTCCCTCCGTTCCACGGCGGCGCGTTCCGCTGGCTGGATACGCTCGGCAGTGCCCGCTACCTCGATATGGCGCAGCAGTATCAGCACCTCGGCCCGCTGTACGACGTGCCGGAAGGCCTGCGTAACAAAGCGCGCCATAACGAACCCTACTACCCAGCAGTTGAGCCAGCCCGTCCGGTTGGCGCACTGAAAACGGCTTAAGGAGTCACAATGGAAAAGGTTGTCATTGTTGATGCGATTCGCACCCCGATGGGCCGTTCAAAAGGCGGCGCGTTCCGTAACGTGCGCGCGGAAGATCTTTCCGCGCACCTGATGCGTAGCCTGCTGGCGCGTAATCCGGCGCTGGATCCCGCTGCGCTCGACGATATCTACTGGGGCTGCGTGCAGCAGACCCTTGAGCAGGGCTTCAACATCGCCCGTAACGCCTCCCTGCTGGCGGAGATCCCGCATTCGGTTCCGGCCGTTACCGTCAACCGCCTGTGCGGTTCGTCAATGCAGGCGCTGCACGATGCGGCGCGCATGATCATGACCGGCGATGCGCAGGCCTGTCTGGTCGGCGGCGTTGAGCACATGGGCCACGTGCCGATGAGCCACGGGGTCGATTTCCACCCTGGCATGAGCCGCAACGTGGCGAAAGCCGCGGGGATGATGGGCCTGACCGCCGAGATGCTCTCCCGCCTGCACGGTATCAGCCGCGAAATGCAGGATGCGTTTGCCGCGCGCTCTCACGCCCGCGCCTGGGCCGCCACGCAGTCTGGCGCTTTTAAGAATGAGATTATCCCAACCGGCGGACACGACGCGGACGGCGTACTGAAGCAGTTCAGCTACGACGAAGTTATCCGTCCTGAAACCACGGTCGACGCGCTTTCTACCCTGCGTCCGGCTTTTGATCCGGTCACCGGCACGGTAACGGCGGGCACCTCTTCTGCCCTGTCCGACGGCGCCGCCGCGATGCTGGTGATGAGCGAAAGCCGCGCCCGCGAATTAGGCCTGACGCCACGCGCCCGCGTGCGTTCGATGGCGGTGGTGGGCTGCGATCCGTCGATCATGGGCTACGGTCCGGTTCCGGCCTCGAAGCTGGCGCTGAAAAAAGCGGGGCTGAGCGCAAGTGATATCGATCTGTTCGAGATGAACGAAGCCTTTGCCGCACAGATCCTGCCGTGCATTAAAGATCTGGGCCTGATGGATCAGATCGACGAGAAGATTAACCTCAACGGCGGCGCGATCGCCCTCGGTCACCCGCTGGGCTGCTCCGGGGCGCGTATCAGCACCACGCTGATCAACCTGATGGAACGCAAAGATGCCCAGTTCGGGCTGGCAACGATGTGTATCGGGTTGGGTCAGGGGATCGCGACGGTGTTTGAGAGAGTGTAAGGCTATAACGTAGGCCCGATAAGCTTCGCGCCATCGGGCTTTTGCCGGGAGGCGCTGCGCTTTCCCGGCCTACGAGAGGTATCTCACCGCCACTATCGCCATTGGCGAAGAGAGACAGTTTAGTTGCCGTTCTTCCCGCCTGTCAGGGGCGGGTTTTTTACATTATTGCAGCAGCGAAATATCCGCCACGCGCAGGAACAGCTCACGCAGTTTCTCGAGCATAGAGAGACGGTTAATACGCAGCTCTTTATCTTCCACGTTTACCATCACTTTCTCGAAGAAGGCGTCGATGATGTCACGCAGCTCCGCCAGCTCCACCAGCGCTTCCTGGTAGCGACCTTCCGCGAAGTACGGCTCAAGCTTGTCGCGCAGCACCACAACCTGCATCGCCAGAGCAATCTCTTCCGGCTCTTTCAGCGTCGCGGCGTTTACACGCTCGTTCAGCGTCTCGTCGGATTTCGCGAGGATGTTAGATACACGCTTGTTGGCCGCAGCCAGAGCAGACGCCGCTTCCAGCGTACGGAAGTGGGATACCGCTTTCATACGCGCATCGAAATCTGCCGGACGGGTCGGACGACGCGCCAGCACCGCCTGAATGGTATCAACGGAGTAACCTTCGTCCTGATACCACGCGCGGAAACGACCGAGCATAAAGTCGATAACATCATCCACAACCTTCGCGTTGGTCAGCTTATCGCCGTACAGACGCACCGCTTCTTCCGTCAGCGTTTGCAGATCGAGGTTCAGGTTCTTCTCAACGATGATACGCAGCACGCCCAGCGCGGCGCGACGCAGCGCAAACGGGTCTTTATCGCCTTTCGGATGCTGACCGATACCGAAGATACCCGCCAGGGTGTCCATCTTATCGGCAATCGCCACGGCGCAGGCAACCGGGTTGGACGGCAGATCGTCACCGGCAAAGCGCGGCTGATACTGCTCGTTCAGGGCCACCGCCACGTCTTCCGCTTCGCCATCGTGACGCGCGTAATGCATGCCCATGACGCCCTGCGTGTCGGTGAATTCGAACACCATGTTGGTCATCAGGTCGCACTTGGAGAGCAGGCCCGCACGGGTAGCGTGGTTCACGTCCGCGCCAATCTCACGGGCAATCCAGCCGGACAGCTCCGCGATACGGTCGGTCTTGTCGCGCAGCGTACCCAGTTGCTGCTGGAACAGCACGGTTTGCAGACGCGGCAGGTTATCTTCCAGACGTTTTTTACGGTCGGTGTTGAAGAAGAACTCGGCATCCGCCAGACGTGGGCGCACCACTTTCTCGTTACCGGAGATAATCTGGATCGGATCTTTCGATTCGATGTTCGCCACGAAGATGAAGTTTGGCAGCAGCTTGCCGTCGTTGGCGTAAACCGGGAAGTACTTCTGATCACCCTTCATGGTGTAAACCAGCGCTTCTGCCGGAACGGCCAGGAATTTCTCTTCGAATTTTGCGGTCAGCACAACCGGCCATTCCACCAGAGAAGTTACCTCTTCCAGCAGGCTGTCGCTCAGATCGGCATTACCGCCAATCTTACGCGCCGCTTCTTCTGCGTCCGCTTTAATTTTGGCTTTACGCTGTTCGTAGTCAGCAATAACTTTACCGCGCTCCAGCAGGATCTGCGGGTACTGGTCGGCATTGTCGATGGTGAACTCTGGCTCGCCCATAAAGCGATGGCCGCGGATCACGCGATCGGACGCTACGCCCAGAATGGTTGCCGGAATAACGGTATCGCCCAGCAGCAGGGTCACAGTATGCACCGGACGCACGAAGTGTACGTCGGACGCGCCCCAGCGCATCAGCTTAGGAATCGGCAGCTTAGCCAGCGAAGTCGCGATCATATCTGGCAGCAGCGCTTCCGCACTTTCGCCTTTCACGTGGGCACGATACAGCAGCCATTCACCTTTATCGGTGGTCAGACGCTCGGCCTGGTCAACGGTGATACCGCAACCGCGCGCCCAGCCTTCTGCCGCTTTGCTCGGCTTGCCTTCCGCGTCGAACGCCTGAGCAATGGCCGGGCCACGTTTCTCAACTTCACGATCCGGCTGAGACGCCGCCAGGTTTGCCACCTTCAGCGCCAGACGACGCGGCGCAGCAAACCACTCAATTTTACCGTGCGCCAGGCCAGCGTTATCCAGCTCGGCAGTGACGTTCGCAGCGAAAGATTCAGCCAGGCTGCGCAGGGCTTTTGGTGGCAGCTCTTCAGTGCCGATTTCCACCAGGAAAGTTTTCTCAGACATGGCCGCCTCTTATTTGTTTCGGTTGCACATCGGGAAGCCAAGGGCTTCACGGGACGCGTAGTAAGCTTCTGCAACGGCTTTGGTCAGGGTACGAATTCGCAGAATGTAGCGCTGACGTTCAGTCACGGAGATGGCTTTGCGGGCGTCCAGCAGGTTGAAGCTGTGGGCAGCCTTCAGAATACGCTCGTAAGCAGGCAGCGGCAGCGGAGTCTCCAGCGCCAGCAGCTGCTGGGCTTCTTTCTCGTACTGCTCGAAGCAGGTGAACAGGAAGTCCACGTCCGCGTATTCGAAGTTATAGGTGGATTGCTCCACTTCGTTCTGATGGAACACGTCGCCGTAGGTGGTTTTACCCAGCGGGCCGTCGCTCCAGACCAGGTCGTAAACGCTGTCTACGCCCTGAATGTACATTGCCAGACGTTCCAGACCGTAGGTGATTTCACCGGTGATCGGCTTACATTCGAGACCGCCGACCTGCTGGAAGTAAGTGAACTGGGTCACTTCCATGCCGTTCAGCCACACTTCCCAACCCAGACCCCAGGCACCCAGCGTTGGGTTTTCCCAGTTATCTTCTACGAAGCGAATGTCGTGAATGGTTGGATCCATACCCAGCTCTTTCAGTGACCCGAGGTACAGTTCCTGAATATTGTCGGGTGATGGCTTAATCACCACCTGGAACTGATAGTAGTGCTGCAAGCGGTTCGGGTTCTCGCCGTAACGGCCATCGGTCGGACGACGGGATGGCTGCACGTAGGCGGTTGCCATTGGCTCTGGCCCTAACGCGCGCAGGCTGGTCATCGGGTGTGAGGTGCCTGCGCCAACTTCCATGTCCAAAGGTTGAACAATGGTGCAGCCCTGACGAGCCCAGTAATCCTGTAAGGTCAGGATCAGGCCCTGGAAGGTCTTGGTATCAAACTTTTGCATAGTATTTCGTGCTGGATACGTGTGGTTTTAAATGGAAGGGATCAGTATACCCGCTGGCTGCAAGATATACAGTACGAAACGGGGTTGTTTAGGGAAAATTGGGGAATAAGGTCTACCGCCAGAACCGGTGAAGGCTCTGGTTGCTGATTATCCGAGCAATTTAGCGCATCGAGAGATGTAAAAACTGGCCGTCTGCATCAAAAGAGCAGACAAAGCCCTCTTTACGCGCAGTATACCCTTTCAGTTCATAGCTGCCCTGAAAGCGCTCGAAGCCGTTTATATGAATTTTTTGCGCCTCGGAATTATAGCGATGAGCCGCCTCACCTATGCACAGCTGTTCCATATTCAGGGAACGCTCCGGGCTCATTTTCCCCTGCTGCGCTTTCTGAACAGGGGCCTCCTGAGAAGCACTGCACCCTGCTAATAAAAGCAGCAGAAAGAGTGACGCCCCACGCTTCATCATCATTTTTATTACCGCCCCGGTCAGTGGCTGTTATTTTTAGTAGCAACACGTTTATAGATTAATGTTCAACATTCTGCGAATCTCGCCAGCTCGCGACAAGACAGCCTGGCTAAACTCAGAATTTTCCAAGGGAAAAGTTTTACGCTACCGCAGTCACACTTTCTTTATCAGGAATACAGAGGAACTGATGCAGTCAAAAATTAACTGGATTGATAACCTGCGGGGAATAGCCTGTCTGATGGTGGTGATGATCCACACAACGACCTGGTATGTCACGAACGCGCACAGTATCAGCCCCGTTAACTGGGATATCGCCAATATTCTGAACTCGGCTTCCCGCGTGAGCGTCCCGCTGTTCTTTATGATTTCCGGTTTTCTCTTTTTTGGTGAGCGTAGCGCGCAGCCGAGACATTTCATCCGTATTGTCTCTTGTCTGCTGTTTTACAGCGCCATTTCGCTAATCTATATCATCCTGTGCACGTCCATTAACGCCGAACGTTCCCTGCTCAATGTACTGCAAAAACCGGTGTTCTATCATCTGTGGTTTTTCTTCGCGATAATCGTTATTTACCTGGTTTCTCCGTTAATTCAGGTAAAAAACGTCAGCGGTAAAATGCTGCTGGCCTTGATGGCGATCATCGGGATTGTGGCAAACCCGAATACCCTCTCACAAAAAGTTGATGGCTTTGAATGGCTTCCCGTCAACCTCTATATCAACGGCGACACGTTTTATTATGTGCTGTACGGCATGCTGGGCCGCGCCATCGGCATGATGGAGACGCAAAAGCGAGGAATGAACTGGCTTTGCGCGGCTGCGTTTATCGCCGGTGTGTTTATTATCTCTCGCGGGACGCTGCACGAGCTGCAATGGCGCGGCAACTTTGCCGATACCTGGTATCTGTATTGCGGCCCGATGGTCTTTATCTGCGCGATTGCTCTGCTGACCCTGGTGAAAAACACCCTCAACGAACGTCCGCTTCCGGTGCTGGGGTTTATCTCTCGCCACTCGCTGGGTATTTACGGTTTTCACGCGCTGGTAATCCACGCCCTGCGCACCCGCGGCGTTGAGCTGAAAAGCTGGCCGGTGCTGGATATTATCTGGATATTTACCGCTACGCTGGCTGTCAGCCTGCTGCTGTCCATGTTGCTGCAAAGAATCGATACGCGCAGGTTTGTAAGCTAGCCAGATGGACGGGGAGTTGCAGGCCGGGTCAGCGCAGCGCCACCCGGCGGATGTTCAGGACATCAGCGGTAAAAGCTGCTGATAGATTTTACGGAACACGACTCGTCGTTCAGCATAGCGAGCATGGTTTTTCGCATCAGAACGATGCTGCTGTTCAAGCGGAAGCTGGGGCAAAAGCGAGTTCAGTGGTTTATCCGGGTTCACCGCGATTTGCGCCAGCCGTGCCGCACCGAGCGCCGGTCCAATCTCTCCCCCCGTACGATAGTCCAGCGGCAACCCGCTGATGTCAGAAAGCATTTGCCGCCAGTAGCTGCTTCGCGCCCCGCCGCCAATTAAGGTAATGCTGGATGGCGTCAGGCCACAGTCATGCACGACATCCATGCCGTCCGCCAGCGCATAGCCGACCCCTTCAAGCACCGCGCGCGCCAGCTCTGCCGGGCCGTGCTGATGGGTAAGCCCGAAGAACACCCCTTTCGCTTCCGGGTTGTTGTGCGGCGTGCGCTCGCCGGAAAGGTACGGTAAAAACCAGGCCGCACCGGCATTATCATCCGCCTGCTGTGCCGCTGCGATAAGCGCCGGTACGTCCGCCATTCCGGTCAGCCTTGCCGCCCAGTCGAGGCAGGAAGCGGCACTCAGCATCACCGACATGAGATGCCATTTGCCCGGCAACGCGTGGCAGAAGCTGTGTACGGCGTTTTCAGGGTTACTGCGATAGCCGTCACTGACGGCAAAATAGACGCCGGAGGTGCCGAGCGAGAGCATCGCCTGCCCTGCTTCCACCATCCCCACGCCAACGGCGCCCGCCGCGTTATCGCCGCCGCCGGCGACAACCGGTACGGCCGGCATATTCCAGCGTTCAGCAATGGAGGATTGCAGCGTGCCCGCGATCTCACTGCCTTCAAACAGCGCGGGCATATGGTCGCGCGTCAGCTGGCAGGCATCCAGCATCGCCTCGCTCCAGTCCCGTTTCGCCACGTCGAGCCACATCGTGCCCGCGGCGTCAGACATGTCGCTGGCAAAATCTCCCGTCATGCGAAAACGCAGGTAGTCTTTAGGCAGCAGAACCTTCGCCACCTGACGGAAAATCTCGGGTTCATGGCGCTGCACCCACAGGAGTTTTGGCGCGGTAAAACCGGGCATCATCAGGTTGCCCGTAATTTCGCGGGACGTGGGCACACGCGCTTCAAGGATTGCACACTCTTCCGCACAGCGGCCATCGTTCCAGAGAATAGCCGGGCGCAGAACGCGATGCTGGCTATCCAGCAACGTTGCACCATGCATTTGCCCGGCAATGCCCAGCGCCTTTACGTCGCGCAGGCTGTGCTGCTCGCCTAAGGCTTTCATCGCGCGGTCCGTCGCCTGCCACCACTGCTCCGGATCTTGTTCCGACCAAAGCGGATGCGGGCGTGAAACCTGCAACTTTTCAGTCTGGGTTGCTAACACATCGCCCTGCTCGCTTAACAGAATGGCTTTCACACCCGACGTGCCAAGATCGATCCCGATATACATTGTGGTGACTCCTTTGACAGAAATGCCCGGTGGCGATGCGCTTACCGGGCCTGCATACTGTTATTTATCGAAGAGGTAATGATTGACCAGGTTTTCCAGCAGTTCCTGATGCCCGCTCTGATGCTGCGGGGCCAGCTGATGCTGTTCAGCGTACTTCGCGATTTCCGCAAGCGATAACTGACCTTTCAGAATTTGCTGGCCCAGCTCACTGTTCCAGCCGCCGTAACGCTTCGCCACGCGTTTATCCAGCTCACCGTCTTCAATCATACGGGCCGCCACCTTCAGCGCCAGCGCCATGGTGTCCATCGCGCCAATATGCCCGTAAAACAGATCGTATTTGTCGGTGCTCTGGCGACGGACTTTGGCGTCGAAGTTCAGGCCGCCGGTGGTGAAACCGCCCGCTTTGATGATTTCGTACATTACCAGCGCATTTTCTTCGACGCTGTTCGGGAACTGGTCGGTATCCCAGCCCAGCTGCGGATCGCCGCGGTTCGCATCTACCGATCCGAAGATGCCCAGCGCAATCGCAGAGGCAATTTCGTGATGGAAGGAGTGGCCCGCCAGAGTAGCGTGGTTAGCTTCAATATTCACTTTGATCTCTTTTTCCAGACCAAACTGCTTCAGGAAGCCATACACGGTGGCAACATCGTAGTCGTACTGATGCTTGGTTGGCTCCTGCGGTTTAGGCTCAATCAGCAGCGTGCCGCGGAAGCCGATTTTGTGTTTGTGGTCGACAACCATCTGCATAAAGCGACCAATCTGCTCGCGCTCCTGACGCAGGTCGGTATTCAGCAGCGTTTCATAACCTTCACGACCGCCCCAGAGAACATAGTTCTCGCCGCCCAGCTGATGCGTGGCGTTCATTGCCGTCACCACCTGCGTGGCCGCCCAGCTGAAGACTTCCGGATCGGGGTTGGTTGCCGCACCCGCACCGTAGCGAGGGTTGGTAAAGCAGTTAGCCGTCCCCCAGAGCAGCTTCACGCCGCTTTGCTGCTGTTTTTCAGCCAGTACATCGACCATCTGCGCGAAATTGTTCAGATACTCTTTCAGCGATGCCCCTTCAGGCGACACGTCCACATCGTGGAAACAGTAGTACGGCACGTTCAGCTTATGGAAGAACTCGAACGCGACGTCGGCTTTACGCTTCGCCAGCTCAATGGCCTCGCCCGGCTGCTGCCATGGACGGTCAAAAGCGCCCACGCCGAACATATCGGCACCGTTCCAGCAGAAGGTGTGCCAGTAGCAGGCGGCAAAGCGCAAGTGATCTTCCATGCGCTTACCCAGCACCAGCTCATCCGGGTTGTAGTGACGAAATGCTAAAGGATTGGTCGTTTTCGTGCCTTCGAAACGAACGCGATCGAGTTGGTCGAAATAAGCTTGCATATTGAGCTCCATAATCAGGGTATGCGGCGTGGTCTTGCTTCTGGAGTAATAGTGAATAGACATTGGGGGTTGCTCAATTACGTTATTTCACACTGCTATTGAGAGAATGCACAATTGTGCGCTGGCTCGCAAAATAATGTGCAGACAAACTATTTTTCGGCGCATATTCCAGAATCAAATGTAATTAATAGGTTACGCTTTTTAAAATCCGATCGCGGTCATAAATTCAGAAATAAACCAAATATCGTAATGAGAAGATAAAAATCTGTAATTGCCAGCAGTCCTTTCCACGTTAAAAATTTGCTGCGTCTCAGCAGTGAACGTTTCTTTTATCTCAGCGACACATACCCCTACAAAAAGGCCTAATAATTATGAAGATAAAGAACCTGACCCTAACGCTCTGCACTACTCTCCTGCTTGCAAGCTTTGCCGGCCATGCCAAAGAGGTCAAAATCGGCATGGCGATTGATGACTTACGTCTTGAACGCTGGCAAAAAGATCGCGATATCTTTGTTAAAAAAGCGGAATCCCTCGGCGCGGAGGTGTTCGTTCAGTCCGCTAACGGCAACGAAGAGACGCAAATGTCGCAAATCGAGAATATGATCAACCGTGGCGTCGATGTGCTGGTCATTATCCCGTATAACGGCCAGGTATTAAGCAACGTGGTGAAAGAGGCTAAACAGGAAGGCATAAAAGTCCTGGCCTATGACCGCATGATTAATAATGCGGATATTGATTATTATATTTCGTTCGACAATGAAAAAGTGGGTGAATTACAGGCTAAAAGCCTGGTCGCTAAGGTGCCGCAAGGGAATTATTTCCTGATGGGCGGTTCGCCTGTGGATAACAACGCCAAGCTGTTCCGCCAGGGACAAATGAAGGTGCTTAAGCCATATATCGACGAGGGCAAAATTAAGGTCGTCGGCGACCAGTGGGTTGACGGTTGGTTACCGGAAAATGCGCTGAAAATTATGGAAAACGCGTTGACCGCAAATAACAATAAAATCGATGCGGTCGTGGCCTCTAACGATGCCACCGCGGGTGGCGCCATTCAGGCGCTGAGCGCGCAGGGTCTGGCCGGAAAAGTCGCTATCTCCGGACAGGATGCCGATCTTGCGGGTGTTAAACGCATTATCGCGGGCACCCAAACCATGACGGTGTATAAACCTATTACCGAGCTTGCCAATACGGCTGCTGAAATTGCCGTTGAGCTGGGCAATGACCAACAGCCTAAAGCAGACGCAACGTTAAATAACGGTCTGAAAGACGTACCGGCTCGCCTGCTTACCCCTATCGAAGTCAACAAAGAGAACATTGACGCCACGGTGGTGAAAGACGGTTTCCATAAGAAGAGTGAACTGTAATCCAGCGCAGCCCCTGCCCGGCGGGGGCGCATCGACCTGCCCTGTTCATTTGTCGGGCTATGCGGAGCAGTTATGTCTTATTTACTTGAAATGAAAAGCATCACCAAAGCCTTCGGGACGGTGAAAGCGGTCGACAACGTCAGCCTGCGGCTGAATCCCGGCGAAGTCATGTCGCTGTGCGGCGAAAACGGCTCGGGGAAATCCACGCTGATGAAGGTGCTGTGTGGGATCTATCCGCACGGCAGCTACGAGGGTGAAATCGTCTTCGCCGGAGAGGTGCTCCAGGCCACGCACATTCGCGATACCGAGCGTAAAGGCATCGCTATCATTCACCAGGAGCTGGCGCTGGTGAAGCACCTAAGCGTGCTGGAAAATATCTTTCTTGGGGCCGAACTCTCGCGCCACGGCGTGCTGGATTACGACACCATGACGCTGCGCTGCGAAAAATTGCTGGCTCAGGTGAGCCTGGCTATCTCACCGGATACGCGCGTGGGCGAATTAGGTTTGGGCCAGCAGCAGCTGGTGGAGATCGCCAAAGCGCTGAATAAACAGGTACGCCTGCTGATCCTCGACGAGCCAACCGCCTCGCTCACCGAACAGGAAACGGCCGTACTGCTCAATATCATCCGCGACCTGCAAAACCACGGCATCGCCTGCATCTATATTTCGCACAAGCTTAACGAGGTGAAAGCCATTTCCGACACCATCTGCGTCATCCGCGACGGGCAGCACATCGGCACGCGTGAGGCAGAAGGCATGAGTGAGGATGACATCATCACCATGATGGTGGGCCGCGAACTCACCGCGCTTTATCCCAACGAGCCGCACGCGATTGGCGAAGAGATCCTGCGCGTGGAAAACCTGACGGCGTGGCACCCCGTTAACCGCCATATCAAGCGCGTGAATGACCTCTCCTTCTCGCTGCACCGAGGCGAAATTCTCGGCATTGCGGGCCTGGTGGGTGCCGGAAGAACCGAGGCCGTACAGTGTCTGTTTGGCGTCTGGCCGGGGCGCTGGGAAGGCAAAATTTATGTCGACGGTCAGCCGGTAAAAATCGACAACTGCCAGCAGGCCATTGCCAGAGGCATTGCCATGGTGCCCGAAGACCGCAAAAAAGACGGCATCGTGCCGGTTATGGCGGTGGGAAAAAATATCACGCTGGCGGCGCTCAGCCAGTTTTCCGGCGCGCTGAGCAGCCTGGACGATGCCGCAGAACAGCAGTGCATACTCCAGTCGCTCGCAAGGCTTAAGGTGAAAACGTCCTCGCCGGAGCTGGCGATAGGACGCCTGAGCGGCGGCAACCAGCAAAAGGCGATTCTGGCGCGCTGCCTGCTGCTTAATCCGCGCATTTTAATTCTGGACGAACCCACGCGGGGAATCGATATCGGCGCGAAGTACGAAATCTACAAGCTGATTAATCAACTGGTGCAGCAAGGGATTGCCGTCATTGTTATCTCGTCCGAACTGCCTGAAGTGCTGGGCCTGAGCGACCGCGTGCTGGTCATGCATGAAGGGAAACTCAAAGCCAACCTGAACAACCAGAACCTGACGCAAGAGCAGGTGATGGAAGCTGCCCTAAGGAGCGAACGCCATGTCGAAAAGCAACCCGTCTGATATCAAAGTCGCTGTTCCGACGCCCGGTGCGTTCGCAGGACTTAAATCGCTGAATCTACAAGTATTCGTGATGATTGCGGCCATCATCGTCATCATGCTGTTCTTTACCTGGATGACGGACGGCTCCTATCTGAGCGCACGTAACGTCTCTAACCTGCTGCGTCAGACCGCCATCACCGGCATTCTGGCGGTGGGGATGGTCTTCGTGATCATCTCAGCGGAAATTGACCTGTCGGTAGGGTCGATGATGGGCCTGCTGGGCGGCGTGGCGGCGATTTTTGACGTCTGGCTCGGCTGGCCGCTGCCGCTGACGATTGCGGTCACGCTGGTACTGGGTCTGCTGCTGGGGGCGTGGAACGGCTGGTGGGTGGCCTACCGGAAAGTCCCGTCGTTTATCGTCACCTTGGCGGGAATGCTGGCCTTCCGCGGCATTTTAATTGGTATCACCAACGGCACCACCGTCTCCCCCACCAGCGCCTCTATGTCCCAGATTGGCCAAAGCTACCTCTCTGATGGCGTCGGTTTTACGATCGGCGTGGTTGGGCTGATGGCGTTTGTCGCGTGGCAATGGCGGGGGCGCATGCGTCGCCAGGCGCTGGGTCTGGCCTCGCCTGCTTCTACCTCGGTGGTGGGCCGTCAGGCGCTTACCGCCGTGATTGTGCTGGGTGCCATCTGGCTGCTCAACGATTATCGCGGCGTCCCTACGCCCGTTCTGCTGCTGGCGCTGCTGCTGTTAGGTGGGATGTTTATGGCCACACGTACCGCTTTCGGCCGCCGCATTTATGCCATCGGCGGCAACCTGGAAGCCGCGCGTTTGTCCGGCATTAACGTGGAGCGCACCAAACTCGCCGTCTTTGCCATTAACGGGCTGATGGTAGCCATCGCGGGGCTGATCCTCAGTTCGCGACTGGGTGCGGGTTCCCCGTCTGCCGGTAATATTGCCGAGCTGGACGCCATCGCCGCCTGCGTAATCGGCGGAACCAGCCTCGCCGGTGGTATTGGCAGCGTGGCGGGTGCGGTGATGGGCGCATTTATTATGGCTTCGCTGGATAACGGGATGAGTATGATGGACGTGCCGACGTTTTGGCAGTATATCGTCAAGGGAGCCATTCTTTTGCTGGCAGTCTGGATGGACTCTGCCACCAAGCGGCGCGCCTGAGAACCGTATCGTGACTAATTTGGGAAAGTGAGCCATGTTTGAAAAGCGTCACCGCATTACGTTGTTATTCAATGCCAACAAAGCCTATGACCGTCAGGTGGTTGAAGGGGTTGGTGAATATTTGCAGGCGTCGCAATCCGAATGGGATATTTTCATCGAAGAAGATTTCCGTACCCGTCTGGAGAACATTAAGGACTGGCTGGGAGACGGGGTCATCGCTGACTTTGACGACCCCGTGATTGAACAGCTGCTGAGTGGCGTCGACGTTCCTATCGTGGGCGTTGGCGGCTCATACCATTCACCGGAACATTATCCCCCTGTTCACTACATCGCCACCGATAACCATGCCCTGGTCGAGACCGCCTTCCTCCATTTAAAGGAGAAAGGCGTACACCGTTTTGCGTTTTACGGTTTGCCCGCCACCAGCGGCAAGCGCTGGGCAATGGAGCGTGAGTATGCGTTCTGCCAGCTGGTTGCCCAGGAGAAGTATCGCGGCGTCGTTTATCAGGGACTGGAAACCGCGCCAGAAAACTGGCAGCACGCGCAAAACCGGCTGGCTGACTGGCTGCAAACGCTGCCGCCTCAGACAGGCATTATCGCCGTGACGGACGCCCGCGCCCGCCACGTATTGCAGGTGTGCGAGCATTTGCATATTCCGGTGCCTGAAAAGCTGTGCGTGATTGGTATCGATAACGAAGAGCTTACGCGCTATCTGTCGCGCGTGGCGCTGTCATCCGTGGCGCAGGGTACGCGGCAGATGGGCTATCAGGCTGCGAAGCTGCTGCACAGACTGTTAGACAACGAATCCCTGCCGCTCCAGCGTCTGCTGGTTCCGCCCGTTCGCGTGGTCGAGCGCCGCTCTACCGACTACCGTTCCTTAAACGATCCGGCCGTGATTCAGGCGATGCACTACATTCGCAATCATGCCTGCAAAGGTATTAAGGTCGATCAGGTGCTGGATTCGGTCGGGATTTCTCGTTCGAATCTGGAGAAGCGCTTCAAAGAGGAAGTGGGTGAGACGATACATGCCGTGATCCATGCAGAAAAGCTGGAGAAAGCGCGCAGTCTGCTGATCTCCACTTCGCTGTCCATCAACGAGATTTCACAGATGTGCGGCTACCCGTCGCTACAGTATTTCTATTCGGTGTTCAGGAAAGAGTATGACACCACGCCGAAGGAGTACCGGGAACGGTACAGTGAAGTCCTGCTCTAGAAAAGAGAACGCCTTCCAGTGGAAGGCGTTTTTCATTACATGTGCGCGGCAATCAGACGCTGGTTATCCTGGTACATCGAGAACAGATAGTTGTTATAACGCTGTCCCTGAGTGGAATACCCTTTCAGCTTGTGGATCATCGCCGTAGCCGTCACTTCCTGATCCGCTTTACGCAGCTGGGCGCGTGACTTACGGAACGAGGAGTAGGCCGGGTGGGTGTTCAGGTTCACCACGTAGGCATTCACGGAATCTTTCACCGATTCAAACTGTGAATAACCCTTCACCTTGCCAGGTGCATTGGTACAACGACCTTTGGCACACTTCATGCCAAACAGATTGTTGTTGTTGCGGGCCAGCTTCGATGTCCCCCAACCGCTTTCGGCGGCGGCCATTGTCGCCACCATGCTGCCTGGAATGATGTCCACACGTTCTAACAGTGAGTTCCACGGCACGCGACGCGTGTTTCCGCTCCACTTCACTTTATAGCGTTTGGCGATGTCTTTCAGGCGCGTGCGCTCAGACGGCGACCAGCGGCTATCGTACTGTTTGGAGATCAGCCAGTTACGATCCGCAGTAATCGCGGCATTTTGACTTTTAATGTAAGGCATTACCGTCCGGAGAAACGCTTTTTTTCGTGGTGTCCCGGAAGGGTATTTTCGCAAATCAGGAAGTGAACTACTCTTTGCACTATTGCGAGAATACTCTTGTTTACTGCTAACCTTACTGCTTGTCGTCTTTATTACGTGGGCTTTCTTACTCGTTGTATCCGCGTGCGTCTTTGCAAGCACCTCACCTGAAAATGCCATGGTGAGTAACATGAGTATCGCGGCCCCATATCGTCGAATGGGAGTCGATATCATTAGGTCTCCTGGTCGGATATAAGCATTCCAACACCTTATTTTCTTCAAAATTTGAGAGCGGAATCTCAAATCGTACCAAAAATAGTCTTCAAGAGCACGTATATAAATAGTCCAATTCCGAAACTATGTCATTCGAAACGTGCTCATTAAAGCATCAACACCGGAAAAATGTGTGCGATATCGCAGATAACAGCCTAATTTTGCGCGGGATCACTCATCCCTTCGCGTCCTCCTGGCAGAAAGCCTCATAGGAGGAGTTTTTCCCCTGAGCCGAATGGCACACTGGTCAAAAATGCCGCGACAGGAAAATGGAATGAAACGCACTGCATTAGCTGTTCTGATGTTACCCGCACTCGCGCATGCCGACTGGTCATCGCCGGGATTTGACGCGTTTAACGCTGAAGGTACCGGCGTCTTTACCAGCCAGGCAAAGCTTGCGAAGGGTACCCGTCCACTGACGCTGAGTCTTGACAACGCGTGCTGGCAGCCGACAGAGGCCATTAAGCTCAACGAGATGCTGTCGCTCAAACCGTGCGAAGGCACTCCGCCGCAGTGGCGGTTATTCCGTGACGGCGTTTATCAGATGCGTATTGATACGCGTTCGGGAACGCCAACCCTGATGCTGACGGTACAAAGTGCGGCGCCACAGCCTGTCGCTGACGTCACCCGCCAGTGCCCGAAGTGGGACGGTAAACCGCTTACGCTCGACGTAGCAAACACCTTCCCGGAAGGAACGGTGGTGCGTGATTTTTACAGCAAACAGACCGCGACCGTTGAAAATGGCAACGTCACGCTTCAGCCAGCCGCTAACAGCAATGGCCTGCTGCTGCTTGAGCGCGCCGAGACGGATAAACCCGCGCCGTTCAGCTGGCAAAACGCCACCGTCTATTTCGTGCTGACCGATCGCTTCGTGAATGGCGATCCTGCCAACGATAACAGCTATGGCCGCCATAAAGACGGTATGCAGGAGATAGGGACGTTCCACGGCGGCGATCTTAAAGGGCTTACCAGCAAACTGGATTACCTCCAGCAACTGGGCGTGAATGCGCTCTGGATAAGTTCTCCGCTGGAGCAGATCCACGGCTGGGTGGGCGGCGGCACCAAGGGGGATTTCCCTCACTACGCCTATCACGGCTATTACACTCAGGACTGGACGAAGCTCGACGCCAACATGGGCAGCGAAGAGGATTTGCGCCAGCTTGTCGACGAAGCGCACCGGCGCGGTATCCGCGTCCTGTTTGACGTTGTCATGAACCACGCGGGCTATGCGACGCTTGCCGATATGCAGGAGTATCAGTTTGGCGCGTTGTATTTGCAGGGGGATGAGCTGAAGAAAACGCTCGGCGAACGCTGGACTGACTGGAAGCCAGGCGCGGGTCAAAGCTGGCACAGCTTCAACGATTACATCAACTTCAGTGATAAAGCCGCATGGGAAAAATGGTGGGGAAAAAAATGGATCCGCACCGATATCGGCGATTATGACAACCCCGGCTTTGACGATTTAACGATGTCCCTGGCGTTTCTGCCGGATCTGAAAACGGAATCTAAGATCCCGTCAGGTTTGCCGAACTTTTATCAACACAAACCCGACACCAACGCGAAAGTGATGACGAACTTCACGCCGCGAGATTACCTGACCCACTGGCTCAGCCAGTGGGTACGTGACTACGGCATCGACGGTTTCCGGGTCGATACCGCTAAACACGTTGAGCCTGAAGCCTGGCAGCAGCTGAAGGAGCAGGCCAGCCAGGCGCTGGTCGCGTGGAAAGCCGCCAACCCGGACAAAAAACTCGACGATGCGCCATTCTGGATGACCGGTGAATCCTGGGGTCACGGCGTGATGCAGAGCGATTATTATCGCCACGGCTTTGATGCGATGATCAATTTTGACTATCAGGAGCAGGCGGCGAAAGCGGTGGACTGTCTGGCGGATATGGATCTGACCTGGCAGCAAATGGCCGAAAAACTGCAAAGCTTTAACGTGCTGAGCTATCTCTCCTCCCACGATACCCGACTGTTCCGTGAAGGAGGCCAGCGCGCCGCTGAGCTACTGCTGCTGGCGCCGGGAAGCGTGCAAATCTATTACGGCGATGAATCAGAGCGACCATTTGGTCCGACGGGGTCCGATCCGCTACAGGGAACCCGTTCGGATATGAACTGGCAGGACGTAACGGGTAAACAGGTGTTAACTGTCGCCCACTGGCAGCTTCTGGGGCAGTTCCGCGCCCGTCATCCGGCAATGGGTGAAGGCAAGCAAACCACGCTGTCGCTGAAAGAGGGGTACGGATTTGTACGCGAGCATAAGGGCGATAAGGTGATGGTGGTGTGGGCGGGTAATCAGTAGAACAATTCACTACATGAATCCCGCTCCGCCATACAAAACAACAAATCCGACCACATCCGCCGATTTGCACCAACACGGTGCTGGCGTTATGGTTACTGCCTTTCATATTAAGCCCGACAGATCACCTGCTATGACGTTTTCACAATTCGGCGATAAATTTACCCGCCATTCAGGCATTACCCGCCTGATGGAGGACCTCAACGACGGGCTGCGCACCCCCGGTGCTATCATGCTCGGCGGCGGAAACCCGGCTCAGATTCCGGAGATGAACACCTACTTCCAGGCGCTACTGGCAGACATGCTGGAAAACGGTAAAGCAACCGATGCGCTGTGTAATTACGACGGCCCTCAGGGTAAAACAGAACTGCTGACGCTTCTGGCATCGATGCTGCGGGAAGCGCTGGGCTGGGATATCGAACCACAGAACATTGCACTGACAAACGGCAGTCAGAGCGCGTTTTTCTACTTGTTCAATCTGTTCGCCGGACGCCGCGCCGACGGCAGCACGAAAAAAGTGTTGTTCCCGCTGGCACCGGAGTATATCGGCTACGCCGATGCCGGCCTCGAAGAAGACCTGTTTGTTTCCGCACGCCCGAATATCGAGTTGCTGCCGGAAGGCCAGTTCAAATATCACGTTGATTTTGAACATCTGCATATCGGTGAAGAGACGGGCATGATCTGCGTGTCACGCCCTACTAACCCGACGGGCAACGTGATCACCGACGACGAGCTGATGAAGCTGGATGCGCTGGCGAATCAGCATGGTATCCCGCTGGTGATCGATAACGCCTATGGCGTCCCGTTCCCGGGGATTATCTTTAGTGAAGCGCGTCCGCTGTGGAACCCGAACATCATCCTCTGCATGAGCCTTTCCAAGCTGGGCCTGCCGGGCAGCCGCTGCGGTATCATTATCGCCAACGAAAAGATCATTACCGCCATTACCAACATGAACGGCATTATCAGCCTTTCGCCTGGCGGGATCGGCCCGGCCATGATGTGCGAGATGATCAGACGCAACGACCTGCTGCGCCTGTCGAATGAGGTGATCAAGCCGTTTTACGCTCAGCGCGTTCAGGAAACCATCGCCATTCTTCGCCGCTACTTACCGGAAGAACGCTGCCTGATCCATAAACCGGAAGGGGCAATTTTCCTGTGGCTGTGGTTTAAGGATCTGCCCATTACGACAGAGCTGCTTTATCAGCGCCTGAAAAAGCGTGGCGTGCTGATGGTGCCGGGGGATTACTTCTTCCCGGGGCTGGATAAGCCGTGGCCGCACACGCACCAGTGCATGCGCATGAACTACGTCCCGGACCCGGAAAAAATCGAAGCGGGAGTGAAAATTCTCGCCGAAGAGATCGAGAACGCCTGGCACGAGGCGGGTTAATAAGACCTCAGGCCAGATTACGCACCCGTTCCGCGCGTAATCTGGCGGGATCGATGCAGCGCAGCGCGTGGGTAGGACAGGCTTCAACGCAGGCTGGCCCACCCTCGCGATGCGCGCACAAATCACATTTCAGCGCCTGAACGCGACCTTCCACGACCCGAACCTGCATTGCCCCGAACGGGCACGCCACCATACAGCTTTTGCAGCCGATACAGCGCGATTGCTCAACGAGCCACGCTCCCGCAACGCGGCGAATGGCCTGCGTCGGGCAGACATTGGCGCAGGGCGCATCTTCACACTGATGGCAGCCCACGGCCGTGGTGAAAGCGTTCCCTTTAACCACCCTGATCCGTGACGTAAACGTGTCTGGCACGGCGGTGCTTTCATGCGACATCATGCACGCCACCTCGCAGGTGCGGCATCCGATGCATTTTTCAGGATCCGCCATGATAAATCGGTTCATGGATAACGCCTCGCGCAGGTTAAAAGTCAGTCCGTTAAATTATCGTTAGCGCATCATACCTTGCGTGCGAAGCGTTAAGGATGCTGTGGGTCAAAGAGCGGGCGCGGATACTTTTAGCTTAGGGTAAATGCGGATATGTGTGGATGAAGGCTGATTAACTGTGGCCTGTTGCCCTCACCCCAACCCTCTCCCACGGGAGAGGGAGAACGTTAAGGCAGTACACGCCGTGCTGCCTCTGCAAGAAAAGCACTTCGGTTAGTAAATTGTGGATGCTCGCTGACAAAGGAATCAATCTTCACCAGCAAACGGCGAGGTATTGTAATATTGATGCGCTCTACTTTGCCTTCAAACTGTTTCATATTGATATCCACCAGCAACCATTGTCCGCCAATGAAATCCTCCGGATGACTTGCCAGATGCGCTTCAACCACACCCGGAAGTGGCAACATTTCATCCATTTCAAACAACGCTTCAAAATGGGCAGTTAATGCATCACGTGCATCCTGAAAAGCATCATCCAGTGAATCCCCCGCAAAAAAACACCCCGGAACGTCAGGAAAGAAACCACTGGCGCTACCGTCGGAATCAGAATGAATGTAAGCCGGATAAAACATAACTACTCCTGATATCAGTGTTTAATTCCCGCCTGTCGCCAGATTTGTGCGAGAGTGCCTGGTTTAATGTCCTTTTTAGGATGTGGGACGGTAACTAACCCTTTTTGCACTGGATGGCGAAACTGATGATGGCTTCCCTTCGTTCTTACACATTTCCAGCCATGGCTAACCAGAACAGTAATGATATCCGCACTTTTCACATCCCAATCCTTCCCTGATTATACACATGATACACACCATCGCTACTGGGTTGAATGAGACTACCGCATTAAAAACGGCAGCGCAGCCAGACTTTAGCGAAACAGGAAGAGGCATCGAGAAAAGAAGAGGGAAGATTGTCATGTTGCAAATAAAAATGCGGGCACTATCGTAGGCCGGGTAAGGCGAAGCCGCCACCCGGCTTTAACCCGGCTCAGGCCGCTCGGGACGGCCTGAGCCGGAAGTTTAAAACAGCCCCAGCGGTTTTTCGGAGTAGCTGACCAACAGACATTTCGTTTGCTGGTAGTGCTCCAGCATCATCTTATGGGTTTCACGCCCGATGCCCGACTGCTTGTAGCCGCCAAACGCCGCATGAGCTGGATAGGCGTGATAGCAGTTGGTCCACACGCGACCGGCCTGAATGCCGCGGCCCATTTTGTAGGCCAGATTACCGTTACGGCTCCAGACGCCCGCCCCCAGGCCATACTGCGTGTCGTTGGCGAGCTCCAGCGCCTCGTCCATGGTTTTAAACGTCGTGACCGCCAGCACCGGCCCAAAAATTTCCTCCTGGAATACACGCATGTTGTTCTGACCGAACAGCATGGTCGGCTCAAGGTAGTAGCCCTCCTGTAAATCGCCGCCCAGCACCTTACGGCGACCGCCGGTCAGCACATCGGCCCCCTCTTTTTTACCGATATCGATATAGTTGAGGATGGTTTCCAGCTGGCCATGCGATACCTGTGCCCCCATCTGGGTGACGTTATCCAGCGGGTTACCGCTGCGGATCGACTCCACGCGCCGGATCGCCCGCTCCATAAAGCGCTCATAAATGGATTCCTGCACCAGCGCGCGGCTCGGGCAGGTACAGACTTCACCCTGGTTGAACGCGAACAGCGCAAACCCTTCCAGCGCTTTGTCGAAGAAGGAATCCTCTTCATCCATTACGTCGGCAAAGAAGATGTTCGGCGATTTGCCGCCCAGCTCGAGCGTGACCGGAATGATGTTCTGGGTCGCGTACTGCATAATCTGCTGACCCACTTCCGTTGAGCCGGTGAACGCCACTTTGGCGATACGTTTTGAGGTGGCAAGATATTCCCCAATTTCGCCCCCGGCCCCGTTGACCACGTTAATGACGCCCGGCGGCAACAGATCGCCAATCACCTCCATCAGCAGCAGCACCGAAAGCGGGGTTAAGCGCGCGGGTTTCAGCACAACGCAGTTGCCCGTCGCCAGCGCGGGGGCCATTTTCCAGCTCGCCATCAGCAGCGGAAAGTTCCAGGGAATGATTTGCCCCACCACGCCCAGCGGCTCGTGGAAGTGATACGCCACGGTGTCGCTGTCGACCTCGCTGATCCCACCCTCCTGAGCACGAATGCAGGAGGCAAAATAGCGGAAATGGTCAATCGCCAGCGGGACGTCCGCCGCCATGGTTTCGCGGATCGGCTTGCCGTTGTCCCACGTTTCTGCCGTTGCCAGCAGCTCCAGATTCTGCTCCATCCGGTCAGCGATTTTGAACAAAATGGCCGCCCTGTCCTGCACGGAGGTCTGTCCCCATTTATCCTTCACCTTATGTGCCGCATCCAGCGCTAAATCAATATCCCGCTTGCCCGAACTGGCAATTTCACATAACGGCTGGCCGGTGACGGGCGTCAGGTTGGAATAGTATTCACCGTCGACGGGTGCCACCCAGTCGCCACCGATAAAGTTGTCATAGCGGGGCTTGAGCTTAAGGGGAAAACCATACTCGCCAGGCTGGATACGCGATGAGGGAGGATTATTTGTCATGACCGTCTCCTTGCAGTAGGTGTACAACAAGGGTAGTTCCGGCTGGTGATTTTCTCGCCAGCGGGTAGCGGGTTTACGAGCCGCATCACGGATTACCGTACTTTACGTTTCGTTTCTGCCGCCGGAGCCATACTTAATAGTTCAGGGGCACATGAGGAACGATGCAATGCAGCTATTTATCGGCTTTGACGTGGGTGGAACCCACATCAAACACGGCGTAATTAACGAAAACGGCGAAGAACTGACATCCGATGAATATGATACGCCGGACGATGAAAGCACCTTCAAAGAGAAGTGGAAAGCGGTGGTGGATAAGTACTGCCAGGAGCACGAGATCGCCGGCATTGGCGTGAGTTTTCCGGGACACATCAATCACCACACCGGCGAAGCGGCCAAAGCCGGGGCGCTGGACTATCTTGACGGCGAAAACCTGTGCGAACTGTTCGCACAGCTGACCGATCTCCCCGTGACAATCGAAAACGATGCCAACTGCGCGGCGCTGGGCGAGCGCTGGCAGGGCGCGGGCAAGGACTATGAGCATTTCGTCTGCATCACCATCGGTACCGGCATCGGCGGCGGTATCGTCATGGAGGGCGATCTCTACCGCGGATCGCACTACCGGGCGGGTGAATTTGGCGTGCTGCCCGTGGGCAATGAGGGCGAACCGATGCATGAAGTGGCGTCCGCCAGCGGCCTGATGAAAGCCTGCCGCCGCGCGCTGGCCGTGTCGGAAGATGAAATGCCTGACGGCGAGGAGCTGTTTAAACGCATGGACAGCGACGTGCATCTGCGCGAAGCCATTGAAGAGTGGGCACACTGTCTGTCGCGCGGTATCTACAGCGTGATCTCTATGTTCGATCCGCAGGCGGTGCTGATTGGCGGGGGCATTAGCGAGCAGGAGAAAATTTATCTCCTGCTGGATAAATACTTACAGCGATTCGAGGAGTGGGAGGCGCTCCGGGTGCCCATCCTCCCCTGCGAGCTGGGCAACCAGGCGGGAAGGCTGGGTGCGGTCTGGCTGGCTAAGCAGAAGCAGGCGCGCAGCGCTTAACGCTTACGGAAATAACTGCGCGTCGCGGAGCACATGGTCATTGCCGCGACGACGCGTAAACCCGATGCGGTTGAAGTACTCCAGGATCTGAATCGCCAGCTTGCGTCCCACGTTCAGCCGATCGCGGAAGTCAGCGGCGCAGGTCGATCCTCGCGCATGATCCAGCTCGCGGATCAGGTTCGCAAACGCCACGATCCGATCGTTGCGGTAATAACGATCTTTCACGATCGCCACAATCATGCCCTGCTGGGCCGCATGGCGCAGTACCTGACGCATTAGCTGCTCATCAGTATGGGTTTCACGCGCCAGATCGCGTACCCACCACGGTTCATCGCCAAACAGCGCCGCCACCTTTTGCCACACCGCGTCCTGCTCGGCGGTAAAACCCGCCTTGTGTTCCGGCAGGTGCAGCCAGCCGTGATGGCTTGCGATCGCGCCGCTGGCGCGCATGTTTTCAATCAGCAGCAGCACCAGCGCGTCGTCTTCCATCGGCAACGCCATGCGCCGCAGACGCTCACGACCCGGGCCTGGCTCATCCTGATGCTGTTCATGGTAGGTGGCCAGCGTGCTCAGCACCTTGCGCTGCCAGCGCGCCGCCACCGGCGCGTTCAGCAGGCTGTTACCGGCCTGAATAAAACCTGGCTCCTGCGTCAGAAGCCGCAATCCTTCGCCGCTGAGCTGGCGCGCCCAGGCGAACGCAGCCAGATCCACCGCACCACGTTCAAGGTGGATATCTAACGCAGACTTATCATCGCGGGCCTTCGCCAGCGCGCCCAGCCACTGTAAATACTCGGGCTTACGCTTGCCGCGACGGGGCGGATTAAGCATGACCACGCGCGCGCCGGCCAGCGTTTCCTGCGCCGAAATATCGCGCAGGACCAGGCGGTCGTTATCCGCCAGCCAGAGCGGGGAGTCGAACACCAGCTCGGCGAGATCGTTTTCCAGCAGCGACACGCGTCCGGTGATGTGGCTGGCCGCGTGGTGGATATGCAGCGGCTGCCACTGGGTCAGCGGCGTGTGGGTCTGGAGAGAGACGATCGCCCGCCCGCAAGGTTCTGGCGGCGCGTCAGCCATCAGCCAGTCGCCACGGTTAAGCTGCTCTTTCCCGGCATCCCCGGCAACGTTCAGGGCGATACGCTGCCCGGCATGGGCCCGTTCCACCGGCTGGTTTTGCGCGTGAAGTCCGCGCACGCGCATCGGTTTATTTACGCCCGTTAGCCACAGGGTATCGCCCACGTTCACTTCGCCGCTCAGCGCGGTGCCGGTCACCACCAGCCCAGCACCTTTCACGGTGAACGCCCTGTCGATCGCCAGACGGAAACGGTGATGGCTGGCATGCTCACGAGACGGGATCTGCTGCAAATGGTCGCGAAGGGCGTCGATACCGCGGCCTTCTGTCGCCACGGTGACAAACAGTGACGCATCCTTAAAACCGTATTCGTCGAGCGTCGCCAGCACCTCTTTACGCACCTCATCGATACGCGCCTCATCCACACGGTCCGCTTTGGTGAGGGCGACGGTCAGCTGCGGGCTGCCCGTCAGTTGCAGGATCGCCAGATGCTCGCGCGTTTGCGCCATCACCCCGTCATCGCACGCGACCACCAGCAGAGCGTGATCGATACCGCCCACGCCCGCGAGCATATTGGACAGAAACTTCTCGTGGCCGGGCACGTCGATAAAGCCCAGCACGCGGCCATCGGGCAGCGGCCAGTAGGCGTATCCCAGGTCAATGGTCATGCCGCGCTTTTTCTCTTCCGGCAGGCGATCGGCATTTACGCCCGTAATGGCCTGCAATAACGTGGTTTTGCCGTGGTCTACGTGACCGGCGGTGGCAATAATCATTTCAACATCATCTCCAGAAACCGCACTTCATCTTCCAGACAGCGTAAATCCAGCCACATGCGGCCATCACCGATACGGCCAATTACCGGCGTCGGTAATGCACGCCAGCGCGCCGACAGCGCCTCAAGCTGGCTTCCGCGTCCGTCGCGCGGGGTGAACGTCAGCGCTTCGCTCGGTAATCTGTCCACGGGCAGCGAGCCGCTGCCTATTTGCGACAGACAGGACTCGATACGAACATCAAATTCAGGGTAGTGAGGAGCAACCTGCGGCAGTAGCGCTTCCGCCCGCGCGCGGATGGAGGCTGCATTACGGCTTAGCAAACGCAACGTGGGCAGGCGGTCAGCCAGTTTCTCCGGGTGAAGATAGAGCCGCAGCGTGGCTTCCAGCGCGGCCAGCGTCATTTTATCAGCACGCAGGGCGCGCTTCAGCGGATGTTGCTGTAGCTGCGCAATCAGCTCGCGCCTGCCGACGATAATCCCCGCCTGCGGCCCGCCCAGCAGTTTATCGCCAGAGAAACTGACCAGGCTTACGCCCGCGGCAACCATTTCCTGCACCATCGGCTCTTTCGGCAGACCGTACTGGCGCATATCCACCAGCGACCCGCTGCCGAGATCGGCGATCACCGGCACGTTAAGCTCGCGCCCAATGGCAGCCAGCTCGGCTTCATCCACCGTTTTGGTGAACCCCTCGATATGGTAATTGCTGGTATGCACTTTCATCAGCAGCGCGGTGTTTTCATTCACCGCCGCGCGATAATCTTTCGCATGGGTACGGTTGGTTGTGCCCACTTCATGCAGCGTGCACCCCGCCTGGCGCATGACATCCGGAATTCGAAATGCCCCGCCGATTTCCACCAGCTCGCCGCGAGAGACGACAACCTCTTTCCCGCTCGCGGTAGCCGCCAGCATCAACAGCACCGCCGCCGCGTTGTTATTCACAATGCAGGCATCTTCCGCGCCGGTGATCTGGCAGAGCAAATCGGCCAGCGCGCGATCGCGATGCCCGCGCCCGGCGCCGTCCAGATCGTACTCCAGCGTCACCGGCGAGCGCATGGCCCGGGTGACGGCCTGTATCGCCTCTTCCGCCTGTTGTGCACGGCCCAGATTGGTGTGCAGAACCGTGCCCGTCAGGTTAATGACCGGGCGCAACGCGCTTTGCGCGCGCTCATTCAGCCTCCGTTCAACTTCCTGCTCCCACGCCATGCACCAGCCAGGAAGCGCGTTCTCAGCCTGAATATGACGGCGCGCGTCATCCTGAAGCTGGCGTAGCATGTCGACCGTTGCTGTATGGCCAAACTGCGCCAGCACCACGGCTATGCGCGGGTCACGAAGCAGACGATCGGTTGCGGGGATCTGGCTGTAGAGGGAATGATGAGTAGTCATGAATGCGCCTGGCGAGTAAATATCTTCCCCCCTCCCGACGGGAGAGGGAGTTAACATGTGGGGGGATTGTACCGCCTCCTGCCGGGAAGTGTTATAACCCGCATCAAGCCTTTGGTGGTTCGGTACGGGCAAAACTTTCGCGCTGGAAGAGCGTCTCCGCCAGCTTAACCAGCAGCGGGCGATCCACGCACCACCCAGGCGAGACCCGGCGGAAATTGAGGTAGCCAATGGCGCAGGCGATGGCGATCGTCGCCAGATTCAGGCTATCGCTTTGGATTTTACCGTCGCGGATCAGCTGTTCACATCTATCCAGGCTGCGGCTAATTTTTTCTCGCTGACGCAGCAGTTCATCCTCTGACTGCTGTGCGGCGGGCCTCGCCTGCTCGCGCACGGACGTTAACGCTGCGTCCATAATGCCATCGGCCAGCGCTTCAATTTGCTTCACCGCCAGCGCCGCTTTTGGATCCGCCGGCAGCATGGCTGGCGCAACGCCAAGCAGCTCGATGTATTCCGCAATGATCGGGGAATCAAACCAGTAGTCACCCTCGTCCGTGACCAGCGCCGGAACTTTACCCAGCGGGTTGTACTGCGCAACGCCGTTCTCAGCGTTGTAGGGCTGTTCATTCACGAATTCAAATTCAATCCCTTTCTCCAGCAGGAGAATCGAAATCTTACGCACGAAAGGACTGGTATAACTGCCGATGAGTTTCATTGCTTATCCTTAATGCCCACAAAGAGGTCAGTATGGATCACGCCGAGAAAAAAGGCAGGTATGCGTATCGCATTCCTGACCTCAGGCGATACGGGAGGAATCCGTATAAAAATATTTTGTGAATCAAATCACAATCCAGAAACAAACCGCCAACTTAGAAATGTGATTATTATCACAAAAAGCACGCCAATCTGGCGCAATTTTGCGCGATGTATTTTTTTTACACACTCATTATGTGATCGCCATCACTTCATTAATCACCACACCCCCTACATTTACGTGACTGCGATCACACAAAATTTCGCTGTCTGGACAGTTGAACGATTCAGTGCCAGATTTCACAGCATCAGAACAGGGCCCGGCTACCTCTGCCGCCGCACATTAACGATAAACCTCGGGCCATAAGCCTAAGCGTAAACATAAGAAGGGGTGTTTTATGTCATCCGATTTCAAGATCAAAGTGCAAAGCTTTGGTCGTTTCCTCAGCAACATGGTGATGCCAAATATCGGCGCGTTTATCGCGTGGGGTATTATCACCGCATTGTTTATTCCGACAGGGTGGTTGCCTAACGAAACGCTGGCGAAACTTGTTGGCCCAATGATCACATACCTGCTGCCGCTGCTCATCGGTTATACCGGTGGTCGTCTGGTGGGCGGTGACCGCGGTGGCGTCGTGGGTGCCATCACAACCATGGGCGTGATCGTCGGTGCGGATATGCCGATGTTCCTCGGTGCGATGATTGCCGGTCCTCTGGGTGGCTGGGCGATTAAGAAATTCGACGTCTGGGTCGATGGCAAGATCAAGTCCGGCTTCGAAATGCTGGTGAACAACTTCTCTGCGGGCATCATCGGGATGATCCTCGCGATTCTGGCGTTCCTCGGCATTGGTCCGGCGGTTGAAGTGCTGTCCAAACTGCTGGCGGCGGGCGTTAACTTCATGGTGGCGCACGACATGCTGCCGCTGGCGTCTATCTTCGTTGAACCGGCGAAAATCCTGTTCCTTAACAACGCCATCAACCACGGTATCTTCTCCCCGCTGGGTATTCAGCAGTCTCACGATCTCGGCAAGTCCATCTTCTTCCTGATTGAAGCCAACCCGGGTCCGGGCATGGGCGTTCTGCTGGCGTACATGTTCTTCGGTCGCGGCAGCGCGAAACAGTCTGCTGGCGGCGCGGCTATCATCCACTTCCTGGGCGGTATCCACGAAATTTACTTCCCGTACGTGCTGATGAACCCGCGTCTGATCCTGGCCGTTATCCTCGGCGGTATGACCGGCGTGTTCACTCTGAGCGTGCTGGGCGGCGGTCTGGTGTCCCCTGCTTCTCCGGGCTCTATCCTGGCGGTGCTGGCGATGACCCCGAAAGGCGCTTACTTTGCAAACATCGCGGCAATCTGTGCGGCCATGGCGGTCTCCTTCGTGGCATCCGCTATCCTGCTGAAAACCAGCAAGGTGAAGGAAGACGACGATATCGAAGCGGCAACCCGCCGTATGCACGACATGAAAGCTGAATCCAAAGGCGCTACGCCGCTGGCTGCTGGCGATGTCTCTAACGACCTGAGCCACGTGCGTAAAATCATCGTTGCCTGCGACGCCGGTATGGGTTCCAGCGCAATGGGTGCCGGCGTGCTGCGTAAGAAAGTGCAGGATGCGGGTCTGACCAACATCTCCGTGACCAACAGCGCGATTAACAACCTGCCGCCGGACGTTGACCTGGTGATCACGCACCGCGATCTGACCGAGCGCGCCATGCGTCAGGTGCCGCAGGCGCAGCACATTTCCCTGACCAACTTCCTGGACAGCGGCCTGTACACCAGCCTGACCGAACGTCTGGTTGCGGCCCAGCGCCATGAAGATAACGAAGTGAAGGTGCGCTCCAGCCTGCAAGACAGCTTTGACGAGAGCAACGCGCATCTGTTCAGACTGGGCGCGGAAAACATCTTCCTCGGCCGCACCGCGACCAATAAAGAAGAGGCGATTCGCTTCGCCGGTGAGCAGCTGGTGAAAGGTGGCTACGTTCAGCCTGAATACGTTGACGCGATGCTGGAGCGTGAAAAGCTGACGCCAACCTACCTGGGTGAATCCATCGCGGTTCCGCACGGTACGGTTGAAGCGAAAGACCGCGTGCTGAAAACCGGCGTGGTGTTCTGTCAGTATCCTGACGGCGTGCGCTTCGGTGAAGAAGAAGACGACATCGCCCGTCTGGTGATTGGTATCGCCGCTCGCAACAACGAGCACATTCAGGTGATTACCAGCCTGACCAACGCCCTGGATGATGAAACGGTCATTGAGCGTCTGGCTAATACCACCAGCGTTGAAGAAGTGCTGGCGCTGCTCAACAAATAACAGCGTCTCTTCCCTCTCCCCGACGGGGAGAGGGCTAGGGTGAGGGGAAAACGTTTCTCACCCCAGCCCTCTCGGGTAAAAACATTGATGAAGGTTAATACTATGAAAGCATTACATTTTGGCGCAGGTAATATTGGTCGTGGCTTTATCGGTAAACTGCTGGCAGACGCGGGCATTACCCTGACATTCGCCGATGTGAATCAGGTGGTTCTGGATGCCCTGAACGCCCGTCATAGCTATCAGGTACATGTAGTCGGTGAAAACGAGCAGGTTGAAACGGTTTCTGGCGTGAACGCGGTGAGCAGCATTGGCGACGACGTGATTGACCTTATCGCAAACGTTGACCTGGTCACCACAGCCGTAGGGCCGGTAGTGCTCGAACGCATCGCCCCGGCGGTCGCAAAAGGCCTGGCGAAGCGTAAAGCACAGGGCATTGAAACACCGCTGAACATCATCGCCTGTGAAAACATGGTGCGCGGCACCACGCAGCTGAAAGGCCACGTTCTTGCCGCCGTTGCAGAGGAAGATAAAGCCTGGGTTGAAGCGCACGTTGGGTTTGTGGACTCCGCCGTAGACCGCATCGTTCCGCCGTCCGAATCCGCCACCAACGATCCGCTGGAAGTGACCGTGGAAACCTTCAGCGAGTGGATCGTCGATAAAACCCAGTTCAAGGGCGCGCTGCCGACCATTCCGGGAATGGAACTCACTGATAACCTGATGGCATTTGTCGAACGTAAACTCTTCACGCTGAACACCGGGCATGCTATAACCGCGTACCTCGGAAAATTGGCCGGTCATCAGACCATTCGCGACGCGATCCTCGATGAGAACATCCGCGCGGTGGTGAAAGGGGCAATGGAAGAGAGCGGCGCGGTGCTGATCAAACGCTACGGTTTTGATGCTGATAAACACGCAGCATACATCCAAAAAATCCTCGGTCGTTTTGAAAACCCGTATCTGAAAGATGACGTTGAGCGCGTTGGCCGTCAGCCGCTGCGTAAGCTGAGCGCGGGCGACCGCCTGATTAAACCGCTGCTGGGCACGCTGGAATACGGCCTGCCGCACGCCAACCTGGTAAAAGGGATTGCTGCCGCGATGCACTACCGCAGCGAGCAGGACCCGCAGGCGATTGAGCTGGCTCAGCTGATTGATGACAAAGGCGCGCAGGCTGCGCTGGCGCAGATTTCCGGTCTGGATGCCAGCAGTGACGTGGTTGCGGAGGCGGTTAACGCATACAACGCAACCAAATGATGCAGAATCCGGCGCAGGTGAGCCTGCGCCCGAATAACAGATTGTCAGATATGCAGGCAACAATGGAACAAACCCAGGCCTTTGAAAATCGTGTGCTTGAGCGTCTGAATGCTGGCAAAACCGTACGAAGCTTTCTGATTGCCGCCGTCGAGCTGTTAACCGAGGCGGTGAACATTCTGGTGCTTCAGGTGTTTCGCAAAGACGACTACGCGGTAAAGTATGCTGTTGAACCGTTGCTGGACGGAGACGGACCGCTGGGCGATTTATCGGTACGGCTGAAGCTGATCTACGGCCTTGGCGTGCTCAACCGCCAGGAGTATGAAGACGCCGAGCTGTTAATGGCGCTGCGCGAAGAGCTCAATCATGACGGTAACGAGTACACCTTTACCGATGATGAGATCCTCGGTCCCTTCGGCGAGCTGCACTGCGTATCCGCGCTGCCTCCTGCACCTCCGTTTGATAACAGCGACCCTGAGCTGTACGCGATGCAAAAGCTGCGTTATCAACAGGTTGTCCGCTCCACCATGGTGCTTTCCCTGACTGAGCTGATTTCTAAAATCAGCTTAAAAAAAGCGTTTCAGAAGTAAGCCCGCACACATTGGTGTATCCTTCCCTGTAAATTCCCCGTTTTCAGAGTTATTTGTCATGAAAGAAGTCGAAAAGAACGAAATTAAACGCCTGAGCGACCGTCTGGATCTGGTCCGCCATCAAATGGCCGGTCTCTCCCTGGTCGATTCCGCCGAGAAATACGCCGAGCTGGAAAAAGAGTCCGTGAAGCTGGAAGCGGAAATCGAGCGCCTGCGCGAAGTGAAAGGCCAGAAGCTGAGTAAAGAAGCACAGAAGCTGATGAACATGCCGCATCGCCGCGCGATCACCAAAAAAGAGCAGGCCGACATGGGCAAGCTGAAGAAAAGCGTCCGTGGCCTGGTGGTGGTGCACCCGATGACCGAGCTTGGCCGCGAAATGGGCCTGAAAGAGATGACGGGCTTTTGTAAGACCGAATTCTGATCGCTCTCCCCTGCTCCTGCGGCAGGGGAATCTCAGTTGTAGATCAGGTTAAACGTCGCCATCGCATCCGCTTTTCCCGCCGAGACGTTCTCTTCTGTCTGAATGTAATGCGCGTCAAACCAGAAGGTCTGCGTCTGGTTATCCCCCACCTGGCCAAGCGCTGACACCTGCGGGGTGTTCCACTGTACCACCTGCCCCTGAACCGAACCGGTATTGTCACCGTAAAGCAGTTCGATTCCGACACCGCTGGCGCTATCCTCCTGCTTCGTCAGTGCCAGTGCCCGATCGTTGGCCGGTGTGGTATCGCCAAAGAAACCCATCTTCACCGCCGTATTATTTTCGCAGGTCACCGGAATGCTGAAGCGCCCGCCTCCGGCCCGTGAGCCTGGGCCGTGAAATTCACGCTGGCTCACGCTTCCCATGGGAACAAGAATGCTGCGAGAGCCTACTGAACAGCTGGTACGCCTGACGGTGAAGCTGGCGAGATGGATCTGTACAGGTGTCGCCACGTTGGTGGCGCTGGCTTTATTTTCTCCCGCCTGCAAGATCAGCGATCCGACATTTTGCTCCTGGGAGTTGGCGTTATCATCAGGCATGGCGCTGGTCGTCGGGATTTTGTAAAACACCACCCAGAACTGCATCTTGTACGTTGAGGCGCTGGCAAAGGCGGGGTTTTGCGACGCGTCGCAAATGCGCCGGGACTCATTGCCCTCCACCGGGCTGGTGCCGTCAATATAGCGTACCGCATCGGCGCCGCAGTACTGCTGCTCCCGGAACCCCAGCGCGTAGCCGATGCCGTCGATCTGGGTTTTGTAAACGTGGCGCGCCGCGCCGTCTTCACCCACCACGGTACCGACGGGGTTATCCATGTCGACAAAGCCGATGCTACGCCAGGCGTCATTCCCGCCATCACAGCTGTAGAAATCCGCCCCGGTAGACTGTATCGGCGCGGAAACTGGCGTCCAGTCTGCCGTGCCGGGCGCATACCCTATGGCGTAGGGCACCTGAACGACCCACTGATCGCGAGTGGTGCGACAAGGTGAGGTCTGAGCATGGGCATGAAAACTCAGCATGCCAAAAAGCGAAAGCAGGCTCAGATAGAAAAACCAGTGAATAAAACGACGCATGATAATCCTCTAATGACACGCAAGAGACAGCGTGGCGATGCCGGGGGCCATGTGAGCCTCGCCCAGCCTGAAAGGTGTCTGGCACTGATGCTGTTCCCCGCCCTCATACCAGGTGACGCGCAGGGTGCCGCGCTCCGGTACCCCGCTCAGATAGGCCTGACCGCCATCAGCGACCATGCTTCGGTTTGCAGAACGGCGGTTCTGCTCCACCACTTCAGCCTGCGCGCCAAACGGCAGCGGTTCGCCGTGATAGCGCAGGGAAAACAGGACGCGATACCCAATGTGGGTTGTGTAATTGGCCAGCACCACCGCGCCGCTGGTGGGAATGAGCGTCAGACCGCTCTGCTCGACGTCGACGTTCTCGCCAAGCGTCGCCGTATCCAGATTGACGGTATTCTTGCGGTAGGCCGAGAGCGTTGGCATGACCGCGTAGCCGCGGCTGTCGGTATGGATCCCGTTGTAGCCCTCCGGCTCAACGTTCGCCGCGCCGGGCACGCGCAGCAGGGCGACGGTATCGCCCAGCGGCTGGCTGAGCGTGACGCCATACTGCGTGGCGATGACGCCTCCGGCGAGTCCAAGACTGGCGTTGCTACCGTTTCGGCTGTGGTCATAACCGAGGCTGACGTTGCCGTAGCCACCGTTGTATTGCAGCGCCAGGCTGGTGCTGTCGGCCTCTCCCTCACTGGTCTTACTCTGCTGAACGCTGTAATTCAGGTTGCGGTTCGCCAGCGCGCTGCCGTTGAGTGACACCTGCTGCGTGGTCATCCCACGATTGTTGTGGTTGGCGTAGTAACTGACCGAACTGCCCGGTAGCCAGTTGCCAAGCGGAACATTGACGTTAAACGACACGGTGCGATCGGGATGCTGCTCAAGCGCTGAGTCGGTGTAGTCATACCCCGCGCCCCAGGAAATACCCCGCCAGCTGGTGTACCAGCCGATGTGGATGGTTTTATCCTGGCCGGACGTATGCCAGTAATCCTGCATCCACGCCGAGACGTTGAGGCTGCCGAACTGACCCAGCGTCTGTGAAAAAGTGACCTGCGAGCGGCTACGGCGATTATTGAGTTGCAGCTGCTGGCTGTCGGACTGATTCAGTTCGTTAAATTCGTAGTAATTGCGCGAGGCATAGCGATAGCTCGCCAGGTTGAAGGCGGTGCCGGTAGCGCTGAAATCTTTCTGGTACTGAATGCGCCACGCCTGCCCCATCGCGCTTTTGCCGTTGGGTAAACGGCTTTTTGCCAGCGTATCGTCAATGCCCAGCGAGCCGAATGCGCCAAACCCTCTGCCTATGCCGATCGCACCGGCCTGATAGTTGTTTGCCGTACGAAAGCCGCCATACACCGTCATCCTGGAGAGCAGACCGTAAAAGAAAGCGCCCTCAACAAATTCGGGGGAACGCGCATCGCTGGAGCCGGAATGAAACCGTCCGGCGTTGAGGCTGTATTTCAAACTGCCCTGGCGTCGCATAAACGGCACCGCAGAATAGGGTTGGGTAAAAACGCGCGTCGAGCCGTCACTTTCCGTGACGGTAACCTGTAGATCGCCACTTTGCGCGCCGGGGAACAGATCGTTAATGATGAATGGCCCGGCGGCCACCCAGGTTTCATAGATCACATAGCCATTTTGCGAAACGGAGACTTTAGCGAAGCTGTGTGCGACGCCGCGGATGGTGGGGGCAAATCCGCGCTGGCTGTCGGGCAACATGCTCTCGCTTGATGAGAGCTGCACCCCGCGAAACGCCACGCTATCGAACACGTCGCCTGCGGTCCACGCATCGCCTATCCGCAGCTGGCTGTTGAGGCTGCGGATATCCCGGGTCAGCCAGCTGCTCTGTGACTGGAAACGATCCCCACCCGAGTCGCTGTGGCTCCAGGCCGAGGTGTTGCGCAATCGCCACGCTCCCAGATTGACGCCGTTACGCAGGCTCAGATAGCTGGACGTCGTGACGCCGCTCTGATGGCGGGCCTGGCCGCCCGACAGGCTGTAATCAACAAATGCCGCCGGGATACCATCATCCCACTGCGACTGCGGCACGTAGCCGCGGCTGCGGTGTTTCATCGCCGCCTGCGGCAGGCTGAGAAAGAGGCGCTGCTGGTTGAAATCATAAGAGGTTCGCGCTGCCGGTATAAAATCGTCGAGGTGCGTGAAGGTCTCTCCCTCGTGCAACCGGGAGAATGCCGGAATCGCACTCACGTTCACCCCAAGCGCTTCCAGCAGCGATAGGCTAAAAACGGGTTGCAGGCGGCCTTTCTCATTGACGAAGGTGATCTCCTGATGCCGCTCATCGCGTCCATTAATCTCCAGTGTTACGAGCCAGGTGCCGGGCATTTGCCCGCCCTTTTCAGAGAAATAGTGCAAATCCGCCGTTTTCTGTTCGGAAGAGGAAAGCTCCAGCGCGGCGGGATCAAAATAATCCTCGGCCATCCCGGCGCGGCTGAAGCTGAGCAGCAGCACCGAAAGGGGCGCGTAACGAAACAGGCGAAAAGGCATGGTGTTAAAGCGGCTGAGAGCGGGTGGCGGTAATGGCACCGAAATCATTAATAGCCGACCAGCTTACGCCACCGGAGGCAGCCACAGTCCATTCGCGGGTTTCACCTGGACCGATCATGCCTGGCTGCTCAATTTTATGCCCACCGACGGTCAGCCGATAAAAAGAGACGTAATATGGCGTCGGGTTGGAGGCCTTAAGTCCTTTTTCCGTCCGCGAAAATGTTATTTTCTGCCAGGCCGTAGCGGCGTCCCCTTTCAGGTTGTCCGGGCGGTAGAAAATTTTAAATTTCGATTTGACGTTAACCTGTAATTCGTTATTGCTCTCTTTTGGCTTTGGCGCAATCGCTTTAATATCCAGCCAAAATACGGATTCACGATCGGTGGGCAGCGGTGCGCCGGTATATTGAATACGCAGCGTGTTGGTCTGCTCCGGATCAAGCCTGAACAGCGGTGGCGTGACGATAAAGGGCGCGGCGTTATTTTTATCCTGCACATCGCCTTCAACCCACGACTGAATAAGGTAAGGAACCGCACTTTCCATATTAGAAACAGAAAATGCCACCTCCTTGCTGTTTTGCGGGTATACGATCCGTGTCCCACCCATTACAACGCCAGCGGAAACTGACGCAGAGCTAATCATTAATGCAGTGAGCATAATATACGATAAACGTTTCATCATTATTATCTCTGGAGGTGGCTGAAAGTGAAATCAGTTATAAACCATCAGGAAGTTAGACACGGCGTTCACATCGCCCGCGTTGATTTCGGTTCCATCTTTGTCCAGTGCGGCATAGAACGTTAATTCTGCATTGCCTTCACCATCTGGTGCGGTGGTTTTTGAAACCGTGCCCGGTTTAATAGAGGTGCTGCGATCGCTGTTATACAGCTTCACGCCGACGCCCGTCGCCATCCCCTGGCCTGGGGTAACCTGTAGCAAGGTGTCATTCACCGTATCTTTGGTTCCGTCAAACAGAACTGCAACCGATTCAACCGTCTCCGGGCAGTTCTCCACGTTAATTTTGAACTCACGCGGCGTCGTTTCAGTGTGATCGTCGAAGTAGCTTTTCGCCCACGCGCCGAGATCCACCGTTTTGCTTTTTGAGGCAGGAGTAATATCACAGGAAATAAGGGTAATTTTTCCAGTAAAATTAATCACCCCGCCTGTACTCTGCGTACCTGCGCCGGTATCAAGGGAAGTATCAACGCCTGAATCCCCGCTTGCCAGTACCGTCTGAGACGAAATAAGCAGCCCCGCCGCGGCAATCGCCAGCGCCACATTTTTGATTTTCATTTGAAAGCAAACCCCTCTGTACATTAAACAGATTTAGAATTGTCATGCCAAATACGGTCATTGCTATAAGGAATTAAAACGTCACTAAAGGGTACAAATAGAGGTGGTGACGCGACCTCATAGAATAACGTGGGGTCCATCCCGGTGTGGTAATCCATTTATTTTCTTTGAGCCATACGCATTTATTCCCCAACAGAGGAATAGCTTCAGGCAGAAAATAACAATGAATACATTAAGGTTAAAAAAGAACGTCATTTCTTTTGTAACGCAGCATCTTCATAAATAGTAATTCAAATGCTTTATAACGTCTACGCACCGAAAGGCGTGCAGCATCGCTTATAACTTATTTAAAGTTAACATTAAAACAACAAATTTAACCTGTTTTCCTCACCCACCACACTATTAGTGCCCTTCTAATCCCCTTTCTAAATTAAAAAAAGAGTTGACTGATCAATGTTTGATCAATTTATTTCGGATTATTATTAGAAGGAAACGTTGAACCAGGATGCCATGCTTATACATTATTCTGCGAAATCAGCCAAACGCAGGATATTTCCTTATTGATCAGCAATTGATCGTTTGTAATACGCTGTTAAAATCTATATGTGAAATTTATCTTAATTAAAATTTTTTGCTACATATTGGATTTCGCATTTTTACCTAAAAAAAATTTATAATTCTCTGAAATACGCCATTTTATCTACACGTTAAACATCAATTACACACTTAATATAAACAAAAATATATCTCGCCGTTAACCTAAGTTCCGCATTGATGCTTTTTTATTATCGTCTTTAACACGCCACATCCGCTCCGATTGATGGAAAGATGTTCAGCCCGCTGCTACGGCCCGCGCCGCAAACGGACGGACGGCGCAGACCCTTTGGTCCTACCAATTCGCTTCAAAGCGAACCACCGTTCACAGTTTCACTGCTCCACTTCACAAAACCATTGCTGAATAGCAACACTTGATTAACCATTTATTGCCATAACCCCTACAACACAAAATTGGATGGACCACTTTTACGCAGACTGTGACGCAGAGTTGAGCGGAGACTCACCCGCAACCCAGGCTGTGTGGTCCTCAGGAGACCTGCATGAGCCTCTGGCAACAAAACTATGACCCAGCCGGGAATATCTGGCTGTCGAGCCTGATCGCATCGCTACCGATCCTGTTCTTCTTCTTTGCGCTGATTAAGCTCAAGCTGAAGGGCTACCTTGCGGCGACATATACCGTTGCCATCGCCCTGCTGGTGGCGCTGTTCTTCTATAAAATGCCGGTCGATCGCGCGCTGGCCTCCGTGGTGTATGGTTTCTTCTACGGCCTGTGGCCAATTGCGTGGATCATCATCGCCGCGGTCTTTGTCTACAAAATCTCGGTCAAAACCGGGCAGTTCGACATTATTCGTTCGTCGATCCTCTCTATTACCCCGGACCAGCGTTTGCAGATGCTGATTGTCGGCTTCTCCTTCGGGGCGTTCCTTGAAGGCGCGGCAGGATTCGGCGCGCCGGTAGCGATTACCGCCGCGCTGCTGGTCGGGTTGGGCTTTAACCCGCTGTATGCCGCTGGCCTGTGCCTGATTGTGAACACTGCGCCGGTGGCGTTTGGCGCGATGGGCATTCCGATTCTTGTGGCGGGTCAGGTGACCGGGCTGGACAGCTTCGAGATTGGCCAGATGGTGGGCCGTCAGCTGCCGTTCCTGACCATTATCGTACTGTTCTGGATCATGGCGATTATGGACGGCTGGCGCGGCGTGAAGGAGACCTGGCCTGCGGTGATGGTGGCGGGCGGTTCGTTCGCGATTGCCCAGTACCTCAGCTCAAACTTCCTCGGCCCGGAACTGCCGGACATCATCTCTTCCCTGGTGTCACTGGTCTGTCTGACGCTGTTCCTGAAGCGCTGGCAGCCGGTACGTATCTTCCGCTTTGCGGACATGGGCGCATCGCACGTGGATCAGACCCTCGCCCGCACCGGCTATACCGCCGGGCAGATCGTCCGCGCGTGGTCGCCGTTCCTGTTCCTGACCGCCACCGTGACGCTGTGGAGCATACCGCCGTTTAAGGCGCTGTTCGCCCCGGGCGGTGCGCTGTACGACATGGTGATTAACATCTCCGTGCCGTTCCTCGACAAGATGGTCGCCCGTATGCCGCCGGTGGTGCACGACGCCACGCCGTATGCGGCCGTGTTTAAGTTTGACTGGTTCTCCGCCACCGGCACGGCCATCCTGTTTGCGGCTATCCTTTCCGTGGTGTGGCTGCGCATGAAGCCTGCCGCCGCGGTGCAGACTTTTGCGGCAACGATTAAAGAGCTGATGCTGCCGATCTACTCCATCGGCATGGTGCTGGCGTTCGCGTTTATCTCGAACTACTCCGGCCTGTCGTCGACGCTGGCGTTAGCGCTGGCGCACACCGGCCACGCATTCACCTTCTTCTCGCCGTTCCTCGGCTGGCTGGGAGTGTTCCTGACCGGTTCCGATACGTCGTCTAACGCCCTGTTTGCCGCCTTACAGGCCACGGCCGCACAGCAGATTGGCGTTTCGGACGTCCTGCTTGTGGCAGCAAACACGACGGGCGGCGTAACCGGGAAGATGATCTCGCCGCAGTCCATCGCCATTGCCTGTGCCGCGGTAGGACTGGTAGGCAAAGAGTCGGATCTGTTCCGCTTTACCGTTAAACACAGCCTGATATTTACCTGCATGGTGGGCGTGATCACCACATTGCAGGCCTATGTCTTAACCTGGATGATTCCATGATAGTGATGCCCAGACGCCTGTCCGACGAGATTGCCACTCGCGTGCGGGCGCTGATTGAAGAACAACAGCTGGAGGCGGGCATGAGATTGCCCGCCGAACGCCAGCTTGCCGCCCAGCTTGGCGTGTCGCGCAATTCACTGCGCGAAGCGCTGGCAACGCTGGTCAGCGAAGGTGTGCTGCTGAGCCGTCGCGGCGGCGGCACTTTTGTGCGCTGGCAGCATGACAACTGGTCCGAGCAAAATATCGTTCAGCCGCTGAAAACGCTGATGGAAAACGACCCGGACTACAGCTTTGACATCCTCGAAGCGCGTCACGCCATCGAGACCAGCACCGCGTGGCACGCGGCGATGCGGGCGACCGACGCCGACAAAGAGAAGCTCAAAGTTTGTTTTGACGCCACGCAAAGCAGCGACCCGGATATCGCCTCGCAGGCCGACGTGCGTTTTCATCTGGCGATTGCCGAGGCGTCCCATAACGTCGTGCTGCTGCAAACCATGCGTGGGTTCTTCGACCTGCTGCAATCCTCCGTGAAGCAGAGCCGCCAGCGCATGTATCTGGTCCCGCCGGTCTTCGCTCAGCTGACCGAACAGCATGAAGCCGTGCTCAACGCCATTCTTGCCGGCGATGCCGAGGCCGCGCGTAAAGCGATGATGGCGCATCTCGGGTTCGTGCACACCACCATTAAACGATTCGATGAAGATCAGGCCCGACAGGCGCGTATTACCCGTCTGCCTGGCGAGAGTGATATTTCCAGGGAGAACAAAGCATGATTATTTCAGCAGCCAGTGACTATCGCGCCGCGGCGCAGCGCATTTTGCCGCCGTTCCTGTTCCACTACATTGACGGCGGGGCCTATGCCGAATATACCCTGCGCCGCAACGTGGAGGATCTCTCTGAGGTGGCCCTGCGCCAGCGTGTGCTGAAGAACATGTCTGACCTGAGCCTTGAGACAAAGCTGTTTAACGAAACGCTCTCCATGCCGGTGGCGCTTGCGCCCGTCGGCTTATGCGGCATGTACGCCCGGCGGGGTGAAGTGCAGGCTGCTGCCGCAGCGGATGCCAAAGGCATTCCGTTTACGCTTTCTACCGTGTCCGTCTGCCCGATTGAAGAGGTCGCGCCGACCATCAAGCGCCCGATGTGGTTCCAGCTGTACGTCCTGCGCGATCGCGGCTTTATGCGTAACGCGCTGGAGCGCGCCAAAGCGGCGGGCTGCTCAACGCTGGTCTTTACCGTCGATATGCCCACGCCCGGCGCCCGCTACCGCGACGCCCACTCCGGCATGAGCGGCCCGAACGCCGCGATGCGCCGCTACTGGCAGGCGGTGACGCATCCGCAGTGGGCGTGGGACGTTGGGCTGAACGGCCGTCCGCACGATCTGGGCAATATTTCGGCCTACCTGGGTAAACCGACCGGGCTGGAAGATTACATCGGCTGGCTGGCGAATAACTTCGATCCGTCGATCTCGTGGAAGGACCTGGAGTGGATCCGCGAATTCTGGGATGGCCCGATGGTGATCAAAGGGATCCTCGATCCGGAAGATGCCCGCGACGCGGTGCGTTTCGGCGCCGACGGGATCGTCGTTTCTAACCACGGCGGACGCCAGCTCGACGGGGTGCTCTCTTCCGCCCGCGCGCTGCCCGCCATTGCCGATGCGGTGAAGGGCGATATTGCGATCCTGGCTGACAGCGGTATTCGTAACGGGCTGGACGTGGTGCGCATGATTGCGCTGGGCGCAGACAGCGTGCTGCTGGGCCGCGCGTACCTCTATGCCCTGGCCACCAGCGGTCAGGCGGGCGTGGCGAACCTGCTGAACCTGATCGAGAAAGAGATGAAGGTGGCGATGACCCTGACCGGTGCGAAGTCGATTAGCGAAATCAGTAAGGATTCGCTGGTGCAGGAGCTGAGTAAACTACCGGCGGCGCTGGCTCCGCTGTCACATGGTGACGCGGCCTGATCTTCTCCCGTTCCCCCTCCTTTCCCCTGCGCCCGATTTCCCCCTCGGGCGCTTTTTTTTGTCGAAAATAACACCTACGTAACATTATGGATAAGAAAATTTGACACACCCTGCCCCTCCGCAATTGTATATACAAGCAAATACAAGAACACAAAAACAACATCACATCGGAGAGGCGCATATGACGTATTCAGGTCGGGTGGATATTCAGCAGGTGATCGATGAAAGCCCCTTTTCAGGGTTTCACTGGCTTCTTATTGTGCTGGGCTTTCTGGTGCTGGCGATCGATGGGTTTGATACCGCAGCGATGGGTTACATTGCGCCTACGCTGTCGGCGGAGTGGGGAATAGATAAACAGGATTTGGGGCCGGTGCTGAGTGCGGCGCTGCTGGGGCTGTCGCTGGGGGCCCTTATTGCAGGTCCGGTATCGGACCGCATGGGACGCAAGCGCGTGCTGGTCTTTTCGTGTCTGTTCTTCGGCCTGGCGAGCCTGGGTACGGCCTGGGCGCAAAGCCTGAATACGCTGACGCTGTGGCGATTTCTGACGGGCCTCGGGCTGGGTGCTGCAATGCCAAACGCCATCACGCTGATCTCGGAGTTTGCTCCTCAGCGCTGCCGCGCCATGGCGATCAATACCATGTACTGCGGCTTTCCGCTGGGTGCGGCGGGCGGCGGGGCGATCTCTTCCTGGCTTATCCCTCACCACGGCTGGCGAAGCGTACTGCTCACCGGCGCGATTGCGCCGCTGATTTTAACCGTGCTGCTGGCGCTGCTGCTGCCGGAATCGGTGAAGTTTCTGGTGCAGCGCGGGAAAGACGTCGCGCAGGTTCGCCGCATCGCCAGCCGGTTCGCCCGCAGCACGCTCGATAGCGTCACGGGCTTTTTCCTGGCGGAAGAAAAGGTGCCGTCTAAAAAAGGGAGCGTGGCGCAGCTTTTTTCCATGCCCTGGCTACCCGGCACCCTGATGCTGTGGGTCACCTACTTTATGGGGCTGGTCATTTACTACGTCCTGCTTAGCTGGATGCCGACGCTGATGCAGGGGATGGGCTATGCGCTGGCGGAGTCCGCCTGGCTGACCTCCCTGTTTACCTTCGGCGGTACCGCAGGCATTCTGCTCGCCGGCTGGATGATGGACCGCTGGGAAGCGCATAAGGTGGTCGCGGGTGGTTTCGTGCTGACGATGGGCCTTATTCTTTTACTGGGCATTGAGCATAACCATATTGTCATGTTTGGCGGGCTGATATTCCTGATGGGGATCGCGATGAACGGCGCGCAGTCGGGCATGCAAACTCTGGCCGCTACCTTTTACCCTACCGAGTGCCGCGCGACGGGTATCGCCTGGATGCAGGGGATCGGCCGCTTCGGTGGCGTGGCGGGCACCATGACCAGCGCCCAGCTTCTTTCCATGCAGTGGCAGGCAGACAGTATTTTAATGATCCTCAGCGTGCCCGCTCTGGTGGCTGCGGCGGCGACCTGCTACAAAATGCTGCGTTGCCGTATACAGGAACCGGGCGTCGCGTAGTCCCTCTCTTTTCTGCTATTCTGCCCCCCGCAATTAAGGGGGCAGCATGCTTAACATCGTCTTATTCGAACCAGAAATCCCACCCAATACCGGCAATATCATCCGCCTGTGCGCCAACACCGGTTTTCGTCTGCACATCATTGAGCCGATGGGCTTCACGTGGGACGACAAACGCCTGCGCCGCGCCGGGCTGGACTACCATGAGTTTACTGCCGTCGTTCGTCATCACGATTACGCCGCGTTTCTGGACGCCGAGAAGCCGCAGCGCATGTTCGCCCTGACCACCAAAGGTACGCCAGCGCACAGCGCCGTAAGCTATCAGGACGGGGATTATCTGATGTTTGGTCCGGAAACCCGCGGCCTGCCGGCCACCATTCTGGATGCCCTGCCAGCCGAGCAAAAAATTCGTATTCCGATGATGCCGGACAGCCGCAGCATGAACCTGTCGAATGCGGTGTCGGTGGTGGTGTATGAGGCGTGGCGCCAGCTGGGATATCCCGGCGCGATACTGCGTAGCTGAAACACTTCGGGTGGCTTGCGCCACCCGATTCGTCGTATTTAGCCTGCTACCGCGATGCGTTTCATATCGGTCATGTAGCCGCGCAGTTTCTGGCCCACTTTCTCGATTTCATGGCTGCGAATCGCTTCGTTTACGTCACGCAGCTGCGCGTTATCAACCGCACCTTCCGCAATCGCTTTGCCCAGATCGCCTGCTTGCAGAGTGGTCATGAACTCTTTCAGCAGCGGCACGCATGCGTAAGAGAACAGGTAGTTACCGTACTCGGCGGTATCGGAGATCACCACGTTCATTTCGTACAGACGCTTACGGGCGATAGTGTTCGCAATCAGCGGCAGTTCGTGCAGTGATTCATAGTACGCCGACTCTTCGATGATGCCGGAATCCACCATGGTTTCGAACGCCAGCTCAACGCCTGCTTTCACCATCGCGATCATCAGTACGCCTTTGTCGAAGTACTCCTGCTCGGTGATTTTGCCATCGTACTGCGGTGCGGTTTCGAACGCGGTTTTACCGGTCTCTTCGCGCCAGGTCAGCAGTTTTTTGTCGTCATTCGCCCAGTCCGCCATCATGCCGGAAGAGAACTCGCCGGAGATAATGTCGTCCATGTGTTTCTGGAACAGCGGCGCCATGATGGTTTTCAGCTGTTCAGAGAGTGCGAACGCGCGCAGTTTTGCCGGGTTGGACAGACGGTCCATCATCAGCGTAATGCCGCCCTGCTTCAGCGCTTCGGTGATGGTTTCCCAGCCGAACTGAATCAGTTTTTCTGCGTAGGCCGGATCGGTACCTTCTTCCACCAGCTTGTCGAAGCACAGCAGAGAGCCGGCCTGGAGCATGCCGCACAGAATGGTCTGCTCGCCCATCAGGTCAGATTTCACTTCCGCAACGAAGGAAGATTCCAGCACGCCCGCACGGTGGCCGCCGGTGGCCGCTGCCCAGGCTTTGGCAATCGCCATGCCTTCGCCTTTCGGATCGTTTTCCGGGTGAACTGCGATAAGCGTCGGTACGCCGAAGCCACGCTTGTACTCTTCACGCACTTCCGTACCCGGGCACTTCGGCGCCACCATCACTACGGTGATGTCTTTACGGATCTGCTCGCCCACTTCAACGATGTTGAAGCCGTGGGAGTAACCCAGCGCGGCGCCGTCTTTCATCAGCGGCTGTACGGAACGCACAACGTCAGAGTGCTGCTTGTCCGGCGTCAGGTTCACCACCAGATCCGCCTGCGGGATCAGCTCTTCGTAGGTACCCACCTTAAAGCCGTTTTCGGTCGCTTTGCGCCAGGAGGCACGCTTTTCAGCAATCGCTTCTTTGCGCAGGGCGTAGGAGATATCCAGCCCGGAGTCACGCATGTTCAGGCCCTGGTTCAGGCCCTGTGCGCCACAGCCGACGATGACCACTTTTTTACCCTGAAGGTAGCTCGCGCCATCGGCAAATTCATCGCGCGCCATGAAGCGGCATTTGCCCAGCTGCGCCAGCTGCTGGCGCAAGTTCAGTGTATTAAAGTAGTTAGCCATGGGTGATACCTCGTGATGTTGTGTGTCTTATTGTTCGGTTCGCGTTTCAGCGAGAATGTACCCACATTACAACAGGAAATTTATTGCGGAAATTGATATATTCACAACGTCACATTGCAGTTTTTGCAATGAAAAAAGAGGGAGTGGAATCGGTGGATTTACGCGATCTAAAAATGTTCCTGCACCTGGCGGAAAGCCGTCACTTTGGCCGCAGCGCCCGGGCGATGCACGTCAGCCCCTCCACGCTTTCGCGCCAGATCCAGCGCCTTGAGGAAGACCTCGGCCAGCCGCTTTTCGTGCGCGATAACCGTACCGTTACCCTTACGGAAGCGGGCGACGAGCTGCGGGTTTTTGCCCAGCAAACCTTGTTGCAGTACCAGCAGCTACGGCACACCATTGACCAGAAGGGGCCGTCGCTCTCTGGTGAGCTGCATATTTTCTGCTCCGTAACGGCAGCCTATAGCCATCTTCCTCCCATTCTTGACCGCTTCCGCGCGGAGCATCCGTCGGTTGAAATTAAACTTACTACCGGCGATGCCGCCGACGCCATGGAAAAAGTGGTGACGGGCGAAGCGGATCTGGCCATTGCCGGGAAGCCCGAAACGCTGCCGGGCGCGGTGGCGTTCTCGATGCTGGAGAATCTGGCGGTGGTGCTGATTGCTCCGGCGCTGCCCTGCCCGGTGCGTAATCAGATATCTGTTGAGAAACCGGACTGGTCCACGGTGCCGTTTATCATGGCCGATCAGGGCCCGGTGCGCCGCCGCATTGAGCTGTGGTTCCGCCGCCAGAAGATCAGCAACCCGTCGATTTACGCCACGGTGGGCGGACATGAGGCGATGGTCTCAATGGTAGCGCTCGGCTGCGGCGTGGCGCTGCTGCCGGAAGTGGTGCTGGAAAACAGCCCGGAGCCGGTGCGCAACCGCGTGATGATTCTGGAGCGCAGCGACGAGAAAACGCCGTTTGAGCTTGGCGTATGTGCGCAAAAAAAGCGGCTGCATGAGCCGCTTATTGATGCGTTCTGGAAGATATTGCCGAACCACTAGCCTGCCAGAAAGAACCTGAACGCCGGGTTGTGGGTTTCGTCATGGCACTCATAGCCCAGCTCGTTCAGGCGCGTTTCAAAATCCGGCTCGTGCTCGCCCAGCTCGAACGCCGCCAGCACGCGGCCATAGTCGGTGCCGTGGCTACGGTAGTGGAACAGGGAGATGTTCCAGTGCGTGCCCAGCGTGTGCAGGAACTTGAGCAGCGCGCCCGGTGATTCCGGGAACTCGAAGCTGAACAGGCGTTCCTGGAGCGGTTTCGAGGGACGCCCGCCGACCATATAGCGCACGTGCAGCTTCGCCATTTCATCGTCGGAGAGATCGACCACGCTGTAGCCGCCTTCATGCAGCAGGCTGAGGATCTCTTTGCGCTCCTCCACGCCCCGGCTCAGACGCACGCCGACAAAAATGCAGGCATCTTTCGCATCGGCAAAGCGGTAGTTGAACTCCGTTACCGAGCGTCCCCCCAGCAGCTGGCAGAACTTCAGGAAGCTGCCCTTCTCTTCCGGGATGGTCACTGCCAGCAGCGCTTCACGCTGTTCGCCCAGCTCGCAGCGCTCGGAAACGTAGCGCAGACCATGGAAGTTCACGTTGGCACCCGACAGCACGTGCGCCAGACGCTCGCCGCGGACGTGGTGCTGGGCGATGTATTTTTTCATACCCGCCAGCGCCAGCGCGCCGGACGGCTCCGCCACCGCACGTACATCTTCGAACAGATCTTTCATTGCCGCGCAGATGGCGTCGCTGTCGACGGTGACGATATCGTCCAGATACTCCTGGCACAGACGGAACGTTTCATCGCCAATGCGCTTCACCGCCACGCCCTCGGCAAACAGCCCGACGCGCGGCAGATCCACCGGATATCCGGCGTCCAGCGCCGCCTTCAGGCAGGCAGAGTCTTCCGCTTCAACTGCAATCACCTTGATCTGCGGCATTAGCTGTTTGATCAGCACCGCCACGCCTGCCGCCAGCCCGCCGCCGCCCACCGGGACGAAGACGCGGTCGAGATGGGCATCCTGCTGCAACAGCTCAAGCGCCAGCGTGCCCTGCCCGGCAATCACCATCGGGTGGTCGAACGGCGGCACCCAGGTGAAGCCCTGCTGCTGCGCCAGCTCAATCGCTTTGGCTTTGGCTTCGTCAAAATTCGCGCCGTGGAGCAGCACTTCCCCGCCAAAACCGCGCACCGCGTCGACTTTGATATCCGCGGTGGCAACCGGCATCACGATCAGCGCCTTCAGCCCTAAACGGGCCGAGGAGAACGCCACGCCCTGCGCATGGTTGCCCGCCGACGCGGTAATGACGCCGCGCGCTTTCTGCTCGTCCGTCAGCCCCGCCATCATCGCGTAGGCACCGCGCAGCTTAAAGCTGTGCACCGGCTGGCGGTCTTCGCGCTTCACCAGAATGACGTTGTCGAGGCGCGAGGAGAGTTTTTCCATTTTTTGCAGGGGCGTGACCTGCACGGCTTCATAGACCGGCGCGCGTAGCACCGCTCTCAGATATTCCGCCCCCTCAGGAGCGGCGGATAAGGGTTGTGACTCAGCCATCATTAGCCCCCAAGTTTAGATTTATCGCGCACCGCGCCTTTATCTGCACTGGTTGCAAGGCTCGCGTAGGCGCGCAGGGCGAAGGAGACTTCACGCTGGCGATCTTTCGGCGTCCAGGCTTTGTCGCCGCGCGCTTCCTGCGCTTCACGACGGGCCGCAATCTCCTGATCGCTCAGCTTCAGCTGAATGCCGCGATTCGGAATGTCGATTTCGATCAGGTCGCCATCTTCGATGATTGCGATGTTGCCGCCGCTTGCCGCTTCCGGGGAGACGTGGCCGATGGAGAGACCAGACGTGCCGCCGGAGAAACGGCCGTCGGTGATCAGCGCGCAGGCTTTACCGAGGCCCATCGATTTCAGGAAGGTGGTCGGGTAGAGCATCTCCTGCATGCCCGGACCGCCTTTCGGCCCTTCGTAGCGAATGACAACCACGTCGCCTTCCACCACTTTGCCGCCGAGGATGGCCTCTACCGCCTCGTCCTGGCTTTCGTACACTTTCGCCGGACCGGTGAATTTCAGGATACTGTCGTCCACGCCTGCGGTTTTCACGATGCAGCCGTTTTCCGCAAAGTTACCGTACAGCACGGCCAGACCACCGTCTTTACTGTAGGCGTGCTCCAGCGAGCGGATGCAGCCTTCAGCGCGGTCGTCGTCCAGCGTGTCCCAGCGGCAATCCTGCGAGAACGCCTGGGTGGTGCGAATACCCGCCGGACCGGCGCGGAACATCTTTTTCACCGCGTCGTCTTTGGTCAGCATTACATCGTATTGATCCAGCGATTCCGGCAGCGTCAGGCCAAGGACGTTTTTCACGTCGCGGTTCAGCAGCCCGGCGCGATCCAGCTCGCCAAGGATACCGATGACGCCACCCGCACGGTGCACGTCTTCCATGTGGTACTTCTGGGTACTCGGCGCGACTTTACACAGCTGCGGCACTTTGCGGGAGAGCTTGTCGATGTCGCTCATGGTGAAGTCGATTTCGGCTTCCTGCGCGGCGGCCAGCAGGTGCAGAACGGTGTTGGTGGAGCCGCCCATGGCGATATCCAGCGTCATGGCGTTTTCGAACGCCGCTTTACTGGCGATATTGCGCGGCAGCGCGCTGGCATCGTCCTGCTCGTAGTAGCGTTTGGTCAGCTCAACGATACGTTTACCGGCGTTGAGGAACAGCTGCTTACGGTCGGCGTGGGTCGCCAGCAGCGAGCCGTTGCCCGGCTGAGACAGGCCCAGCGCTTCGGTCAGGCAGTTCATGGAGTTGGCCGTGAACATGCCGGAACAGGAGCCGCAGGTCGGGCACGCGGAGCGTTCCACCTGATCGCTCTGCTCGTCAGAGACTTTCGGGTCTGCGCCCTGGATCATCGCATCGACCAGGTCGAGCTTGATGATTTTGTCGGAGAGCTTGGTTTTACCCGCCTCCATCGGACCACCGGAGACGAAGATCACCGGAATGTTCAGACGCAGGGAGGCCATCAGCATCCCCGGGGTGATTTTGTCGCAGTTGGAGATACAGACCATCGCATCGGCGCAATGGGCATTGACCATATACTCCACCGAGTCGGCGATCAGCTCGCGCGACGGCAGTGAATAGAGCATTCCCCCGTGGCCCATTGCGATACCGTCATCCACCGCAATGGTGTTGAACTCTTTCGCCACGCCGCCGGAGGCTTCGATTTGCTCGGCAACCAGCTTACCGAGATCGCGCAGATGCACGTGGCCCGGTACAAACTGGGTGAAGGAGTTCACCACGGCGATAATTGGCTTGCCGAAATCGGCGTCGGTCATTCCGGTGGCGCGCCACAATGCGCGGGCACCCGCCATGTTACGGCCGTGGGTGGTGGTGGCTGAACGATACTTAGGCATGCTTTATTGACTCCCGTCTGACTATTTAATGGGACGGTGCGTGCCGTCCCACATTTATATTTAGTGATTAACCTGATCCAACCAGCCGTATTTGTCTTCTGTTTCGCCGGTGAAGAGGCCGAAGAAGGCTTGCTGGATGCGTTTGGTCACCGGACCACAGCGGCCTTCACCCACCTGGATACCGTCGACGCTGCGAACCGGCGTGATTTCAGCCGCGGTACCGGACATGAACACTTCGTCTGCCAGGTAGAGGGATTCGCGGGACAGCACCTGCTCACGCACTTCGATACCCAGATCTTTCGCCAGCTTGATGATGGCGTCGCGGGTGATGCCCGGCAGCGCGGAAGAGGTGAACGGCGGGGTAAACAGAATGCCGTCTTTTACTTCAAACAGGTTTTCGCCCGCGCCTTCTGAGATGTAGCCGTTCACGTCGAGGGCGATGCCTTCCTGATAGCCGTGGCGGCGCGCTTCGCTGCCGACCAGCAGTGAGGAGAGGTAGTTACCGCCCGCTTTAGCGGCGGTCGGGATGGTGTTTGGCGCCACGCGGTTCCAGGAAGAAACCATTGCGTCGATCCCCTGATCCAGTGCTTCTGCGCCCAGGTAGGCGCCCCACGGGAACGCAGCAATGATCATATCAGTGTTGTAACCGGCCGGCGGGTTCACGCCCATGCCCACATCACCCACGAAGACCAGCGGACGAATATAGGCGCTGGTCAGTTTATTCTGGCGAATCACTTCGCGGCAGGCTTCCATCAGCTCATCAACGCTTTGAGAGACCGGGAAACGATAAATTTTGGCTGAGTCATGCAGACGCTGCATGTGTTCGCGATGGCGGAACACCACTGGCCCTTTGTGAGAATCGTAGCAACGGATGCCTTCAAACACGGAGGTACCGTAGTGCAGCGCATGGGACATCACGTGAACTTTCGCGTCTTCCCAGCGAACCATCTCCCCATTGAACCAAATGTAATCAGCTTTTTTTGTCGTCATTTTTTCGTCCTGTCACGCTTAAGCGCGGATTTGTTGTGATGTGGTTGTGCTCTGGCAGATGGCAACATGGGCAACGTCTACCAGCTTTGATAACTGACTAAACAGTAAGTCGACCGGCCGCGGGCTGGCAACGGTTAATTCGATACTGATGTTCTGCGCGTCGGTGGCCGTTTCCATATTCATAGAGCAAATCTGAAAGCCACGGTGACGGACCACGCGCAATACGCGTTCTAACGTTTCCGGGTTGAAGCGAGCCTGCACGGCGACCTGATGTTGCATCATGATAATTTCTCCAGCATTTGTGAGTTACTGGCACCGGGCGGTACCAACGGCCAGACGTTCTCAAGCTCGTCGATTGAGACATGAAGCAGGTATGGCCCTTCGCTTGACAGCATGGTGTCGAGTGCCGCTTCAACCTGGTCTTTACGGGTGATGTGCTGGCCAGGAATGCCGAAGGCGCTGGCCAGGGTGAGGAAATCGGGGTTATCGGTCAGGGTTGTTTCGCTGTAACGCTCCTGGAAGAACAGCTGCTGCCACTGGCGAACCATCCCTAAACGCTGGTTATCGAGCAACACGATCTTCAGCGGTAACTGCTTGCGCTTCACGGTGCCGAGCTCCTGAACGTTCATCATGAAGGAGCCGTCACCGGAGATACAGATAACGGTATCGTTCGGGCGGGCCACCTGTGCACCTACGGCTGCCGGCAGGCCAAAGCCCATCGTGCCTAAGCCGCTGGAGGTGATGAAGTTCTCCGGGCGAGTGTAGGTCATGTGCTGGGCTGACCACATCTGATGCTGGCCCACATCCGTCGTCACCACGCTGTCGGCGGGTTTACGGTCGGACAACTGCTTCAACAGCAGCGGCGCGTAGATGGCATCGCCTGGGTGATCGTAACGCCAGGCATGCTCAGCGTGCATGTCTGCGGTGTGCTGACGCCATGCGTTGATATCCAGCGGCTGCTCCAGCGCCGGTAACAGCGCGTTAAGATCGCCCTGCAATGCCACGTGCGCCTGACGCAGTTTGTTCATCTCCGCCGGATCGATATCCATATGAATCACTTTGGCATTCGGCGCGAAGGTATTCAGCTTGCCGGTGACGCGGTCGTCGAAACGGGCGCCTGCGACGATGAGCAAGTCGCACTCCTGCACCGCCAGGTTTGCCGCTTTGGTGCCGTGCATTCCCAGCATGCCTAAGTAATACGGGTAGTCCGCGTCGACTGCGCCCAGGCCTTTCAGGGTACAGGTGGCGGGCATTTGCGTGGTCGCAATGAACGCGCGAAGCGCCGGAACAGCCTGCGCCATACCCACCCCGCCGCCGACGTACAGCATCGGCTGCTTCGCCTGCGCCATCATCTGACGTGCCTCTTCAACGTCTGCATGCGGAAACGCATCGTCGCTTTTCACGGTGGAGAAATGCGGCTCCAGATCGCCAGGTGCAACCTGGATATCTTTCGGGATATCCACCAGAACCGGGCCAGGACGGCCAGAGCTGGCAACCTCGAACGCTTCGGCCATCACGCGAGGCAGCTCTTCGAGGGACTGAACGAGGAAGCTGTGCTTAGTACAGGCCAGCGATAAACCGAGCACGTCCACTTCCTGGAAGGCATCGGTGCCGATGAACGGTGAGGCCACTTGGCCGGTGATCGCCACCACGGGAACGGAATCGAGCAGTGCGTCAGCCAGGCCGGTAATCAGGTTCGTTGCGCCAGGGCCCGAGGTTGCCATACAGACGCCGGTTTTACCGGTGGCACGGGCATAGCCGATGGCGGCCATCGCTGCGCCCTGCTCGTGCCGGCACAACAGGTGTTCCACGCCGCCGTCATACAGTGCATCGTAAATCGGCATAATTGCGCCACCCGGATAACCGAATACGGTTTCAACTCCCTGCGCGCGCAACGCATGTACTACCCATTGTGCCCCATTCATAGTCAGTTCCCCGTCATAAATCTGGAGAAACAGAATTTTGTGCTAGTCGTCATTCTCTGCTCCTCATTTAAGTTTTTTAGTCATAAAAAAACCCCCGGACCTTTCGGTGCGGGGGTCTTAGTTCGTTAAGGCTTGATTCTTAAGCCTTTCCTCGTCCAAGTGCAGCCCCGCACGGTGGGATAATAATCACCACCACGCTAATCACGACCAGGCTAATCACTCGTAGAAGGGCTGTCATTTTCAGTTCTTTTTGCATCTTGTTCGAAGGAATACCTAAAGAGTTACCACAGATATTTCATCTGACACAAGATTTTTTTATGACCCATTTCTTTAGCACGCGAACTATTTCTTTGAAAATCGTTGTTTTATATAGGGAAAAAATAGAAATGAAGATTTTTCATTTTTTTCCTGATTCTTCAGGCAAGGCACGCATGATTTATTTTTTGCGAAGCGGCTTCCGCCACCATGTAACGTTTACATTTTGCTGCTAAAAGGCATGAACGCGCGTCGTAAATCAGCAATTCAATGCTAAACAGAAAAACACGAGACTGGCATAGTAACCGCCAAGGAGGGCTTATGTCACTGTCAGTTGTTTATACACGCGCGGCTATCGGAGTGAAGGCCCCGCTCATCTCTGTAGAGGTTCATTTAAGCAATGGCCTGCCCGGATTGACGCTGGTCGGCTTACCGGAAACCACCGTTAAAGAGGCGAGGGATCGCGTGCGCAGCGCCATTATCAATAGCGGTTATGCTTTTCCCGCGAAGAAGATCACCATCAACCTGGCACCCGCTGATTTGCCAAAGGAGGGTGGGCGATATGATTTACCTATTGCTATAGCGCTTCTCGCGGCTTCTGAACAGCTCAACACGACAGGGCTAAGCTCGTGCGAGTTCGTGGGTGAATTAGCGCTTACAGGCGCGTTAAGAGGCGTTCCCGGTGCAATATCGGGTGCGCTTGAAGCCATACGTGCGGGAAGACAAATCATTGTAGCCAATGAAAATGCCTCTGAAGTAAGCCTTATCGCCGAAAAGGGGTGTCTGATAGCGGGACATTTGCAGGAGGTTTGCGCCTGGCTTGAAGGCCGACACGAACTTGCCGAACCGCAGGAGAAGGAGGAGGAGACGCCAGATTCAACTGAGGATCTCAGCGATATTATGGGTCAGGACCAGGGTAAGCGGGCGTTAGAGATCACTGCCGCGGGCGGGCATAACCTGTTACTGATAGGTCCGCCAGGCACGGGGAAAACGATGCTGGCGAGCAGGTTGAACGGCCTCCTGCCACCCCTCAATAATCACGAAGCGCTGGAAAGCGCCGCGATATTTAGCCTGGTCAGTTCTACGTCGTTGCATAAACAGTGGCGCCGCCGCCCTTTCCGCTCGCCGCACCACAGTGCATCTCTTACCGCGATGGTGGGCGGAGGGTCGATTCCCGGGCCGGGTGAAATCTCTCTGGCGCACAACGGCATTCTGTTCCTGGATGAACTGCCTGAGTTTGAACGCCGCGTGCTGGATGCATTGCGGGAGCCGATTGAATCCGGCGAGATCCATCTCTCTCGTACACGCGCCAAAATAAGCTACCCTGCGCAGTTTCAGCTGGTCGCCGCGATGAACCCTAGCCCAACGGGCCATTATCAGGGTAACCATAACCGCTGTACGCCGGAGCAGACGCTACGCTATCTGAGTAAGCTGTCCGGGCCCTTTCTCGACCGTTTTGATTTATCTCTGGAGATCCCCCTGCCACCGCCCGGTCTGTTGAGGCAAAGCGGTATTAGAGGCGAAAGCTCAGCAGCGGTACGCGAACGGGTTATTGCGGCACAGGCGCGGCAGTATGCTCGACAGAACAGGCTGAATGCCCGCCTGGATAACGCCGGGATCCGACAGTTTTGTTCTCTTAATGCCGAAGATGCAGGCTGGCTGGAAGAGACGCTGACGCGGTTTGGACTATCCATTCGCGCGTGGCAGCGTTTGTTGAAGGTCGCGCGCACCGTCGCCGACGTAGAAGGCTGCCCCGGAATTGAGAGGCGGCATTTGCAGGAGGCATTAAGCTACCGTGCGATCGATCGGCTGCTGCTGCATCTGCAAAAAATGCTGGCGTAAAAAAAGGGGCCGTAGCCCCTTCTCTTCTTAATCGTCAGACTCGGTGTAGTCTTCTGCACCTTCCATCTGCGGCTTACCGCCAGACAGCGTATGGAAACGCTTAGGACGCTTGATGCGAGCCATATACTTGATCCATACACGTTCTGCATCAGACTGCGGCTCACGCTCACCACGGCAAACAGAGACAAACTGTTTTTCATCTTCGGTTGCCGGTTCACGTTTACCCAGATCCAGCTCGTTGAAGGCATAACCATGGCGCTCAAGAAGTTGAGCTTCTTTGATAGTGAAATCGCCGTGACGAGAGAACCCGCGCGGATAATGTTTATTGTCGAAAAAACGATTAGTCGTCGTAAAGCTTTCCGCCATCCTACACGCTCCTAATTCTTTGGCCGAGCTATTTATGGCGCGGAGTATTAGTTACGCTTGACAGAGTGTAAAACAAAACATTTAAATCATAACGACAAATAATTTTGTGGAGAAAAATGTGGATACGGAATTGCTAAAAACTTTCCTCGAAGTGAGCAGAACGCGACACTTTGGGCGAGCAGCTGAAGCCCTCTACCTGACGCAGTCAGCAGTCAGTTTTCGTATTCGACAACTGGAAAATCAACTGGGTGTGAACCTTTTTACCCGTCATCGCAACAATATCCGCTTAACGCCAGCCGGTGAAAAACTGCTGCCGTATGCAGAAACCTTGATGAATACCTGGCAGGCGGCGCGAAAGGAGGTTGCGCACACTTCCCGGCACAATGAATTCTCAATCGGTGCCAGCGCATCACTGTGGGAATGCATGCTCAGCCAGTGGCTTATGCGGCTATATCGTACATATAATCATCTGCAATTTGAGGCGAGGATTGCGCAACGTCAGTCACTGGTTAAGCAACTCCACGAGCGTCAGCTGGATCTGCTGATCACCACAGAAGCCCCCAAGATGGACGAATTTAGCAGCCAGATTGTTGGGCAGTTTAGTCTGGCGCTCTATGCATCGGAGCCTGCAATGATGAAGGCTGACCTTAATTATTTACGCCTGGAATGGGGACCTGACTTTCAGCAGCATGAGACGGGGTTAATTGCCAGCGATGATATCCCGCAGCTCACGACAAGCTCTGCGGAGATCGCCTGCCAGCAACTTCCCGCACTGAAGGGTTGCACGTGGCTACCTGTTCGCTGGGCGGATAATAAATCTGCACTCCACGTTGTTACCGATTCGACGACGCTCTCCAGGCCGCTGTATGCCATTTGGCTGCAAAACAGCGACAAGCAATCGCAGATAAAAGATCTGTTAAAAACCAGCATACTGGATTAACGCAAAAGCCTGCGGAGACGCAGGCTGCTTAGTCTTCAGAAGGAATTTCAGCCGTTTTGCAGGCAAAAAAAAATCCTTTGCCGAAGCAAAGGATTCTATATGGCAGGGGCGGAGAGACTCGAACTCGCGACACCCGGTTTTGGAGACCGGTGCTCTACCAACTGAGCTACGCCCCTAAAGTTTTTTGCCATTAAGCCTGCCGGGAGGGCAGGCTTAATGTCTTAATAAGTGGCGGAACGGACGGGACTCGAACCCGCGACCCCCTGCGTGACAGGCAGGTATTCTAACCGACTGAACTACCGCTCCACCGAATACTTCTGTAACCACCGGATTAATGCACCGGCTTACTACTTA
>NZ_JADBQL010000016.1:259373-297571 GCF_014895905.1 Enterobacter cloacae complex sp. P15RS | reverse complement strand
TCACCCCCAGCCCCTCTCCCCAGAGGGGCGAGGGTCAGGGTGAGGGGTGTGCACAATTACTTCTTCTGGTCCTTCTTCGGCCAGTCGTCTTCATCGTCCCACTTGTCGTTAAAATCACGATGTGGCGGAAGATCCGGCTTGTTGGCAAGGAACTTTTTATGGTCAACGCGCTTGAGATCTTTGATCACGTTAAGCAGCACGCCTACCAGAAACACCAACACCAGAATCCACCAGTACTTTGAAAGCCAGTCCATTCGCTAATCCTCTGTAAGCACCCGTCAGGCGACGAGCTGCTCCATAATACGTTGATACATGCGGGCCAGCAGTTGTAAATCCGCTGCGTTCACACACTCGTTGATTTTGTGAATCGTCGCGTTAACCGGGCCCAGTTCGACAACCTGTGCACCCATGCGGGCGATAAAGCGTCCGTCAGACGTGCCGCCCGTCGTCAGCAGCTGTGGCTTAATCTCATTATAGTGCGCAATGGCGTTCACCACCGCATCCACCAGTTTACCGCGCTGCGTCAGGAACGGCTGCCCGGAAAGCCACCAGTCAATGGTATAGCGCAGCTGATATTTCTCCAGCAGCGCAACCACGCGTGCTTTGATCGTTTCGTCGGTCAGCTCGGTGCTGAAGCGGAAGTTAAACTGGACGAAGAGATCGCCGGGAATGACGTTGTTGCTGCCGGTGCCGGCCTTGATGTTGGCAATCTGCATGCTGGTGGGCGGGAAGAATTCGTTACCTTTGTCCCACTCAATGCCCACCAGCTCGTTCAGCATCGGCGCTGCGCGGTGTACCGGGTTATCCGCCAGGTGAGGATAAGCAACGTGGCCCTGCACGCCATGTAGGGTCAAATTACAGGTCAGTGAGCCACGGCGGCCATTTTTCACTACGTCGCCCACCACTTCGGTGCTGGACGGTTCGCCCACCAGGCAGTAGTCCAGGCGTTCGTTGCGCGCCATCAGCGCCTCAACGACCTTCACGGTGCCGTTGTGGGCACTGGCTTCTTCATCAGAGGTGATGAGAAACGCAAGACGGTTTTTATGATTTGGATGCTGGGCAACGAAGCGCTCTGCCGCCACAACCATCGCGGCCAGGGAACCTTTCATGTCCGCCGCGCCGCGTCCAAACAGCATACCGTCGCGGATGGTCGGCTCAAAAGGCGGGTTGATCCAGCGGTCTGCGTCACCCGCAGGAACCACGTCGGTATGTCCGGCAAACGCCAGCGTCTCCCCCTGACCGCGCCAGGCCCAGAAGTTCTGCGTATCGCCAAAATCCATGGGTTCCACAGTAAAACCGATGGCACGCAGGCGCTCAATCATTAGTGCCTGACAACCTGCGTCGTCCGGGCTAAGGGAAGGACGGCGAATAAGCTGCTGAGTCAGCTCAATGACCGGGCATGACATAGACTACACCTCAACGAAAAAATCTGAATAAAGGGTTTCACTGAAACCCAGCAGCATAGGCTGACCTGGCTTGCAGAGCAATGGGCGTTTGATGATTGCCGGCATTTCAAGCATCAGTTTGGCGGCGCTGTCGGCGTTGTCGATCGTGGCCCGGAGAGCTTCATCCAGCTTACGCCAGGTGGTCCCGCGGGTATTCAGCAGCGCTTCCCAGCCCAGCTCGTTGATGGCGGAATGGAGAAACGCCGGGTCAAGCCCGTCGGCACGGTAATCGTGGAAGCGATAGTCAATGCTGTGGGCTTCCAGCCAGCGGCGGGCTTTTTTGATCGTGTCGCAATTCTTAATGCCGTACATCACAACCATGGTGAATCCTTTTGTTGTTTTGTGGATTAAATGTTCAATATTTTCGAAGATATATCCTTAAGTGGAATATACCACATTCGGAATTTTTCGTGATTTACAATTCTCCATAATTCAACGAACAGCTGTAAGCTGAATAGTCTTTCATCTTTTAAGCATAGTTGTCCATCCTGTTTAAATAACCAATAAACTCAGAGAGAAATTTAAAATGCTGTCATTTTTCTGACTATTTCAAAATATTGCTGTAGGTCACATAAAATTTATCCGGCAACGCTCATAGTGATCTTAAACCCACCCACATAGCGGGGCGCAATCACAGCAATCGGATAAAGTGGCTTCACAATGATGATACGTTTTCGTAGAATGCGCATAATAATAAGAGAGGTTGTTATGATTGAACGTGAAATGGGGAACTGGAAAGATTTTATCGAAGGCATGCTTCGTAAATAAATTCCGGTCAGAATTGCAAGAGCACTTAATTAACTAAAATAACCATAGTGTGAAAACATCACACAATAAAAAGGCGGCCGATAAAGCCGCCTTTTTTATTTCAACGGGTTATTCCGGCTTATCCTTCAGCGGGAAACGGCGGCGTACCAGCACGAAGAACAGCGGGACGAAATAGATCGCCAGAATCGTCGCGGAAATCATTCCCCCCATGACGCCTGTTCCCACCGCGTGCTGGCTGCTGGAGCCTGCGCCGGAGCTGGTGGCCATCGGCAGGACGCCGAACACAAACGCCAGAGACGTCATCAGGATCGGGCGCAGGCGCTGACGGCAGGCGTGCAGCGTGGCGGCCATCAGCTCGTGGCCTTTGGCATTCATCTCGTTGGCAAATTCGACGATCAGAATGGCGTTCTTCGCCGACAATCCGATAACGGTGAGGAGCCCGACCTGGAAATAGACATCGTTTTCCAGGCCGCGCATCCAGGTGGCCAGCAGCGCGCCGATAACCCCGAGCGGCACCACCAGCATCACCGAGAACGGCACTGACCAGCTCTCATACAGTGCCGCCAGGCAGAGGAAGACCACCAGCAGCGAAAGAGCATACAGGGCAGGCGCCTGCGCACCGGAAAGCCGTTCCTGGTAGGACATCGCCGTCCACTCCAGGCCAAAACCGGTCGGCAATTGCTGAACCAGCTTTTCCATAATGTCCATTGCAGTACCGGTACTGACGCCCGGCGCGGCTTCCCCGACAATCTCCAGCGCCGAATAGCCGTTATAGCGCTCCAGACGCGGCGATCCGGTCTCCCAGCGCGACGTTGCGAACGCCGAGAACGGCACCATACCGCCGGTGTTATTGCGCACATACCAGCGGTTAATATCGTCCGGCAGCATGCGGTATTTGGCGGCGGACTGAACGTAGACCTTCTTCACGCGGCCACGATCCATAAAGTCATTTACGTAGCTTGAGCCCCATGCCGTTTGCAGGGTGTCGTTAATGTCGTCGATGGAAACGCCCAGCGCCTGCGCTTTACGCTGGTCAATATCCACCTGTAGCTGAGGGCTGTCATCCAGACCGTTATGACGAACGCGCGTAAGCTGCGGATCGTTCCCGGCCAGCTCCAGCAGTTTATCGCGAGCCGCCATTAACGCATCGTGCCCGGCTCCCGCGTGGTCCTGAAGCTCCATATCAAACCCGGCTGAACTGCCCAGACCGCTGATGGCGGGCGGACTGCTGGCGAAAACGCGCGCTTCCTTGATTTTGTTGAACGCTTTGGTTGCGCGCTCAATGATGGCAAAGGAGGAGCCGGTTTCGCTGTCGCGCTGATCCCAGTCTTTCAGGCGCACAAACATGCGCGCCACGTTTTGCCCGTTACCGCCAGGGCCAGAGCCGACGGTAGAGAAAACGGAGACCACGTTATCTTTTTCCTGGGTATGGAAGTAGTTCTCAACCTTTTCCACCACCTTCAGGGTTTGCTGTTGGGTCGAGCCGCTCGGTAACTGCACGGAGGTGATAAACATGCCGCGATCTTCCAGCGGCAGGAAGGAGGTGGGCAGCCGCAGGAATAAGAAGACCATGCCGCCAAGCAGCAGGACATACACCACCATCCAGCGCATGCTGCGGTGCAGCACCTTGCCCACGCCCGCTTCATAGCGCGCCGCATTACGGTTGAACATGCGGTTAAACCAGCCGAAAAAGCCTTTTTGACCGTGATGCTCACCCTTGTGCAGCGGCTTGAGCAGCGTCGCGCAAAGGGCAGGGGTGAGGATCATCGCCACCAGCACCGAGAGCACCATCGCGGAGACGATGGTGATCGAGAACTGGCGATAAATCGCGCCCGTGGTGCCGCCAAAAAAAGCCATCGGGATAAATACCGCCGACAGCACCATGGCGATACCGACCAGCGCACCCTGAATTTGCCCCATCGACTTGCGCGTGGCCTCGCGGGGCGAAAGCCCTTCCTCGCTCATAATGCGCTCGACGTTTTCCACCACCACGATGGCATCATCCACCAGCAGGCCGATGGCCAGCACCATGGCGAACATGGTCAGGGTGTTGATGCTGTAGCCAAAGGCATACAGCACCGCAAAGGTTCCCAGCAGCACCACCGGCACCGCAATAGTGGGGATCAGCGTGGCGCGGAAGTTTTGCAGGAACAGGTACATCACGAGGAACACCAGCGCGATGGCTTCGAGCAGGGTTTTCACCACGTCTTCGATAGAGGCCTTAACGAACGAGGTGGTTTCGTAGGCGACTTTATACTCCAGGCCGTGCGGGAAGTAGTGCGACAGCTCGTCCAGACGATCTAATACCAGCTGCGCGGTCGCCATTTCGTTGGCACCGGAGGCCAGCTTCACCCCTAATCCGGACGCGGCATTGCCGTTAAAGCGGCTCAGGTAGTCATATTTTTCCGCCCCCATTTCCACGGTGGCGACATCCCCCAGACGCACTTCCGACCCGTCCTGATTCACGCGCAGCGTGATATTGCGGAACTGTTCGGGCGTCTGGAGCAGCGACTGGGAGTTGATGGTGGCGTTAAGCGCCTGGTTATCCACGGAGGGCGTACCGCCCAGCTGCCCCACGGCAATCTGTGCGTTCTGCGATTCGATAGCGTCGGTGACATCCTTGGCGGTCATCTGCACGCTGTTCAGCTTGTTGGGATCCAGCCAGATGCGCATGGAATACTGCGAGCCGTAGGCGTCGATATCGCCCACGCCGTTGATGCGGCTGAGCGGATCCTGGATATTACTGGCGACGTAGTCCGCGATGTCCTGTTTATCCATCGAGCCGTCGGTTGAGACGAACGCGATGGTCAAAATATTGGTGTCACCGGTTTTACGGACGGTAACCCCCTGGTTCTGCACCGCCTGAGGCAGTTTGCGCAGGGCGGATTGCAGCTGGTTTTGCACCTGCTGTACCGCTTCATCGGGATCCGTGCCCGCCGTAAAGCTCAGGGTGACCGTCGCCTGGCCCGTGGCGCTGCTCTGCGAGGACATGTACATCAGGTTATCGAGACCCGTCATGTTCTGCTCGATAACCTGCGTGACGGTATTTTCCAGCGTCTGCGCCGAGGCGCCAGGGTAGTTCGCCGTGATACGCACGTTGGGGGGCGCGAGGTCGGGGTATTGCTCAACGGGAAGTGATGTAATCGCCAGGACACCCGTCAGACACAACAGGATTGCAAGCACCCAGGCAAAAATGGGGCGATCGATGAAAAAATTCGCCATGAAAAAGTGACCTCGTTATGCAGCACGTCATTATTGTATATTGCCCGCAACACTGTAGCGGGAAGGCACAGGCCAAACGTGGAGAAATAAAGGAGATAATGTAAATTATCATGCGCTTTTTTCAGCGCGCCTGCTTTCTCGCTATTTTTCAGCCCGATCCGCAGGCGTCCGGAACGTTACGCTGACCTGCGTACCGCCCTGCGGCGGCTGGGAAAAGCCTAGCGTCCCGCCGAGCCGTCCCGCGCGTTCGCGCATGATGTTCAGACCATAATGCCCCGGCGGTTCACTGGCATCGCCGATGCCAATACCGTTGTCGCGGATAGTGACCGTGTGCGTGCCGTCCGCAGCGGTGACGCAGCTGACGACGATCTCGCTCGCGTCGGCATGTTTAATCGCATTCAGCATCGCCTCACGCACAATCTGTAAGAGGTGCACCTGTTTTTGCGCGTCCAGCGCCAGGGACGAGAGGCGGCAGTCAAGCACCAGCTTCGCCCTGGTCTGGCTTTGCAGCCCGTCAAGAGACTCCTGTAGCGCGGCAGGAAGATTGGCGTGATTGAGCGTCAGACGGAAGGTGGTGAGCAGTTCGCGTAGCTGATGCCAGGCGTTATTCAGCTCGCGGGAGAAATCCGTAATGATGGTCTGTGCGGGGGCATTGTCGCCCGGCACGGCATGCTTCAGCAGCGTAAGCTGAATACGCAAATAAGAGAGCACCTGCGCCAGCGAATCGTGCAGCTCGCGGGCAATGGTGGCGCGCTCCTCCATCAGCAGCAGTTGCTGATAGTGCTTCTGCGCCTGATTGAAATAGAGCCCCCGGCCTAGCATCGTCGCCACGCTTTCCATTAGCGGCAGGGGCACATCGCCCGTCGTGCTTTGCCAGCGCAGTTCGCCATACAGGGTATCCTGCATTAACACCGGTAACGTGTGCATCTTCTCGCCCGGTGTTTCCTGCCCTTCGCACAGCCGCCAGTCGTCGCTGGTGCGCAATTGCAGATAATTCATCTGCGTATATTCATGCACAATCTGCAACATATGCCGGAAGCAGTGGCTGTCTATCTGCCCGGTATTCAGCGCCTGCGAGCATTTGAACAGCATGTCGAGTTGCTGATGCGCTTCATTCAGATGGCGGGTTTTCTCGGCAACGGACTGCTCAAGGGAACGATACAGGGTGTGCAGTTCTGCCGACATATGGTTGAAGGCACGGGAAAGCTGGCCCAGTTCGTTAGGCAGCGCGGTATCCGGCGCGGGGGTATCGAATTGCCCCTGTTCGATACGCTCGCTCGCCGCCACCAGATTATTCAGCGGCAGCACCACCTGACGCCGGATCCGCCGCAGGGTTAATAGCGCCAGCAGCAAAATGCCCAGCCCGCCGGTCAGCGACATGAAAATGACCAGCTGAATTTTATGTTCGGTGTAGTGCTGAAGCGCCAGCACAAAGGCATCTATGCGGCCAACGAAATCCTCAATGTGGTTCTGATACCACCCGGTGTCGCCGCTGGCGATGCGCTTATCCATCTCCTGCCAGGCAAGGTGGAGCTGCCGGTAACGCTGCTTGACGTCCTCCGGCACATACCAGCGGTTTAACTTCTGCAACGCAGGTGCGCTCAGGGTTATCTGCCAGACCGCGCGGTGTTCTGCCAGCGACGGGCTGGCGCGCTGCATCTCGTAGCCCAGGCGGTAGCTCTGCATGCGCAGCGATCCGGCGATGTTAATCGCCTCGGCGTCGCGCTGGCTGCTGGCGAGCGTGACCAGCGCAATGGCGCTGATTAACACGGACAATACAATCATCAAAAAGAAAGCCCGAGCCAGGCTTCCCGAAACGGGGCGTTTAACGGTCACTCATCAGCTTCCTGAATAAAATTGATCTGCCACAGGTTCACTGGAAATAGTTCGGCTTCCTGGGCATTTGAACATTGCGTCGGCATGCCGCTGTGGGTAAATACGATAACAATATAAAGAATAAGGTTATTGAACCAAAAACAGGTGTAGTTATGAATCGTTTTATTATGGCCAACGGTCAGGAGTGTATCGGTTGTCGCGCCTGCGAAGTCGCCTGTGTGATGGCGCACAACGGGGAACAGCACGTACTGAGCGAGCGCCATTTTCATCCCCGCATTACGGTCCTTACCTCCGCTACCCGCACTAGCCCCGTCACCTGCCACCACTGCGAAAACGCGCCTTGCGCGCAAAGCTGCCCGAACGGCGCTATCACGCAACACAGCGACAGCGTACAGGTGAATCAACAAAAATGCATTGGCTGTAAAGCCTGCGTGGTGGCCTGTCCGTTTGGCACGATGGACTTGCTGGTCACCCCGCGGGAGAACGACCGCGTGAAGGCCTCAGCGCATAAATGCGACCTCTGCCTGGAAAGGCCGCAGGGGCCAGCCTGCGTCGAAAACTGCCCGGCAAACGTGCTCACGCTGGCTACCCCGGCGGTGCTGGATAACCTGGCGAAGTCGCGGCGCGAGCGCAGTGCAAGGCTGGACGCGCAGCCGTGGCACAGCGAAGCGGTTCAGGCAGAACGCCCGCAAACCAAACGGCAGCAGAGGCAAAATACCCCGGCGCGCGGTGAACCGGACAAGCTCAGCCCCGACGTGCGCGCCCGCCATTTTAACGAGATCTACCTGCCGTTTCGCCCGGAACAGGCGCACCGCGAGGCATCCCGGTGCCTGAAATGCGGCGAGCACAGCATTTGCGAGTGGACCTGCCCGCTGCATAACCACATTCCGCAGTGGATTGAACGGGTCAGGGCGGGGGACATCGTCGGCGCGGCCGAGCTTTCTCATCAGACCAACTGTTTACCGGAAATTACCGGGCGCGTCTGTCCACAGGATCGATTATGTGAAGGCGCCTGCACCCTGCGGGATGCGTCGGGTGCGGTGACCATTGGCAATATCGAACGGTATATCTCGGATCGGGCGCTGGCGACGGGCTGGATGCCGGACGTCAGCCACGTTATGCCGGTCGGTAAGCGCGTCGCCATCATCGGTGCCGGTCCGGCAGGGCTGGCCTGCGCCGACGTACTGGTGCGCAGCGGCGTCGAGGTCACGGTCTACGATCGTCATCCGGAAATCGGCGGCTTGCTCACCTTCGGCATTCCGGCCTTCAAGCTGGATAAATCCCTGTTAGCGCGGCGCAGAGAGATATTCAGCGCGATGGGTATCCGCTTCGAGCTGAACTGCGAAGTGGGGAAAGACGTGTCGATGGCCCAGCTGCAAAACGACTACGATGCCATTTTCCTCGGCGTCGGCACCTATCGCTCCATGAAAGCCGGTATTCCCCACGAGGACGCGCCGGGCGTGTATGACGCGCTGCCGTTTTTAGTGGCGAACACGCGGAACGTAATGGGTCTTGAGCCCGTCGCTGACGCGCCGTTTATCGACACGCAGGGATTAAACGTGGTGGTGCTGGGCGGGGGCGATACGGCGATGGACTGCGTACGTACCGCGCTTCGACACGGCGCGGCGAAAGTGACCTGCGCCTATCGGCGGGACGAGGCCAACATGCCGGGCTCCAAAAAAGAGGTTAAAAACGCGAAAGAAGAGGGCGCGGCGTTTGAATTTAACGTTCAGCCGGTTGAGCTTACGCTGGATGTCGACGGCAAGGTCAACGGCGTTCGAATGCTGCGCACCGCGCTGGGCGAGCCGGACGGGCAGGGACGGCGGCGGCCTGTCCCGGTGGCGGGCAGCGAGTTTGTGATGCCTGCTGATGCGGTCATCATGGCGTTCGGGTTTACTCCGCACGCCATGCCGTGGCTTCAGGCACAGGGCGTCGACACCGACGATCGGGGGCGTATCAGGGCGTCCGTTGAAAGCCGTTATCGTTACCAGACCTCGAATCCGCAGATTTTTGCCGGCGGCGATGCGGTGCGCGGTGCGGATCTGGTGGTCACCGCGATGGCGGAAGGGCGCCACGCCGCGCAGGGGATCATGGACTGGCTTGGCGTGCCGCCGCGCAGCATACATTAACGCCGACGGGCGACAAAGCGGGCTTCACGGCGTAGTATAAACAGACTCATTTTGCCGTGGAGCCCGTATGTCCCTGAACATTAGCGTTATTAAAGACAAAATCCTTTCTGAAAATTACTTTGTCCTGCGTAACATCACTTACGATCTGACCCGCAAGAACGGGGACGTCATTCGCCACAAACGCGAAGTCTACGACCGGGGCAACGGGGCAACCATTTTGCTGTATAACCGTGAAAAGCAGAGCGTGGTGCTGATCCGCCAGTTTCGCATCGCCACGTGGGTCAATGGCAACGCGGACGGACGTCTGATTGAAACCTGCGCAGGCCTGCTTGATGACGATGAGCCGGAAGTGTGTATCCGCAAAGAGGCCATTGAGGAGACGGGTTTTGAAGTGGGTGCGGTGCAAAAAGTCTTTGAGCTTTTCATGTCCCCTGGCGGCGTCACCGAGCTGGTCCACTTCTTCATTGCGGAATACACCGATGCCCAGCGCACGCACCGGGGCGGCGGCGTGGATGACGAAGACATTGAAGTCCTGGAGATGCCTTTTGCTCAGGCTGTCGACATGGTGAAACGCGGCGAGATCCGCGACGGTAAAGCGGTGATCCTGTTGCAGTATCTGCAAACCAGCGGGCTAATGAACGCTGCGCCGCGAGCGTGATAAGTTGTATTTCAGATAAATCTATCCGATAAATCCGATTGAGCCAGCCCGTCCAGGGCACGAAGATACGCCCCAGATTGACCTTTTCGTTTTCCGGGGCTGTGCCATTCATGCGCTACTGCGTTTTTCTTCTCTTCTTCATTTGCGTGCTTCCTGCGCCTCTGGCGTGGGCTGCACCTGCGCAGCAGTCTTTTTCTGACTGGCAGGTTACCTGCAACAACCAGAATTTCTGCGTGGCGCGAAACACCGGCGAGCATCGCGGTCTGGTCATGACGCTGAGCCGCAGCGCGGGAGCCAAAACGGACGCCAGCCTGCGCATCGATCTCGGCGGGCTTTCTGCGCCTCCGGTGAAAGAGCCTGACATCGCCCCGCGCCTGCTGCTCGACAATGTTCCGCTTACGTTTACGTCGAAGCACTGGCAGTTAACCCCCTGGCACCTTAAAACAGACGATACGGGCACCATCACCACGTTTCTGAAAACCATTCAGGAAGGACAGGCGCTGACCCTGCGCGGCGGGAAGCAGACGATCTCCCTGGCCGGTCTGAAAGCTGCGCTGCTGTTTATCGACGCCCAGCAAAAACGCGTCGGCAGCGAAACGGCATGGATTAAAAAAGGGGACAGTCCACCGCTGAGCGTGCCGCCTGCACCCGCCTTAAAAAAGGTGGCCGTGGTGAACCCGACGCCAACGCCGCTGACCCATCGCGAACTGAACGATCTGCTGGATTACGGTACCTGGCGCATGAACCACAGCCAGTGCTCCCTCGATCCGAACCGACGCGAAGTGCGCGTTACCGCGTTGACCGATGACAAAGCGCTGATGATCATCAGCTGTGAGGCGGGGGCGTACAATACCGTCGATCTGGCGTGGCTGGTGTCGCGTAAAAAACCCTTTGCGGCCAGGAGCGTGAAATTGCGCCTGCCGTTTACCCCGTCCAGCCAGAGTAGCGACATGGAGCTGATGAATGCCAGCTTCGATGAAAAAACGCGCGAGCTGACGACGCTGGCGCTGGGACGCGGGATTGGCGACTGTGGGATCCAGACCCGCTGGCGTTTTAACGGCCAGCGTTTCCGCCTGGTGCGCTACGCGGAAGAGCCAAGCTGTGATAACTGGAATGGGCCAGATGCCTGGCCCACGCTGTGGATCACGAGGTAGTTTTGCCGGGTGGTGCTGTCGCTTACCCGGCCTACGTTTTGGCGATTTGTAGGCCGGGTCAGGCCCGGCAACGCAGAGCGCACTACAGCACGCTCAGCGCCTTCTCCACTACGTTCTCAACGGTAAAGCCGAAGTACGGGAACAGTTTATCGGCCGGAGCGGACTCGCCGTAGCCCCGCATGCCCACAATCGCCCCTTTCAGCCCCACGTACTTATACCAGTAGTCGGCAATACCCGCCTCCACCGCCACGCGCGCTGCAACGTTCGAAGGCAGCACCGATTCCCGGTACGCCTCATCCTGCGCATCAAAGATATCCGTTGAAGGCAGAGAAACGACGCGCACCGCGTGACCTTCGGCGGTCAGCTTCTCCGCCGCTTTCACGGTGATTTCCACTTCGGAACCGGTGGCAATCAGGATCACGTCCGGCTTGCCGCCGCTGTCTTTCAGAATGTATCCACCGCGGGCGATATTTTTCACCTGCTCTGGCGTGCGCTCAATCTGCGCCAGGTTCTGGCGCGACAGGATCAGCGCCGTAGGGCCGTTATGGCGCTCAACGGCCAGCTTCCAGCCCACAGCCGCTTCAACCTGATCGCACGGACGCCAGGTGCTGAAGTTTGGCGTTAACCGCAGGCTCGCCAGCTGCTCTACCGCCTGGTGCGTCGGGCCATCTTCACCCAGTCCGATGGAGTCGTGGGTATACACCATGATCTGCCGTGCTTTCATCAGTGCCGCCATACGCGCCGCGTTACGGGCATATTCGACAAACATCAGGAAAGTGGCGGTGTACGGCACGAAGCCGCCGTGGTGGGCGATGCCGTTGGCAATAGCGGTCATCCCGAACTCGCGCACGCCATAGTGGATGTAGTTCCCGGCAATGTCTTCCTTCAGGGATTTAGAGCCGGACCAGATGGTGAGGTTGCTTGGCGCCAGGTCCGCCGAGCCGCCCAGCAGTTCGGGCAGGATCGGGCCAATGGCGTTCAGGGTATTCTGCGACGCCTTACGGGTGGCGATTTTCGCCGGGTTGGATTGCAGGTTCTCAATCAGGGCCTGGGTTTTTTCTTCCCAGTCCTCCGGCAGGCCGCCGCTCATGCGGCGGGTAAACTCGGCGGCCAGCTCCGGGTGCGCTTTTTTGTAGGCGGCAAATTTTTCGTTCCACGCGTGCTGCGCTTTCTCACCGTCCTCGCGCGCATCCCAGGCTCTGTAGATCTCTTTTGGGATCTCAAAGGCCGGGTGTTTCCAGCCGAGTTTCTGACGGGTCAGCGCCACTTCCTCTTCACCCAGCGCCGCGCCGTGCGCCTCTTCTTTGCCCGCCTTGTTCGGCGAGCCGAAGCCGATGGTGGTGCGGCAAATAATCAGGGACGGTTTATCCTTGACGCTCTGCGCTTCCTGAATCGCTTTTTTCACCGCTTCCGGATCGTGGCCGTCGATCTCGTGCACCACGTGCCAATGATAGGCCTCGAAGCGCTTCGCCGTATCGTCGGTAAACCAGCCCTCGGTTTCTCCGTCAATGGAGATGCCGTTGTGATCGTAGAAGCCAATCAGCTTGCCCAGCCCCAGCGTGCCCGCCAGAGAGCAGACCTCGTGGGAGATCCCCTCCATCAGACAGCCGTCGCCCATAAAGACGTAGGTGTAGTGATCGACAATCTCGTGGTCGGGCTGGTTGAACTGCGCGGCCAGCGTACGTTCGGCAATTGCCAGGCCGACGGCGTTCGCCAGCCCCTGGCCCAGCGGTCCGGTGGTCGTTTCAACGCCCGGCGTATAGCCAATTTCCGGGTGGCCCGGCGTTTTGGAGTGCAGCTGGCGGAAGTTTTTTAACTCCTCAAGCGGCAGGTCGTAGCCGGAAAGGTGCAGCAGGCTGTAGAGCAGCATTGAGGCGTGACCGTTGGAGAGAATAAAACGGTCCCGGTCATACCAGGTCGGGTCAGTGGGGTTGTGCTTCAGAAAGTCGTTCCACAGCACTTCAGCGATATCAGCCATCCCCATGGGGGCGCCAGGGTGGCCGGAATTGGCTTTTTGTACGGCATCCATGCTGAGGGCGCGAATGGCGTTGGCGAGCTCTTTACGGGACATAGTTCACTCCGTGGCAAGGTTAAAGTTTGGCGGCAAGAAGATCTTCGAGTTTGCGCTGGTCGACGGCAAACTGACGGATGCCGTCCGCCAGTTTTTCCACGGCCATTGGATCCTGATTGTGCTCCCAGCGGAATTCCGCTTCGGTCATGGCTTTGGGTTTTGGCAGCACGGTAGAGGTTGGCACCAGCTTGCGGATCACCGTTTCATCGCTCTCCTGTAGCTTTTTCAGCAGGTCAGGGGAGATAGTCAGGCGGTCGCAGCCCGCGAGCGCGAGGATCTGCTCGGTGCGGCGGAAGCTGGCCCCCATCACGATGGTTTCATAGCGGTGCTGCTTGTAATAGTCGTAGATATTACGCACCGATTTTACGCCCGGATCTTCGTCCACCACGTACGGATCCATCGGCTTTTTCGCCTGATACCAGTCGTAGATACGTCCGACAAACGGGGAGATCAGGAACACGCCCGCTTCGGCACAGGCACGCGCCTGGGCAAACGAGAACAGCAGCGTCAGGTTGCAGTGGATCCCCTCTTTTTCCAGCACTTCTGCCGCGCGGATACCTTCCCAGGTGGACGCGAGCTTAATCAGAATGCGCGACTTATCGATTCCCTGCTCCTGGTAGAGCTCCACCAGGCGGCGAGCCTTGTTAATGCTCTTTTCCTGGTCGAACGAGAGCCGGGCGTCCACTTCGGTGGAGACGCGTCCCGGAATGCTTTTAAGAATTTCCGCACCGATATTGACCGCCAGCTTGTCGCTGGCTTCGGCGACCTGCTGCTCCTGCGTTTTCCCGCGCTGTTTGCCGTAGGCAAGGGCGTCATCAATCAGATGACTAAAGTGCGCAAGCCCCGCCGCCTTGAGCAGCAGCGAGGGGTTGGTGGTCGCGTCTTCCGGCTGATAGTGACGAATCGACTCGATGTCGCCGCTGTCTGCAACCACGGTGGTAAATTGTTTGATGCCGTCTAGCTGGTTCATAATTACTCCTTGGAAATAAAAGAGTTAGTCGAGTGCGTTAGTTCACACTTCTGAGAAAATCATGATGGACTTAACAAAAAAGCATAGCAGACGGGGGAGGCATTGCCCTCTGAGACGGGTAACATGGCTGTTATAAATTGATAACAATTTTTATTCTGCAATGGTGAGAGTTTGGCAGCCTTCAAAGTTTAGGAGCCTGCCTGCGGCGATACTATGCGGCACACCAGGGTGTGCACAGGACCGTCGACATCACCCTTTTTGACCGAAACGTGAAAGGAATAACAAGATGGATGATCAGTTAAAACAAAGCGCTCTCGATTTTCACGAGTTTCCTGTTCCGGGTAAAATCCAGGTTTCCCCTACCAAACCGCTGGCGACCCAGCGCGATCTGGCGCTGGCCTACTCGCCGGGCGTGGCTGCCCCGTGCCTTGAAATCGAAAAAGATCCGCTGGCAGCCTACAAATATACCGCGCGCGGCAACCTGGTGGCGGTGATCTCTAACGGTACGGCGGTGCTGGGGTTAGGTAATATCGGCGCGCTGGCCGGTAAGCCGGTGATGGAAGGCAAGGGCGTGCTGTTTAAGAAATTTGCCGGTATCGACGTATTCGATATCGAAGTGGACGAGCTGGATCCGGATAAATTTATCAACGTGGTGGCGGCGCTGGAGCCGACCTTCGGCGGCATCAACCTGGAAGATATCAAAGCGCCGGAATGTTTCTATATCGAGCAGAAGCTGCGCGAGCGTATGAACATTCCCGTGTTCCATGACGACCAGCACGGCACGGCGATTATCAGTACCGCCGCCATTCTCAACGGCCTGCGCGTGGTGGAGAAAAATCTCTCCGACGTGCGCATGGTGGTCTCCGGCGCGGGCGCCGCGGCTATCGCCTGTATGAACCTGCTGGTGGCGCTGGGGATGCAGAAACACAACATCGTGGTTTGCGACTCCAAGGGCGTGATCTACAAAGACCGCGAGCCGAACATGGCGGAAACCAAGGCGGCCTACGCGGTTGAAGACGACGGCAAGCGCACGCTGGAGGAGGTGATTGACGGCGCGGATATCTTCCTCGGCTGTTCAGGCCCGAAAGTGCTGACCCAGGAGATGGTGCAGAAGATGGCGCGTGCGCCAATGATCCTGGCGCTGGCGAACCCGGAACCGGAAATTCTGCCGCCGCTGGCGAAGGCGGTGCGTGAAGACGCCATCATCTGCACCGGCCGTTCGGACTATCCGAACCAGGTGAACAACGTGCTCTGCTTCCCGTTCATCTTCCGCGGCGCGCTGGACGTGGGCGCCACGGCAATCAACGAAGAGATGAAGCTGGCCGCCGTTCACGCCATCGCGGAGCTGGCGCACGCCGAACAGAGCGAAGTGGTCGCCTCCGCCTATGGCGATCAGGATCTGAGCTTCGGTCCGGACTACATCATTCCAAAACCGTTTGACCCGCGTCTGATCGTGAAGATTGCGCCAGCGGTGGCCAAAGCGGCGATGGACTCCGGCGTAGCGACGCGTCCTATTGACGATTTCGATGCCTACGTCGATAAGCTCACCGAGTTCGTCTACAAAACCAACCTGTTTATGAAGCCGATCTTCTCCCAGGCGCGCGCCGACGCGAAGCGCGTGGTGCTGGCGGAAGGGGAGGAGGCGCGCGTGCTGCACGCCACGCAGGAGCTGATCACTTTAGGGCTGGCGAAACCGATCCTGATTGGTCGTCCGAGCGTGATCGAGATGCGTATTCAGAAGCTGGGCCTGCAAATTAAACCGGGCGTGGACTTTGAGATCGTTAACAACGAATCCGATCCGCGCTTCAAAGAGTACTGGAACGAATACTATTCGATCATGAAGCGTCGCGGGATCACCCAGGAGCAGGCGCAGCGGGCGGTGATCAGCAATACCACGGTGATCGGCGCGATCATGGTTCACCGCGGTGAGGCAGATGCGCTGATCTGCGGCACTATCGGTGAATACCACGAGCATTTCAGCGTGGTGCAGGAGATCTTCGGCTATCGCGAGGGCGTCCATACTGCCGGAGCTATGAACGCGCTGCTGCTGCCGAGCGGTAACACCTTTATCGCCGATACCTACGTTAACGACGATCCAACCCCGGACGAACTGGCGGAGATCACCGTGATGGCGGCGGAAACCGTGCGCCGCTTTGGTATCGAACCAAAAGTGGCGCTGCTGTCGCACTCTAACTTCGGATCATCCAAATCCGCTGCGGCGTGCAAGATGCGCCAGACGCTGGAGCTGGTGCGCGAACGCGCGCCGGAGCTGATGATTGACGGCGAGATGCACGGCGATGCCGCGCTGGTGGAGAGCATTCGTAACGAGCGCATGCCGGACAGCCCGCTGAAAGGCTCGGCGAACGTGCTGATTATGCCGAACGTGGAAGCAGCGCGTATCAGCTACAACCTGCTGCGCGTATCGAGTTCTGAAGGGGTGACCGTAGGGCCGGTACTGATGGGGGTGTCAAAACCGGTGCATGTGTTAACGCCGATTGCCTCCGTGCGTCGTATCGTGAACATGGTGGCGCTGGCGGTGGTTGAGGCACAGACGCAGCCGCTGTAAGGACGCGTTTGCTTACCCGACCTACGGATTGAGTAGGCCGGATAAGCGCAGCGCCATCCGGCAGTTAAATCCAGTCGCGTACTTTAAGGAACTCACTCAAGGCAGCCTCCGGGCTGCCTTCTTTTGGCGCGTAGCTGTATTCCCAGCGCACCAGCGGCGGCATCGACATCAGAATGGACTCCGTGCGTCCACCGGTTTGCAGGCCAAACAGCGTCCCGCGATCCCACACCAGGTTGAACTCTACGTAGCGCCCGCGGCGGTAAAGCTGAAACTCTCGTTCGCGCACCCCGTAATCGGTATTTTTGCGGCGTTCGACAATCGGCAGATAGGCGTCGGTAAAGCCTTCACCCACCGCGCGCATAAAGCTGAACGCGGTATCAAAATCCGGGGTATTCAGATCGTCAAAGAACAGCCCGCCGATGCCGCGCTGCTCGTCGCGGTGCTTCAGATAGAAATAGTCATCGCACCACTTTTTGTATTTCGGGTAAACGTCTTCGCCAAACGGCAGGCAGAGGTCGCGCGCGGTGGTGTGCCAGTGCACGGCGTCCTCTTCAAAGCCGTAATAGGGAGTCATGTCAAAACCGCCGCCAAACCACCAGACCGGATCGGCTCCCGGTTTTTCCGCGATGAAAAAACGCACGTTGGCGTGACTGGTCGGCACAAACGGGTTATGCGGATGCACCACCAGCGAGACGCCCATCGCCTCGAAGCTGCGCCCCGCCAGCTCGGGCCGATGCGCCGTAGCGGATGCCGGCATTGCCTCGCCGTGTACATGGGAGAAGTTGACGCCGGCCTGTTCAAAAATGCCGCCGTTACGCAACACGCGGCTGCGCCCGCCGCCGCCCGCGTCGCGCTGCCAGGCGTCTTCCTGAAATTCATCGCCGTCTGCGGCGGTCAGTTTCTGGCAAATTTCATCCTGCAACTGCATCAGGAAGGTTTTGACCAGCTGTGCATTGGGTTTCATCAACGTTTCCTGGAGTGCGCTTTTTGGTTATCGAACCAGTTGAAATAACTGATGACCCCGGAGGCGATGGCGTTTGCGATCTTCTGACGAAACGCCTTAGTGCCGAGCAGGCGCTCTTCTTCCGGATTGGTAATGAACGAGGTCTCAACCAGCACGGACGGAATGGACGGGGATTTCAGCACCACAAACGCGGCCTGCTCGGTGCTTTTACTGTGCAGACGGTGCACGGGCTTGATCCGCTTGAGGATATGCGAGCCGAGCGTCAGGCTGTTTTTGATGGTGTCCGTCTGCACAAGGTCGAACAGCACCTGCTGCAACAGATGATCTTTGTCGGTCGCTTTTTTCCCGGCCACTTCATCCGCGCGGTTTTCGCGGTCGGAAAGGTATTTCGCCATGGCGCTACTGGCGCCGCGGTTGGAGAGCGCAAACACCGACGCGCCGGCGGCGGAAGGGTTTGTGAAGCCATCCGCGTGAATGGACATAAACAGGTCGGCGCCGTGCTTGTGGGCGATTTCCACGCGGTCGTACAGCGGAATAAACGTGTCGCCCGTGCGCGTCAGGCGGGCGTCAATACCGTTGCTGCGTAAAATTGCGCGCACATTTTTTGCAATTGCCAGCACGACGTGTTTTTCTTTCGAACCGTTTCGGCCAATGGCGCCGGTGTCGATCCCGCCGTGGCCCGGATCGAGCATGACCAGACGCTTTGCGCCGGCTTTTTTGGTTTTCGGCTTGCTGTGTCCGTTACTGGTTTTAAGCGTGCTCTCTTCTTTTGCCTGAGCCTGCTTTGCGATGCCCGTTAACGTTAAGGCCGCCAGCCCCGCTTTGAGAACCTGACGACGCGATGTGAGTGCTTTTAATGGTTTGAATGTGCTCATGCGGCCTGAATACTAAAAAATGAGGTCCTGGTGTTATATCGTATCGTGTTTACCGTTACGACAGTCCTTATTGAGAATTGTTTTACTTTTCATTTCAATACGTGACAAAGTGACATTATGCCAAATTTTTAGACGATTTTCGCTGGTTATTGGCTAAACGCGGCGTTCACGCCATAATCACTGTTTTTAAACCCGAAAAGGCGGTTAATACCATGGAGATACGCATTTTTCGCCAGGAAGATTTCGAAGAGGTGATCACCCTTTGGGAGCGCTGCGATCTGCTGCGTCCGTGGAACGATCCGGAAATGGATATCGAACGTAAGGTGAATCACGACGTCAGTCTGTTTCTGGTCGCGGAGGTCAACGGCGAGGTGGTCGGGACGGTGATGGGCGGATATGACGGCCACCGCGGGTCGGCCTACTATCTGGGCGTACATCCGGAATATCGCGCACGCGGCATCGCCAACGCGCTGCTTAACCGTCTGGAAAAGAAGCTGATCGCCCGTGGCTGCCCGAAAATCCAGATTATGGTCCGGGAAGATAACGACGTGGTGCTGGGCATGTATGAACGTCTGGGCTATGAGCACGCGGACGTGCTGACGCTGGGTAAGCGCCTGATCGAAGATGAAGAGTACTGAGTTCCACCCCGGCGACTATGATGTTCACGGTCGTCTGCGTCTGCCTTTTTTGTTCTGGTGCGTTCTGCTGTTGCAGGCCAGAACCTGGGTGCTGTTCGTGATGGCTGGCGCGTCGCGCGGGCAGGGCGATACGTTACTGAATCTCTTTTATCCCGATCACGATGCGTTCTGGCTGGGGTTGCTGCCCGGCGTACCGGCGGTCCTGGCATTTCTGTGCAGCGGACGGCGGCAGGCTATTCCCCGCGTCTGGCGCGCGCTTCGCTGGCTGCTGATCCTGGCGCAGGTTGTGCTCCTGGTCTGGCAACCCGTGCTCTGGCTGTACGGCGAGCCGCTTTCCGGTATCGGAATTGCGCTGGTGGTAGCGGATATTGTCGCGCTGCTGTGGTTACTTACTAACCCCCGTTTACGCGCCTGTTTTACGCAAGAGTCAGATTAACACGGCACTTTTTGCCGATACCGCACTCCAACAAGCGTTGATTTACTACGTAAGGACGTCTCAATGAAATCGCTGCGTTTACTTTTATGCGCTCTCCCGCTGGCGTTAACCGGCTGTTCCACGCTCTCCTCCATCAACTGGTCTGCGGCCTATCCGTGGAACTGGTTTGGCTCCTCAATGGAAGTGACCGAGCAGGGCGTGGGCAACATCACCGCCTCGACGGCACTGGATCAGGACGCCATTCAGGATGCCATCGGCGGTGATTATCGCCTGCGCAGCGGCATGAAAACCGAGAACGGCAACATCGTGCGCTATTTCGAAGCGTTGAAAGACGACAAGGTGGCAATGGTCATTAACGGCGATAAAGGCACGGTAAACCGCATCGCGGTGATGGATGAGGCTATTCCAGCCTCGGGTGGCGTGAAGGTGGGAACGCCGTTTGGCGAACTCTATCAGAAAGCGTTTGGCCACTGCGCCAGCGCGCCGTCGGATGACAGCGTCGCGGTTGAGTGTAAGGCCGAAGGCAGCCAGCACATCAGCTACGTTTTCAGCGGCACCTGGAACGGTCCGGAAGGGTTAATGCCGTCTGACGACACCCTGAAAAAGTGGAAAGTGAGCAAAATTATCTGGAAGCAGTAATTTGCGCCTGAGCAAACCGCCTCGCTGAAATCCGGGTATAATAGCCGCCATCAATGCCACGCTGTCGTGGCATCTTTTTTTCAGGAGGAGCGATGTCTCAGGTTCAGAGTGGCATTTTGCCAGAACATTGCCGCGCGGCGATTTGGATTGAAGCCAACGTCAACGGGGACGTGGATGCCCTGCGCGGGGCCAGCAAAATTTTCGTTGATAAACTGGCCACCTTCCAGGCCAAATTCCCGGAAGCCCATCTGGGCGCGGTAGTGGCCTTCGGCAACACCGTCTGGCGTCAGCTGAGCGGCGGCGAAGGCGCGGAAGAGCTGAAAGACTTCATTCCTTATGGTAAAGGTCTCGCGCCAGCCACCCAGTACGACGTGCTGATCCACATTCTCTCCCTGCGCCACGACGTGAACTTCTCCGTCGCTCAGGCAGCAATTGAGGCCTTTGGTGACAGCATTAACGTGCAGGAAGAAATCCACGGTTTCCGCTGGGTGGAAGAGCGCGATTTAAGCGGCTTCGTCGACGGCACCGAAAACCCGGCCGGGGAAGAGACGCGTCGCGACGTGGCTGTTATCAAGGACGGCGTGGACGCGGGCGGCAGCTATGTGTTTGTCCAGCGCTGGGAGCATAACCTCAAGCAGCTTAACCGCATGAGCGTGCATGACCAGGAGATGATGATTGGCCGCACCAAAGACGCCAATGAAGAGATTGATGGCGATGCGCGTCCGGTGACGTCCCACCTGACCCGCGTTGATCTTAAAGAAGACGGTAAGGGGCTGAAGATTGTTCGCCAGAGCCTGCCGTACGGCACCGCGAGCGGTACGCACGGCCTGTACTTCTGCGCCTACTGCGCGCGCCTCTATAACATTGAACAGCAGCTGCTGAGCATGTTTGGCGATACCGACGGCAAGCGCGACGCCATGCTGCGCTTCACCCGCCCGGTCACCGGCGGTTATTACTTTGCGCCGTCCGTTGAGCGCCTGCTGGCGCTGTAAAACGCACTCCACATATAGGCCGGGTAAGCGTTAGCGCCACCCGGCAATTTCTCCCGCACCCCTTATTCCCTTTTCTGCTTCCAAATCACCAAACGGTATATAAAACCGTTACTCCTTTAGACTCCGTTATAAATATTATGACTATAAGATAGTCATCACATTTATAAGGGCGCGCAATGGCCGTTACTGTACTGAAAAAAGGATCGCTGGCACTGGCAGGCTTACTGCTGGTGGCGCAGGCGCAGGCAACTGAGTTACTGAACAGTTCTTATGATGTTTCGCGCGAGCTGTTTGCCGCCCTTAATCCCGCCTTCGAACAGCAGTGGGCGAAAGAAAACAACGGCGACAAGCTGACCATCAAACAGTCTCACGCCGGCTCGTCCAAACAGGCGCTGGCCATTTTGCAGGGGCTGAAGGCGGATGTGGTGACCTATAACCAGGTGACGGACGTGCAGATCCTGCACGACAGAGGCAAGCTGATCCCGGCGGACTGGCAAAGCCGCCTGCCGAACAACAGCTCACCGTTCTACTCCACCATGGGCTTCCTGGTGCGCAAGGGCAACCCGAAAAACATTCACGACTGGAACGATCTGGTGCGTTCTGACGTAAAACTGATCTTCCCGAACCCGAAAACCTCCGGCAACGCGCGTTATACCTACCTGGCAGCGTGGGGCGCGGCGGACAAAGCTGACGGTAACGATAAAGCGAAAACCGAACAGTTTATGACCCAGTTCCTGAAAAACGTCGAGGTGTTTGATACCGGCGGCCGTGGCGCAACCACCACCTTCGCCGAGCGCGGGCTGGGCGACGTGCTGATCAGCTTCGAATCCGAAGTGAACAACATCCGCAAGCAGTATGAAGCGCAGGGGTTTGAGGTCATTATCCCGAAAACTAATATTCTGGCCGAGTTCCCGGTGGCGTGGGTGGATAAAAACGTTAAGGCTAACGGCACCGAAAAGGCCGCAAAAGCCTATCTCAACTATCTGTACAGCCCGCAGGCGCAGACGGTGATTACTGACTATTACTACCGCGTCAACAATCCGGACGTAATGAACAAGCTGAAGGATAAATTCCCGCAGACCGCGCTGTTTCGCGTGGAAGACCATTTCGGCGCCTGGCCTGAGGTGATGAAAACCCATTTTGCCAGCGGCGGTGAGTTAGACAAACTGCTGGCGGCGGGGCGTAAGTAATGTTTGCAGTCTCCTCCAGACGCGTGCTGCCGGGCTTTACCTTAAGCCTCGGGACCAGCCTGCTGTTCGTCTGTCTGATTTTGCTGTTGCCGCTCAGCGCGCTGGTGGTGCAGCTCTCTGAGATGAGCTGGTCCCAGTACTGGGAAGTGGTCACCAACCCGCAGGTGGTGGCGGCCTACAAGGTCACGCTGCTGTCGGCGTTCGTGGCCTCGATTTTCAACGGCGTGTTTGGCCTGCTGATGGCGTGGATCTTAACCCGCTATCGCTTCCCGGGCCGTACGCTGCTCGACGCGCTGATGGATCTGCCGTTTGCGCTGCCGACGGCGGTGGCCGGCTTGACGCTGGCGTCGCTGTTCTCCGTAAACGGCTTCTACGGCGAATGGCTGGCAAAGTTTGATATCAAAGTGACCTATACCTGGCTCGGTATCGCGGTGGCGATGGCCTTTACCAGCATCCCGTTTGTGGTGCGTACCGTGCAGCCTGTGCTGGAAGAGTTAGGCCCCGAATACGAAGAGGCCGCGGAAACGCTGGGGGCCACGCGCTGGCAGAGTTTCCGTAAGGTTGTGCTGCCGGAACTTTCTCCGGCCCTGCTGGCGGGTGTTGCGCTCTCGTTTACCCGCAGCCTCGGTGAATTTGGCGCGGTCATTTTTATCGCCGGGAACATCGCGTGGAAAACCGAAGTGACCTCGCTGATGATTTTTGTCCGTTTGCAGGAGTTTGATTATCCGGCCGCGAGCGCGATTGCCTCGGTGATCCTTGCCGCGTCGCTGCTGCTACTGTTCTCGATTAACACTCTGCAAAGTCGCTTTGGTCGACGTGTGGTAGGTCACTGATGGCGGAAGTTTCGCAATTGAAGCGCTATGACGCGCCCCGCATCAACTGGGGCAAATGGTTTCTGATTGGTACGGGCGTGCTGGTCTCTGCCTTCATTCTCGTTGTGCCGATGGTGTACATCTTCGTTCAGGCTTTCAGCAAAGGGATTATGCCCGCGCTGCAAAACCTGGCCGATCCGGACATGCTCAACGCCATCTGGCTGACGGTGATGATTGCCCTGATCACCGTTCCGGTGAATCTGGTGTTTGGCGTATTGCTGGCCTGGCTGGTGACCCGCTTTAACTTCCCGGGGCGTCAGCTGCTGCTGACCCTGCTGGATATCCCGTTTGCGGTGTCGCCGGTGGTGGCCGGTCTGGTCTATCTGCTGTTTTACGGCTCTAACGGCCCGCTGGGCGGCTGGCTGGATGAACATGACCTGCAAATTATGTTCGCCTGGCCGGGCATGGTGCTGGTGACGGTCTTTGTGACCTGTCCGTTCGTGGTGCGCGAGCTGGTGCCGGTGATGTTAAGCCAGGGCAGCCATGAGGATGAAGCGGCCGTGCTGCTGGGCGCCTCCGGCTGGCAGATGTTCCGCCGCGTGACGTTGCCGAATATCCGCTGGGCGCTGCTTTACGGCGTGGTGCTGACCAACGCCCGTGCGATTGGTGAGTTTGGCGCGGTGTCGGTGGTATCCGGCTCGATTCGCGGCGAAACCCTGTCGCTGCCGCTACAGATTGAATTACTGGAACAGGACTACAACACCGTCGGTTCCTTTACTGCCGCAGCGTTGCTGACGCTGATGGCGATTTTGACCCTGTTTTTAAAGAGTGTGGTGCAGTGGCGTTTAGAGAATCAGGAAAAACGTCAGCATCAGGAGGGAAATCATGAGCATTGAGATTGCCAATATTAAGAAGTCTTTTGGTCGCACCCAGGTGCTGAATGATATCTCGCTGGATATCCCTTCCGGACAAATGGTGGCGCTGCTGGGGCCGTCTGGCTCCGGTAAAACCACGCTGCTGCGTATTATCGCCGGGCTTGAACATCAGACCAGCGGACATATCCGCTTCCACGGTACGGACGTTAGCCGCCTGCACGCCCGCGACCGTAAGGTGGGCTTTGTGTTCCAGCATTACGCTCTGTTCCGCCACATGACGGTATTCGACAACATCGCGTTTGGCCTGACCGTACTGCCGCGTCGTGAGCGTCCGAATGCGGCCACCATCAAAGCGAAAGTGACCAAACTGCTGGAGATGGTGCAGCTGGCTCACCTGGCGGACCGTTTCCCGGCCCAGCTTTCAGGTGGACAGAAGCAGCGCGTGGCGCTGGCGCGCGCGTTGGCCGTTGAGCCGCAAATCTTGCTGCTGGATGAACCGTTCGGCGCGCTGGATGCGCAGGTGCGAAAAGAGCTGCGCCGCTGGCTGCGTCAGCTGCATGAAGAACTCCAGTTCACCAGCGTTTTCGTGACCCACGATCAGGAAGAGGCGATGGAAGTGGCCGACCGCGTGGTGGTGATGAGTCAGGGCAACATTGAGCAGGTTGACGAGCCAGAGCAGCTCTGGCGTGAACCGGCGACCCGCTTCGTGCTGGAGTTTATGGGCGAGGTGAACCGTCTTCAGGGCACCATACGCGGCGGTCAGTTCCACGTTGGCGCGCACCGCTGGCCGCTGGGCTACACCCCGGCGCATCAGGGGCCGGTCGATCTGTTCCTGCGTCCGTGGGAAGTGGACGTCAGCCGCCGTACCAGCCTGGATTCACCGCTCCCGGTGCAGGTGCTGGAAGCGAGCCCTAAAGGTCACTACACCCAGTTGGTCGTTCAGCCGCTGGGCTGGTATACCGAGCCGCTGACCGTGGTTATGCGTGACGACGAGCCGCCACACCGGGGGGAACGCCTGTTTGTGGGGCTGCAACACGCGCGCATTTATCACGGCAACGAGCGCATCGAGACGCGCGAGGATATTGCTCTGGCGGAGTCAGCCTGATAGGTTAGGATTACGTAGTTTTGCCGGGTGGCGCTGCGCTTACCCGGCCTACAATATGACGTCTGTAGGCCCGGATCGCTGCGCGCCACCGGGCTTTTTATTGGACAGCGATCATGAATACATTAGAAAACACCATCGGCAACACCCCTCTGGTTAAACTTCAGCGCATGGTGCCAGACAACGGCAGCGAAATCTGGGTCAAACTCGAAGGCAATAACCCGGCAGGCTCGGTAAAAGACCGGGCGGCGCTGTCGATGATTGTCCAGGCCGAAAAGCGCGGCGAGATAAAGCCCGGCGACGTGTTAATTGAAGCCACCAGCGGTAATACCGGTATCGCACTGGCGATGATTGCCGCGCTGAAGGGCTATCGCATGAAGCTGCTGATGCCGGACAACATGAGCCAGGAGCGCCGGGCCGCCATGCGCGCCTACGGGGCCGAGCTGATTCTGGTGAGCAAAGAGCAGGGGATGGAAGGGGCGCGCGACCTGGCGCTGGCGATGGCCGGGCGCGGGGAAGGCAAGCTGCTCGACCAGTTCAATAACCCGGACAACCCGTACGCGCACTACACCACCACCGGCCCGGAAATCTGGCAGCAAACCGACGGGCGTATCACCCACTTTGTCTCCAGCATGGGCACCACGGGCACGATCACCGGTGTGTCACGCTTTCTGCGCGAGCAGGCAAGCCCGGTGACGATTGTCGGCCTGCAACCGGAAGAGGGAAGCAGTATTCCGGGCATTCGCCGCTGGCCCGCGGAGTATATGCCGGGCATCTTTAATGCGCAGCTTGTGGACCAGGTGCTGGATATTCATCAGCGCGAGGCGGAAAATACCATGCGTGAGCTGGCCGTGCGTGAAGGCATCTTCTGCGGCGTCAGCTCTGGCGGTGCCGTAGCGGGTGCGATCCGGGTGGCCAAGTCCACGCCGGGAGCGGTGGTGGTTGCGATTATTTGCGATCGCGGCGATCGTTACCTGTCTACCGGCGTCTTTGGTGAAGAGAGTTATTCGCAGGGGGCGGGGATCTAAGCGTCATGGAGATGATTTTATTCCGGGATAATACCCGGGCGCAGCAAACCGATATTGTCGCCGTACAGTCGCAGGTGGTGTACGGCAGCGTAGGCAACAGCATCGCGGTGCCGAATATTCGCACCCACCGGCTGAACGTTACCGCCGTGCCAACGGTGCTGTTCAGCAATACGCCGCACTACGATACCTTCTACGGCGGTGTCATCCCGGATGAGTGGTTTAGCGGCTACCTTAAGGCGCTGGAAGAGCGCGAGATCCTGCGCGAGCTAAAAGCGGTCACGACCGGCTATATGGGCAGCGCCAGCCAGATCGTGCTGTTGGCGCAGTGGCTAAAGGCGATAAAGGTACAGCATCCCGATCTGCTGGTGCTGGTTGACCCGGTAATCGGGGACGTCGACAGCGGGATATACGTGAAACCTGAAATTCCTGAAGCCTACCGTGAGCACCTGCTGCCGCTGGCCCAGGGCATTACGCCCAACGTGTTTGAGCTGGAAGTGTTGAGCGGTAAAACGTGCCGTACGCCAGAGAGCGCCATCGCCGCCGCGCAGGGGCTGCTCTCTGACACGCTGAAGTGGGTAGCCATTACCAGCGCGCCAGTGGCTGACGATCCGCAGAATATCCACGTGGTGCTGGTCAGCGAAGAGGGCGTTACCGTAAGCGCGCACCCGCGCGTAGAGACGGACCTGAAAGGGACGGGCGATCTGTTTTGTTCGGAGCTGGTGAGCGGTATCGTCGGGGGGAAAACCGTGGCTGACGCCATTCGCATGGCGGGTGACAGAGTGACTGACGTGATGATCTACACGCAGTCGAAAGGCTACGACGAGCTTATTCTGCCTGCATAAACAAAAATGGCGCCCGAAGGCGCCATTTTACCGTGCGGCAAGAATCACTTCTTGATGCGGATAACCGGGGTTTCACCCACGGTAACGCTGCCAGACAGTTTGATCAGCTCTTTGATTTCGTCCATGTTGGAGATAACAACCGGAGTCAGGGTAGACTTCGCTTTTTCTTCCAGCAGTGGCAGATCAAATTCAATCACCGGGTCGCCAACTTTCACACGCTGGCCTTCTTCCGCGATACGTTTGAAGCCTTCGCCTTTCAGTTCAACGGTGTCGATACCGAAGTGAACGAACAGTTCGATACCGCTATCAGATTCGATAGAGAACGCATGGTTGGTTTCAAAAATCTTACCAATGGTACCGTCAACTGGAGCAACCATTTTGTTGCCAGTTGGTTTGATAGCAATGCCATCACCAACGATTTTCTCAGCAAACACTACATCCGGCACGTCTTCGATGTTGACGATCTCGCCGGAGAGCGGAGCAACAATCTCAATAGTTCCGGAGTCGCTATTGCTTTTGTCACCGAACAGTTTACTAAATAAACCCATTAGACTTATCTCCTAAGCAGTAATTTGGGCCGCATCTCGTGGATTAGCAGATTGTTTTTTCTTCAATGAACTTGTTAACCAGCGTCATTAACTCGTCCGTTGTCGGTTGAGCAAGAGCCTGCTCTGCTAATACCTTCGCATCTTCGAAGTTCGTGTTACGGATAATCTTCTTGATGCGCGGGATGGAAATGGCGCTCATAGAGAATTCGTCCAGACCCATACCCAGCAACAGAAGTGTAGCACGTTCGTCGCCTGCAAGCTCACCACACATGCCAGTCCATTTACCTTCTGCATGAGAAGCATCAATAACTTGCTTGATCAAATTCAGTACAGACGGCGACATTGGCTGGTAGAGATGTGAAATCATATCATTACCACGGTCAACTGCCAGGGTGTACTGCGTTAAATCATTGGTACCGATACTAAAGAAATCAACTTCTTTGGCTAAATGACGCGCAATGGTCGCGGCTGCCGGTGTTTCCACCATCACGCCAATCTCGATTGACTCGTCAAACGCTTTACCTTCGTCACGCAGTTCCTGCTTGTAGATTTCGATCTCTTTCTTCAGTGCACGCACTTCTTCAACAGAGATGATCATCGGGAACATGATGCGCAGTTTACCGAAAGCGGAAGCACGCAGGATAGCGCGAACCTGGTCACGCAGGATCTCTTTGCGATCCATGGCGATACGCACGGCACGCCAGCCCAGGAACGGGTTCTCTTCTTTCGGGAAGTTCATGTACGGCAGCTCTTTGTCGCCGCCGATGTCCATGGTGCGAACGATTACGGCCTGTGAGCCACACGCTTCGGCAACCGCTTTGTACGCGGCAAACTGCTCTTCTTCAGTTGGCAGTGCGTCGCGGTCCATGAACAGGAATTCAGTACGATACAGACCTACACCTTCCGCACCGTTGCGCTCAGCGCCGTCAACGTCGCGTACGGTACCGATGTTAGCGCACACTTCAACCTGATGGCCGTCCAGCGTGATGGCCGGCAGGTCTTTCAGTTTAGCGAGTTCCGCTTTCTCGGTAGCAACCTGCTCCTGAACGGAACGCAGCTGCTCGATCACATCGTTAGTTGGGTTGACGTAAACCACGTTGTTTACGGCGTCCAGAATCAGATAGTCGTCGTTTTTCACCTGCGAGGTGACGCTACCGGTACCCACGATAGCTGGCAGTTCCAGAGAACGCGCCATGATTGAGGTGTGGGAAGTACGGCCACCTGCATCGGTAATGAAACCCAGCACCTTGTTCAGGTTCAGCTGTGCGGTTTCAGACGGGGTCAGGTCAGCGGCAACCAGGATCACTTCGTCCTGAATCGCGCTCAGATCGATGATGGCCAGACCCAGGATGTTGCGCAGCAGGCGCTTACCGATGTCACGTACGTCAGCCGCACGCTCTTTCAGGTATTCATCGTCCAGCTCTTCCAGGGCAGAAGCCTGACCTTCGATAACTTCATGCGCAGCCGCGTCGGCCGTCATGCCTTTATCTTTAATCAGGGCTATGATTTCCTGCTCCAGCTCCTCATCTTCGAGCAGCATAATGTGCCCTTCGAAGATGGCTTCTTTTTCTTCACCGAAAGTTTCACCAGCTTTAGTTTTAATCGCTTCCAGTTGCGCAGATGCCTTGGCACGACCGCTCAGAAAACGTTCAACTTCCTGATCAACCTTGTCGGCAGAAATTTTTTTCCGGTCAATGACGATTTCGTCTTCTTTCAGCAGCAGTGCTTTGCCGAAAGCGATACCCGGGGATGCTAAAATGCCTGAAATCATAACCCTACCTTACTTGTGACTGATATTGAAAAGAACCCGGTAAACTTACTCGAGTTCAGCCATCAGCTTAACCAGATGCTCAACTGCTTTCTGCTCGTCTTCACCTTCAGCAGAAATGGTAACAACGGTACCCTGAGTCAGGCCCAGAGTTTGCAGTTTGAACAGGCTTTTTGCGCTAGCGCTTTTGCCGTTGGAAGTCACAGTGATTTCAGAAGTGAAGCCTTTCGCTTCTTTAACAAACTGAGCAGCAGGGCGGGTGTGCAGACCGTTCGGAGCGGTAATGGTAACTTCTTGCTGGAACATTGTATTTCCCCAACTTATAGGTTTAGTGTTGTGGAACTAAAGTCTAGCCTGGCGACTTAACTTTAGCCTGTATTGTTAGCGCTGACGTTTCAATCGTCATTAAACATTATGCAGTGAAAGCAAGACTTGAACCAAATCATAAAATCGATTCAGCAGCGCTATTTCGTTCACTGATTAATTTCGCGCATCAAAATAATTGCTGGTTTAAATACCAGACCCAACGGGGTGAAGCAATGCCAGGAGGGGTAAAAGTTTGAAGCAGGCCACAAAAAAGCACCTGAAAAGGTGCTTTTTTACGCGTTTTTAACATACTGGCATCACTGTTGCAGTTCTTTCTCCGTGAAGAGATCGGCAAACAGTGCGGTGCTCAAGTAACGCTCACCCGAAGAAGGCAGGATAACCACAATATTCTTATTGGTAAAGGTTTCATCTTCCAGAAGTTTGAGGGCAGCCGCAACCGCCGCACCGGAAGAGATACCCGCCAGAATGCCTTCCTCGTCCATCAGGCGACGCGCCGTGGAGATGGCTTCTTCATTGGTAATGGCAACCACTTTATCGATCAGCTTCAGATCCAGGTTGCCCGGAATAAAGCCTGCGCCGATGCCCTGAATTTTGTGTGGGCCTGGCTTAATCTCTTCTCCCGCCAGCGCCTGAGCGATAACCGGTGAGTCGGTTGGCTCAACGGCAGCGGTAATGAGATCTTTTTTACCTTTCGTGCCTTTAATATAGCGAGACACGCCGGTCAGCGTACCGCCGGTACCTACGCCGGAGATAAAGACATCAACCTGGCCGTCGGTATCTTCCCAGATTTCCGGACCGGTGGTTTTCTCATGAATTTCCGGGTTGGCCGGATTGCTGAACTGCTGAAGCAGCAGATATTTTGCCGGATCGCTGGCGACGATTTCTTCCGCTTTCTGAATCGCACCCTTCATGCCTTTCGCGCCTTCGGTCAGGACCAGATTCGCACCCAGCGCTTTCAGCAGCTTGCGACGCTCAATGCTCATGGTTTCAGGCATGGTCAGCGTCAGCTTATAGCCGCGCGCCGCCGCAACGTAGGCCAGGGCAATACCGGTGTTACCGCTGGTCGGTTCCACCAGCTCAACGCCGGGCTTCAACACGCCACGTTTTTCAGCATCCCAAATCATATTTGCACCGATACGGCATTTCACGCTGAAGCTTGGGTTACGAGATTCGACCTTCGCCAGAATGCGTCCATTACCGATACGGTTCAGTCGAACCAGGGGCGTATGACCGATAGTCAGCGAGTTGTCTTCATAAATCTTACTCATGGCCTGTCCTTAACTGTATGAAATTGGGATACCGACCCAGCATACCTGTTGAATAAGTATGGGGAAGTAAGGAAATCGCATATCTATATGCTGCAAGGAAATAATGGGGATCAGTATGGAATAAGGGGCGGCATAAGCCACCCCTCTTTTACACATTTTTGCATTATTTCCATAACGCGTGCTTAGCACGGTAGCAGTCCACCCACATCGCCGTCGCGCCGCAAACGGCAACGGGCATGATGAACAGATTCAGGAATGGAATCATGGTGAACAGGCTGGTGAGCGCGCCGAACTGCATATTGGCAACCTTCTGAGTGCGCAGGGCGGTGCGCATCTCTTTAAACGGCACCTTGTGGTTATCGAACGGGTAGTCGCAGTACTGGATGGCGAGCATCCAGGCGCTGAACAAGAACCACAGCACGGGTGCCACCGTCTGGCCGATACCAGGGATGAAATAAAGGATAAGCAACACAATCGCGCGCGGCAGGTACCAGGCAAATTTCTGCCATTCGCGCTTCATGATGCGCGGGATATCCTTCATGATCCCCAGTACGCCCGTGTCAGGCGGGGTCGCTCCGGTCAGGCGCGCTTCCAGCTGTTCGGCCAGCAGACCGTTGAACGGCGCGGCTATCCAGTTTGCTATCGTCGAAAAGAAATAGCCGAAAACCAGCAACACGGAAATGACCGCTAGTGGCCAGAGCAGGTAGTCAAGCCACTGTAACCAGTCCGGCACATAGCTCATCAGGGAAGGGATCCAGCTTTCCAGCCTGGTAAACAGCCACCAGAACGCGCCCCCCATCAGAAGAATGTTGATCAGCAGCGGCAAAATAACGAAGCGTCGAATGCCCGGCAGGGAGACCAGTTTCCAGCCCTGTGAAAAATACCAGACCCCGCTACGTGGGGCAGAAGAAGATGTTGAAACCATACCAGGCTGTACTCCTTTTTACACAACCAGTGGAATTGCCCGCCTATATTATCCAGTTACGGGCCAATGACCAGTTCGGAAATGTTCGAAAAACCAGCAAAAAGCACGATTTAGTTCATCTTTATGCTGTGAATGCTCTGCATACACTTGCACTTGACGTAAACGGCAAATACTCTTAGTGAGTAAATGTTTGCCGTGGTGGCAAGGTGTTAGAACAACAGAGAATATAATGATGCAGGATTTGCGTCTGATATTAATCATTGTTGGCGCGATCGCCATAATCGCTTTACTGGTACATGGTTTCTGGACCAGCCGTAAAGAGCGTTCCTCTATGTTTCGCGATCGTCCACTGAAGCGCATGAAGTCCAGTCGTGACGACGATGACGTTGAAGACGACGTCGACGGCCTTGACGATGACGGCGTGGGTGAAGTCCGTGTTCATCGGGTCAATACTGCGCCCGGCGCAGCGCATGGAGAGCATGAAGCTCCCCGCGCTCCGCAGCACCAGTATCAACCACCGTATGCCTCTGCCCAGCCGCGCCAGCCAGCGCCGCCGCCAGTGGAAGAACCTGTGCGTCATCCGCCGCAGCAGCCTGTGCAACCGCAGCCCGTTGCGCCACAGCCTGTACAGCCGCAACCTGTGCATCAGCCTGCTCAGCCAGTGCAACAGCCGCAGCCGGCTCAGCAGCCACTGCCGGTACAGCAGCCGCAGCCAGTGCAGCAACCGCAGCCGCAGCCTGAACCCGTACCGCCTGCGGCACAGCCCGCTCCGCGCGTTGAGCCAGAGCCGGTAGCAGCGCCAGAACCGGTTGTTGAAAAGCCGCAGCGTAAAGAAGCAGTGATCATCATGAACGTGGCTGCCCATCACGGCACCCATCTGAACGGTGACGTGCTGCTTAACAGCATCCAGCAGGCAGGCTTCAAGTTCGGCGACATGAATATTTTCCATCGCCACCTGAGTCCTGACGGCAGCGGCCCGGCACTGTTTAGCCTGGCCAATATGGTGAATCCAGGCACGTTTGACCCGGAAATGACCGGTGATTTCGTCACGCCAGGAGTAACGATCTTTATGCAGGTGCCGTCCTACGGTGACGAACTGCAAAACTTTAAGCTGATGCTACAGTCCGCTCAGCACATCGCCGACGAAGTGGGCGGTGTGGTGCTCGACGATCAGCGTCGAATGATGACGCCGCAGAAACTGCGCGAATATCAGGACCGCATCCGCGAAGTTAAGGAAGCGAACGCGTAATCGTCGCGTTAACGTCAACCCCTCCTCAACCCCCGCTTGTCGGGGGTTTTTCTCATTGATGGTGCGATATGGACTCAATCGAACAACAACTTACTGAACTGCGAACCACGCTTCGCCATCATGAATATCTCTATCATGTTATGGATGCACCGGAAGTGCCGGATGCGGAATATGACCGCCTGATGCGTGAACTGCGCGAACTGGAAGCGCAGCACCCGGAGCTGATCACGCCAGACTCCCCGACGCAGCGCGTCGGCGCCGAGCCGCTGGGCGCTTTCAGCCAGGTGCGTCACGAAGTGCCGATGCTGTCGCTGGATAACGTTTTTGATGAAGAGAGTTTTCTGGCTTTCAACAAGCGCGTACAGGATCGCCTGAAGAGTGTCGACAATCTGAGCTGGTGCTGCGAGCTGAAGCTGGACGGTCTGGCCGTCAGCATTCTTTATGAGAACGGCGTGATGGTGCGTGCCGCAACGCGCGGCGATGGCACCACCGGAGAAGACATCACCACCAACGTACGCACCATACGTGCGATCCCGCTGAAGCTGCGTGGCGAGAACATTCCAGCCCGGCTGGAAGTGCGCGGGGAGGTGTTTCTTCCGCAGGCGGGCTTTGAAAAGATCAATGAAGAAGCGCGTCGTACCGGGGGAAAAGTGTTTGCTAACCCCCGTAACGCGGCGGCAGGTTCTCTGCGTCAGCTCGATCCGCGCATTACCGCGAAGCGACCGCTTACTTTCTTCTGCTACGGCGTCGGGATCCTGGAGGGCGGCGAGCTGCCAGATACCCATCTCGGGCGCTTATTGCAGTTCAAAGAGTGGGGGTTACCGGTAAGCAACCGCGTGCAGCTCTGCGACTCTCCGGAGGCGGTGCTGGCGTTCTACCGTAAGGTTGAAGAGGATCGCCCCACTCTCGGGTTTGATATTGATGGCGTGGTGATCAAGGTTAACTCCCTGGCGTTGCAGGAACAGTTAGGGTTTGTGGCCCGTGCGCCGCGCTGGGCGGTGGCCTTTAAGTTCCCGGCGCAGGAGCAGATGACCTTCGTTCGCGACGTGGAGTTTCAGGTAGGGCGTACGGGGGCGATTACGCCGGTAGCGCGTCTGGAGCCTGTACAGGTGGCCGGCGTGCTGGTGAGCAACGCCACGCTGCATAACGCCGATGAAATTGCCCGCCTGGGCCTGCGCATCGGTGACAAAGTGGTGATTCGACGCGCGGGCGACGTGATCCCGCAGGTGGTCAACGTTGTGGAGTCAGAGCGTCCTGCCGACACCCGTGCCATTGAGTTTCCGGCCCACTGTCCGGTATGCGGTTCTGACGTAGAGCGCGTGGAAGGTGAAGCGGTAACGCGCTGTACGGGCGGGTTAATCTGCGGCGCGCAGCGTAAAGAGTCCCTGAAGCACTTCGTCTCACGCCGGGCGATGGACGTGGACGGAATGGGTGACAAGATCATCGACCAGTTAGTTGAGAAAGAGTATGTCCATACGCCAGCGGACCTCTTTACGCTGACGGCAGGCAAGCTGACCGGCCTCGATCGTATGGGACCGAAATCCGCCCAGAACGTCGTCAACGCGCTTGAGGCAGCCAAAAACACCACCTTTGCCCGATTCCTCTACGCGCTCGGCATTCGTGAAGTCGGGGAGGCGACGGCGGCGGGGCTGGCGGCGTATTTCGGCACGCTGGAGGCGCTGGAGAAAGCCAGCATCGACGAGCTACAGAAAGTCCCGGATGTCGGCATCGTGGTCGCCACCCACGTCTTTAACTTCTTCGCCGAAGAGAGCAACCGTGAGGTGATCGGTAAATTACTGGAGCAGGGGATTCACTGGCCTGCGCCGGTGGTGGTGAATGCCGATGAAATCGACAGCCCGTTTGCCGGTAAAACGGTGGTGCTGACCGGTAGCCTGAGTCAGCTTTCGCGCGATGACGCGAAGGCCCGCCTGGTGGCGCTGGGGGCGAAAGTGGCGGGCAGCGTGTCGAAGAAAACCGATCTGGTGATTGCCGGGGAAGCGGCCGGCTCGAAGCTGGCCAAAGCGCAGGAGCTCGGCATCGAGGTAATCGACGAAGACGAAATGATGCGCCTGTTAGGGGAATAACGTGGAAAAAGAGCAGCTCGTTGAGATCGCCAATACGGAGATGCCGTTCGGTAAATATAAGGGCCGCAGGCTGATTGATTTACCGGAAGAGTATCTGCTGTGGTTTGCCCGTAAGGATGAGTTCCCCGGCGGGCGTCTGGGCGAGCTGATGGCTATCACGTTAGTGATCAAAACTGAGGGGCTGACCCAGCTGGTTCAGCCCCTGAAGCGTCCTTAAGCTTTCGCGGCGCGGGTCTCTTCCTGCGCCAGCTTTTCCGTCTGCACCTTGTAGCGCCGCGCCAGTACCGCACACACCATCAGCTGGATCTGATGGAAAATCATCAGCGGCAGCACCATCATCCCAATGACCGACGTCGGGAACAGGATATTGGCCATCGGGATCCCGTTAGCCAGGCTCTTTTTCGACCCGCAGAAAACGATGGTGATTTCATCGGCCTTATTGAAGCCGCACCTGCGGGCCACAAAGACGTTTACCGCGATGACAATGGCCAGCAGAACAATGCTCACCACCACAATAAACAGCAGCGATCCGGCGCCCACCTTGTGCCAGATGCCGTTCACAACGGCTTCGCTAAAGGCCGTGTAAACCACCAGCAGAATGGAGCTTTGATCCGTTTTGCCGATCCATTTTTTGTGTTTCGCCACAAACTCCCCAATCCAGGGGCGGGATAAGTGTCCGAGCACAAACGGCAGCAGCAGTTGCAGACAAATTTTACCCACCTGTTCCAGGTTGCCCTCCGCACCGTGCATGTTCATCAGCAGACCGACCAGCAGCGGTGAAACGAAGATCCCCAGCAGGCTGGAAGCGGAAGCAGAGCAAACCGCCGCCGCGACGTTGCCGCCCGCCAGCGAGGTAAAAGCAATAGCGGACTGCACCGTGGCCGGCAAAATGCACAGATAGAGGAAGCCGGAATACAGTGCGGGGTCGACATTCACCGGCGCCCACCAGGCAAACAGCACGCCCAGTACCGGGAAGAGGATAAAGGTGCTGCACATTACCCAGAGGTGCAGCCGCCAGTGGCTACCGCCTGCAATAATGGCTTCCCGGGAAAGTTTGGCACCATGCATAAAGAACAGCAGGGCAATGGCTGCCGTGGTCACGCCTTCAATAATGGGCACAAAACTGCCTCGCGCCGGGAAAAACGAGGCCAGCAAGACGACACCAATCAGGGTCAGCGTGAACGGATCAAGGATACGAAAAAGTTTCATAATCACTCCTGAAAACAGATGTCGCTATTGTGCTTTCTTCCCTTTGAGAAATAAAATTGATTTATTGCATCCATTCATGAATTAAACAGATGAATTATTCGTTACGTCAGCTTCGCGTTTTCGTCACCGTCGCGCAGGCTCGCAGCTTTAGCCGGGCAGGGGAGATGATTGGCCTCAGCCAGTCGGCGGTGAGCCATAGCGTTAAGGAGCTTGAAACGCAAACGGGGGTGAAGTTGCTTGACCGTACGACGCGAGAAGTGGTGCTCACCGAAGCGGGGCAGCAGCTGGCAACGCGTCTGGAGAGGCTGCTGGATGAACTGAACAGTACGCTGCGGGATGTCGGGCGGCTCGGGCAACAGCTTTCCGGCACCGTGAGAGTTGCGGCGAGCCAGACGATTTCGGCGCATCTTATTCCTCAGTGCATTGCGGAAAGTAATCACCGCTATCCGGATATCGATTTTGTTTTGCACGACAGGCCGCAGCAGTGGGTGCTGGAGAGTATTCGTCAGGGAGACGTGGATTTCGGGATTGTCATTGACCCCGGTGCGGTAAGCGACCTGGAATGTGAAGTGGTGCTCTCGGAGCCTTTTTTATTGCTCTGCCGCGATGATGACCCCCTGGCATCGCTGCCGCAGGTGACCTGGCAAGCCTTGCAGGGGGCAAACCTGGTGCTACAGGATTATGCCTCTGGCAGCCGTCCGCTGATAGATGCCGCACTGGCCGCGCAGGGCGTTAAGGCAACCATTGTGCAGGAAATTGGGCATCCTGCCACGCTGTTCCCCATGGTCGAAGCGGGGATTGGCATCAGCGTTCTGCCGGCGCTGGCGCTGCCACTGCCGCAGGGGAGTCGTTTAACGGTGAAGCGTTTCTTGCCCTGTATTGAACGCCAGCTGATGCTGGTACGCCGTAAAAACAGGTCTCTTTCTGGAGCGGCGCACGCCTGCTGGGATGTGGTGCGCATGCAGGCCGGGCGTTTGATGGAGGCCCGCACGCGCGATCCGCTCTTTAACGAAAACAGCGATCAGATGTAGATATCAACCTTATGGTCTGCGGAGGGCTTATTGATGCCTTCCGCCACGGCCTGACCGTTTTCCTGTTTTGGCATTGCCTCTTCTGCCTGCTGACGCAGCAATTGCGCCAGCTGTGCCTGCAACATAGCCAGCTGAGATTCGAGTAATTCCTGCTGCTTTTGCTTCTCTTCTGCCGTGGCATCACCCATGGCGACTTCTTTGAGTTGCTGCGTGACTTTCGTTATCTGTTTGGTCAGACGAGAAATCCGGGAAGCAATGTCGTTTCCGCCGGAGCTGTTGTCTACGCTGCCGATGTCCATCGCCGACAGAGAAACGGGCTTAAGAGTTGTCATATTGAGATCCTTTTCGCCATAAAATAGAGGTATCGGCAAAGAAGGCGTGAGCTTGAGTAAAACAAGCGGTCTGGCTGCAATGGGGATGTGCTATATCGCAGAAAGCAAAAAAGCGCCTTTAGGGCGCTTTTTTACATTGGTGGGTCGTGCAGGATTCGAACCTGCGACCAATTGATTAAAAGTCAACTGCTCTACCAACTGAGCTAACGACCCGAAATGGTGGGCGATGACGGGCTCGAACCGCC